>JAJDCE010000125.1 GCA_029260985.1 Patescibacteria group bacterium | reverse complement strand
AGCTGATGATGAAAGACGCAACTGCGAAGGGGAGACTTGAAGTAGCAATTGCAGTCAGAGGAATATTAAGGGGATTAATGCATGGTCAGGAACTTTCTGCAATGCGCAAGCCAACAGAAGAAGAAACCAAAATTTGGGAATTACTAGAGGGCATTGCCGAAAGATGTGGCTATGATAAAAAGCCAGAAGACGCAGATAAAAAGTCTTAAAATTTTAAAATTTTTAGATTAAAACCTTCATTATGCTAATATCCGCAGCATGGAAAAGCAGCTTTTGAAGAAGTAATACCCGGAATAGTTGTAGAAGTAACTGATGATTCATATGAATAAGCCCGAAAAACAAGTTCGAAAATTGGATGCCGAGGAAACCATACCCGGCGCCTTTGAAAAACTCGCAATGTTCACGCGGGGGCTTTTAGAAAGATTTGATGCCAGATTTACTTCTGAGATCTCCTTAGAAAATAACTCTGAAAGGTTGGAACTTGCCAGGGAGCATATGATTCTTTGCCTGGGCTGCATACCGGATTTGAAGAGAGAGATAGCGAAGGAAACAAACCCGGAAAGAAAAGCTCAGCTAACACGGCAATTAGAAACGGATTTAGAACCAAGATCCAAAAGAGTAAAACTCAGACTTAGAAAAATAAATGCAAGAATAGAAAGGGTACTTCAAATAAAGGCAGCTATGCGGAGTTCTCAGCCTGAAGAAACACTGTAGCCTAGAAAGGCCTCAGGGCGATAAGACTTATAAGAGTGGTTTATTTAGGCAGCTGACCTTAGGCGTGGATGCTTCAGTGTTTCAGCGACTCTATCCTTTTTAGCCTTCAGAGCTGCTTCCAGCTCAATAGTATCAAGGTCTAATGGGTGCTTAGGTCCTTCAAGACATTGCATGCTTTCTTCGGCACGGGCATAAGAACCTTTCAGCTCAGCTACAACTTCCATAATCCTTTCTCTGTTGAAAAATCCATTTTGAACGAGTTGATGAAATTCTGTAATGACCATATCGGCTCTTCTCATTGGCCTTCCTGGCCTTTCCTGATTTACATTAGATGCTTCAGGTAATGTTTCAGTATTATTAGTTTTCATAGGAGGGGGGCTTTATAAGTTAGAATGTTATTTTACATACTTTTGAATAAATGGCAATTCCAATTATGACAAAACGCCTACACTTCTGAGTAAGCCATCAACTCTGCGTCTTATCCGACGTTTGATATCTTTAAGGGGGTTATCGTCAAAAACAATTTCAATATGTGGAAAGTCAGACTTAATCTGAGTGAGTACTTTACCCAGATTAGAATCGACGTTTTCATTTCGGAGCAAAATAACGCCCTGACCCATGTATTCAATATCCTCATAAGCGCCTAAAAGGTGATTCATGTCAAAAACCTCGTTAGGCTGTACCTTTAAAAGAGTACAAGAGTCCCAACGATCAGGCACTTCAATCGCTTCAGCGGTTTGGGTAGGTAGGGCATCTATCATAATGTGATCTAGAGGCTATTCAGAAAACCTTCGAATTGTTCAGGAGTAGTGAATTTTACGATCTCTCCGTTTACAAAGATTGAAGGAGTATAACTTACCTGACGACGACGCCCTTCGTAAAGGTCAGATTTCACATCACCCGCTTTTTTCCCACTATTCAGACACTCGGTAAATGTTGCCTCATCAAGTTTCAGGTTAGTGGCGAGTTTAATGAGGTTATCCTGAGTTAAATTCTTTTGATTCCTAAAAAGAGCTGCTGAGTATTCCCAGAATTTGTCCTGATCATTAGCGCATTCAGAAGCCTCTGCCGCTTTAAAGGCGTACTTATGATACGGAAGGGGATAGTGATGGTATTCCATCCGCACCTTATCGGCATTTCGCTTAACCACATCTTCAAGCTGAGGGCTAACCTGAGCACAGGCAGGACACTCAAAGTCTGAGAACTCCTCGATTAAAATAGGCGCATCGGGACTCCCAAGCAAGGCAGGGGGGGCCGTGTCAGTTGGCGTACAAGCGGATAAAGCAGTTAAGGCAACTGTTAAGGTAAAAAGTTTTAAGAGTGTTTTCATGATCAGAGATTAAGAAATGAGTGCCTAGCTATTTTAGCAAACCTAATTGTCATTCTAAAGTTAATTTGATAATCTGAAAGTCCTAAGTTTTAAGCCGTAAGCTGTAAGCTATAAATGGTAAGTGCTAAACTACAAGCTCCTAACTCCTAACTACGAACTAGAAGAATGTCACTCTATTTAAAATACCGGCCCCAGAATTTCAACTCAATTGTTGGCCAATCACATATTACAACAACGCTAGTTAATGCCATTAAACGGGATGCCCTAACACATGCCTATCTTTTTTGCGGTCCTCGTGGAACGGGTAAAACTTCTTTGGCCAGGATCATCGCCAAAAGCATGAATTGTACAAATCGAATGGACGGAGTCGAACCCTGTGATGAATGTGATAATTGCAAAGCAATTTTAAGCAGTAGATTAGTAGACCTTATTGAAATTGATGCCGCCAGTAATCGTGGAATTGATGAGATCAGAGAACTCAGGGAAAAAATATTGTTCGCACCCACTCAAGGGAGTGTAAAAGTCTACATTATAGATGAGGTGCATATGCTGACCAAAGAAGCCTTCAATGCTCTTCTTAAAACACTTGAAGAACCACCAGAGCATGCTTTTTTTATTCTCGCCACAACCGAAGCGCATAAAATTCCGGAAACCATAATCTCAAGGTGTCAGCAGTTTAATTTCAAACGAATCACTCAGCAGGACATCGTCGAAAGGCTCACAACCATAGGTAAAGAGGAAGAAGTTCACGCCGAACCGGATGCTTTGGAGTTGATTGCAAAGCTATCGGCCGGAGGACTCAGAGACGCTATAGGCCTTTTTGAACAGATGAATATGGATGGCTCGGTGATTTACCAGGAAGTGATAAACAATCTGGGAATCACAGGGCACATGCTGATAGAGTCCTTTTACAAAGCCTTACTTGAGAAAGAAAGCCTAAAAGCCATTGAAATTTTAAACCAGGTCAATAGCCAAGGTCAGAACCTAAAACAATTTTGCAGCGAACTCGTGAGTTATTTGCGGGAACAGATGCTTTTAGGAATTCAGGAGAAGCAAGATGTCAGCTCTACCGTAAAGTTCATCGATATCTTCTCTGAGGCGAAGCTTCAGATCAACCAGGCTCATATTCCTCAGCTGCCACTTGAAATCGCAGTAATAAAGGCTTGTGAGTACGAAGGGAAAGGGGGTGTTTCAAATGCAGCCACATCCGAAGGAGCGGCTAAGGAACCGGTACAGGAAGAGTCACTGAGTGATTTAATGGAACCGAATAAGAAAGCAAATGAGGAAACAGTGGTCTCAGACGTTACTTTCGAAAAAATAAGGACAAACTGGCAGCGAATCGTTGATCACATCGAAACCCCGTTCATTAAAATGTCATTCATGGATGGAGAACCGGTTAGCTTTGAAGGCGGAGTGCTAACGATGTTCTTTAAATCCAGTACTTTTATGGATAAGGTAATGAGTTCCACCAATCAGGCTCAGATCATTGCCGCCTTTGATGCTGTACTAAAAATCAAACCAACTTTGAAAGCAGAAGTAAAAAAGATCGACTTAAAACCGGTGGCTAAAAAGGAATCTACAGACGAGGAAAAAATTGAGGATCCGTCGGTAATAGAGATGGCAAAGGAAGTCTTTGGAGGATAATTTCAGATTGTAGATCAGGTGGTGGATCATCGCTTCGCTTTGTAGATCATATTGTAGTTACGAGCAACGATTTGACCCACGACCTGCCTGCCGGCAGGCAGGTTTGACCCACGGTTTGACCCACAATATGAAAGATAAAGTTAAAATTCGTCAGAAATTGCTCAAATGGAGAAGTCAGCTACCTGATAAACAACGAGCCGAAAAAAATAAGAGAATCAGTTGCCAACTGGAACAGTTGGAAGTATTTAAGGACGCCCAGCACATCCTTTTTTATTATTCCGTGAACGGCGAAGTAGACACTACAGCGCTCATCGATAAATATATAAACTCTAAACAGCTTTACCTACCTGTAGTCGATGGTAAGTCTAAATTCCAGGCCATTCCGATTAAATCACCATTAGACCTAAAAACAGGCTTCGAAAAGGTACCTGAGCCGACAGGTATTGAAGCAAGCAGTGTCTATGACAACGCAGTTGAGCTCATTGTAATTCCTGGCGTTGGATTTGACCGAAAAGGTAATCGATTAGGAATGGGAAAAGGGTATTATGATCGCTACCTTCAGAAGCAGAAGGGCAAGTTGAAAGTTGTGCTGGCTTACGAGGAACAAGTTCTTGATTCGATCCCGAAAGAGAATTATGATGAACCTGTTGATATCATCGTAACCGATCAGTCGGTGTATCAATGTCGTTAGAAATTAAAATATTTCATAACTGTTGCTCTATGAATTATGAATCCATAAAACAAGAAGATCCACAAATTTTGGAATCTATTTTAGCCGAAGAAAAGAGACAGCGGGAAGGCATTGAACTGATTCCGTCAGAAAACTATACCTCAGCTGCAGTGATGGAGGCATGCGGTTCGATTTTAACCAATAAGTATTCGGAAGGATACCCTGGGAAAAGATACTACGGTGGGCAGGAAAATATTGATGTCATCGAAAACATGGCTATCGACAGAGCCAAAGAGTTATTTGGAGCAGAACACGCAAACGTTCAGCCTTATTCAGGATCTCCTGCTAATACCGCTATCTATTTCGCGCTTTTAGAATTCGGCGACACCGTGATGGGTTTAAAGCTCGATCATGGAGGACACATCACCCACGGGCTCCCCATCGCCTTTTCCGGGAAAGCCTACAATTTCATACAATACGGTGTAAATAAAGAAACGGGTAAAATTGATATGGAAGAAGTGCGGCGACTCGCACTAGAGCATAAGCCTAAGATGATTGTAGCGGGCTTCACGGCCTATCCACGAGACATCGAGTGGAAGAAATTCAAAGAAATTGCAGATGAAGTTGGCGCCTTAACAATGGCAGACATTTCACACACAGCAGGTTTGGTGGCGGGTGGTGCTTTAGAATCACCTGTGCCATATTTTGATGTGGTCATGACCACCACTCACAAGACTCTTCGCGGTCCAAGAGGAGCTATAATTCTTTGCAAAGAAAAGCACGCTAAGGCGATTGACAGAGCAGTATTCCCAGGCTTGCAGGGTGGACCACACGAACACACGATCGCTGGCAAAGCCATCGCTTTCAAAGAAGCACTTCAGCCGGAATTCAAAGAATACGCTATGCAGGTAAAAAAGAATGCTGAGTATTTAGCCGATGCGATGATGAAAAGAGGATTCAAGCTTATTTCTGATGGTACGGATACACATTTGATCCTTGCGGACCTGACCAGTAAAAATATCCCAGGGAAAGAAGCTCAGGTAGCGCTGGATAAAGTGGGAATTACGCTAAATAAGAATACGATCCCTGATGACCCTCGTTCGCCATTTGACCCTTCAGGAATCAGGCTTGGCACACCAGCTGTGACTACACGAGGTATGAAAGAGCCTGAAATGGAAAGAATTGCCGATTGGATTGATCGAACGATTCAAAACCATGAGAATGAAACCGAACTTCTTAAAATTAAAGAGGAGGTAAAAACGATGTGCGTGAAATTTCCGGTCCCTGGTATATTGGGGTAATTCAGACTACGCCAACCTTTTGACTTTTAGTGAGTGAAGCGTTAAAGTTCTACAGCGCTTAAATCACTCTTTATTTGGGTGCAAAAAAAAGACAATTTAATCTCTAAAACTGAATCATGTTTAACAAAATGAAGGCAGTCCTCGCATCACTAATCATCAGCATTCTAATCTTTAGCACGGGAGTGTCCGCGTATGATGATATTGCTCAGAATTCTCCTTATTTTTACGCAGTAGAGTATCTGAGAAGAAATGATGTATTCCAGAATAGCAAATTATTTAAACCGGATATTCTGATCTCGAAGGCAGAATTTATCAAATACCTTGTGCTGCTAAACAGTCCAAAATTTGAACCAGCCCCAAGGGTAACCTTGCCTTTTACAGATACTTCAAATAACGCCTGGTATGCCCCTTATTTTAAAGAAGCAATTAAATTAGGAATCCTCTTTAATAAAGAGGAGAAGATTAATCCTTATCAAAAACTGACGATCCTAAACGCACTGGAGCTTCTTTATCATTCCAGAGGGATTCCTATTCCACGGGAATACGTCGGTTCGATTCCTTATAAAGATGTAAAAAGAAACAAGCGTTCTCAGGCCATTGTGATGAGATCTATTTCATTAGGAGTGGTGAGCCCGGAAAAGTCCGATTTTTTTGGGTTATATAAAAGGGTAACGCGAGCCAAAGCAGCCCATATGATTTATAAAATGGATTTGGTGGATCTTAGAGACCCTGGAATGAGCATAGGCATGACCAGCTTCGACTTAGGACTTCAGAAGATTATCAATTCGTGGGATCTCATTAAATCAAACTTTGTTGATCGCGATGAGTTAGACGACAAAGAACTCTCAAACAAAGCCATCAAGGCGATGATTGAAACTCTTGACGACCCTTACTCAGTCTACTTTGATCAAACCGAAAATCAGAATTTTAACGATATCATCGATGGTTCTTTTGAAGGAATCGGGGCTTTCGTCGCCGTGGATGAGAATGAAAATGTCATCATCGTTTCACCTATTCAGGGGAGTCCGGCTGAAAAGGCAGGAGTTGAAGCGGGAGATATTATTTTAAAAGTAGACGACTACAACGCTGAAGGTGAGCCATTGCACGATGTGGTGAATAAGATTAAAGGGCCAAAAGGTACAATAGTAAAATTAACCTTCCTGAGAAATGGGAGAAAAGTAATCATTCCTGTAACCAGGGGAGTAATCAATGTCAATTCAACCGAATACGAAGTGATCGGAAGCGGGAATATTATGCATATTAAGCTGATCAATTTTAACCAAATTGCCAGTGGTGAATTCCGTGAAATTGTCGAAATTATCTCAAATAATTCTAAAATTAAAGGGGTAGTCCTCGATATGAGAAATAATCCCGGAGGCCTGCTGGATGTTGCCATCAAAATGCTCGGTCATTTACTTCCAAATGAATCTCCAGCTGTTCAGATAAAGTATAATTATTTCAACCTAACCCAAAACACCTCAGGAGAAGGCGTGTTAAAAGACCTGCCGATTGTAGTTTTAGTAAACAAAGGGAGCGCTTCAGCATCAGAAATTGTAGCCGGCGCACTGCAGGAAGTCAGAGGGGCACCGGTCATTGGTGAAACGACGTTTGGCAAAGGAACCGTTCAGGAAGTTAATTACTTTGGTGATGACTCTAGTCTAAAATTAACGGTCGCGAAATGGCTTACGCCTTATGGTAAGAGCATTAATGGAAACGGGATCACTCCGAACATTGAGATTAAGCAAGGTGGAGCGGAAAACGAAGACCGCCAACTAGACCGAGCTATTCTGGAGCTAAAGAAATTAATCAAATAGTTCTTATGCTCACAAAGCTTATTCTTGCCTCAAAGAGCCCACAGCGAAAAAAAATCCTTAAGGACATGGGTCTAAAGTTTAAGGTCGTCCCGAGCCACATCAATGAAACTAAAGCTGCGGGCAACTTAAAAAAATATCACACGATCGCCAAACGAATTGCACTTAGAAAGGCTGAACGGGTTGCAAAAGACTATCCGAAGGATTGGGTACTCGGTTGCGATACATTCGTCGTACTTAGCGATGGCTCGCTTTCGACTAAACCCAGAAACCGGGCAGACGCTAAAAAAACAATACGAAAATACTGCGGCTCCCACTGCGATGTTTATTCAGGAATCGCCCTGGTAAAAGAGGAGACAAATCAAAAATTAGTTGAATTTGATAAAACCAGACTGCATTTCAGGAAATTCAGCAACGAAGATCTTGAAGCCTATCTGGATTCTGGAGAGTGGAAAGATCGATCAGGCTCAATGACCATTGAGGGGAAAGGGGGGAAGTGGGTAACAAGAATAAAAGGTGATTATTGGAACGTTGTTGGGCTTCCGGTTAATGTGCTAAAAACCTATTTTAGTAAAATTGGCTAAATTCTGAGTCATTTAACTATATAGAATATAGGTTTTTTTACGTATTTCAATTGACTTGACAAAATAATGTATCAATTATATAATATATCACTATATTTACAATCACATCATTACAAAGCGATGAATAAAGCCCGCCAACAGCATATGGCAGATCTGGAACAAATGCCGCCTTACATGATTCTTGGAGTTGAACCGAATGCCACTGATGAAAGAATTAGAAGGGCATATCAGCAAATGTTACTGCGATGTCATCCTGATTATTGCAAAGATAAGGATGCAAGTCATTATACAGATCTGATCGTACAAGCCTATAATACAATAAGAGAAACTAGGGGAAAGGCTCGTGATAGGGTTGCATCTGACAAAGCGTACGAGACAAGCGAAGCACGATCGGTGGATAGTGAGGAGTTAAAGCAGCATCTTAGAGGTATGATTGATGCAGCAATCTCAAGATCGGATGAACTGAGGGGAAAAAGTAAACAAATAAGAGAAAAAAGGAAAAAAATTGAAGATGAACAGTATTACGCCAGCTTATATTTTTAGCAAACGTTGACTATTCAGAGCCCCTTTGATAGTCTGTTTTAGGTCTCTAAACCTACAACAATGACACTATCAATCAAAAGCGAAGCGGACATTGAAAAAACGCTTGGTCAGGTTATTTATATTGCCGGCACCCAATGGGGTGACGAAGGCAAAGGAAAGCTGGTCGATATCCTTTCGGGCCACTTTGACATTGTCGCTCGAAGCGCCGGGGGAGCCAACGCCGGTCATACTATTTGCGTGAATGAAAATGGTGAATCAAAGAAGTACGTCTTTCATTTGCTTCCTTCTGGGATTTTAAGAGAGGGTAAAATGAGTATCATTGGGAATGGAACCGTAATTCACATTCCAACCCTCCTAGAAGAAATCACTCAGCTTAAAGAACAGGGGATTGATGTAAGAGGAAAATTACTTTTGAGTGATAAAGCTCATCTTCTCTTGGAGTATCACAAGGTCATTGATGGAATACAAGAGGAGCGTAAGAAAGGGAAAAAAGTAGGAACTACACTAAGAGGGATTGGACCTGCTTATACCGATAAAGTCTCTCGAATCGGTCTTCGGATAGCAGATTTACTCGACTTTGAACACTTTGCCGAAAAATTACGCAGAAATGCTGAACGTCATATGAAGGCATACGGATTCGAATTCGATATCGAGGGAGAAATCAATTATTACAAGGATGCTGTCGAAGTGATCGAGGGATACGTCGCCAACACCGCCGACTACATCCATAACGCTTATCGCGAGGGTAAATCAATTCTGATTGAAGGTGCCCAGGGAAGTCAGCTCGACATCGATCACGGAACCTACCCATTTGTCACTTCTTCAAACACCACAACAGGTGGAGCGTGTACTGGTCTTGGCTTTCCGCCGAACAAAATCGAAAATGTCGTTGGAATCATGAAAGCTTATACCACACGTGTTGGCGCTGGGCCATTCCCAACAGAGCTTGGAGGCATGGAAGGTGAAATGCTGAGAGACCAAGGAGGAGAATTTGGAGCCACTACCGGCAGACCAAGACGATGTGGCTGGTTGGATTTAGTCGTGGCTAAAAACGCCATCGAAATAAACGGAATCACCAGTATCAACCTGACCAAACTTGATGTATTAACCGGAATGCAATCAATTAAAATAGGAACCAGTTATACATTAGATAATGAAGAAATTAAGACAATTCCCACCTCATTAACTGATTTTGAAGCAGTAACGGTTAATTACATAGAAATGGAAGGATGGACCGAAGACATCAGTAAGACTAAGAGCTTCAGCGATCTGCCAAAAGCCGCTCAGGAGTATGTTAAGAAGATTGAAGAACTTTTAGAAACTCCGGTTAATTTTATCGGCGTAGGCGTTCACCGGGACGACATGATATACCGCTAATTAAGTCTGGAGTTAGGAGAAGGGAGTTGGGAGATTGATATATCTTACTCCAAACTCCGAACTCCGAACTCCAAACTCCGAACTTAAGACATATGTATGAAGTTGAAGCAAAAGTAAGGCTCAGCGAGAACGATTTTAAGCGTGTTAAAAAAGAATTGCCCAAAATCGCGAATAAAGTGGGTAAAGAAACAAATACGGATCACTATTCTTCTGACTTAAAGAATCACCATCTTAGAGTGAGAGATAAAAATGGACAGGGATTCATCCACATCAAATCAAAAACAAGAGGGGAGGGGATTGAAGCCAATCAGGAGGTTGAATTAAAGCTCACCTCGGGTGAAAAATTCAAACATTGGCTCGGAAAAATGGGAATAAATTTAGGCGCTCAAAAGGTGAAAGAGTCAGTGGTTTATAAAAAGGGGACGGTTCGCTTCGAATTAAATGAAGTAAAGGGGCTTGGATATTTCCTGGAAATCGAAATCATATCAGGTAAAAAAGAAGGTATTCCAAAGGCTAAAAAACAACTAATTGGATGGTTCGAAAAATTTGGTTTTGGCCAAAAAGATTTTGAGAGAAAATATTACCTTGAATTATTGGAGGAAATCAGGAAAACTTAGTAAGCTTTAACAAACCCAGATGATTGTCAAATTCTTCAGGCGGAAACCGCAGGAAAAAGCAATAGTTGCCCTGGACTTGGGAACTGAAACCGTGAAAGCAGTTTTATTTACCGTAGAGGAAAAACAAAGCATGAGTGGTGAAGTAATTGGTAAACGCGGAATAATTAAAGGGGTAGGAAAGGTGAGGCACCGTCTAGCTGATGTTCAAAGCGGAACAATCACCGATATTGCCAGCATCGTCAGGCAATGCAAAGAGGCTATTCGAATCGCTTCTCAGCAAGCAGGCTTGCAACCTCAGCAGCTCGTAATGGGAATTGCCGGAGAGTTCATCAAAGGAGCAACCTCTAAAATGACCTATAAAAGAGAGGAGCCCGATACCAAGATCAATGTATCTGAGCTCAAAAACATCGTCCACAAATTACAATGGCGGGCCTTTGGTGAGGTCAGAAAGGCCTTGAGTGAGGAGACGGGTTATCCGGAAATTGACGTAAAATTAGTCGGCAGTACCATAGTCGATGTCCGTGTTGATGGTTATAAAGTGACTAATTTACTTGGCTTTCAGGGAAAAGAAGTAGAAATGTCTATTTTTAACTGCTTTGCCCCATTGGGTCATTACGCGGCCCTGCAGAATATCGCTGATGAACTAGAGCTTGAACTTTTAAGCATTGTTTCAGAGCCTTTTGCCCTGTCTAGATGTCTCGAGTTTGATGAAGAGAGTTTGTCAGCCATATTCATCGATATCGGCGGGGGAGCGACGGACATAGCCGTGGTTTCAAATGGCTCTGTGGCCGGCACTAAAATGTTCGGCATAGGCGGACGCACATTTACAAAAAGAATGTCGGTTGAGCTGAATATTTCATTCAACGAGGCAGAGAAACTCAAATACGCCTACACCGCCGACAAATTAGAGCAAAAATCGAAGAAAATCATCAGCAATATCATCAATGAGGACATTGAAGTGTGGCTCGAAGGTGTTGTACTCGCAATATCTGAGTTCAAGAAAATCAGCCCGCTTCCTTCAAAAATACTGCTATCAGGTGGCGGAACCTTCCTGCCGGAAATTAAGAGCGCAATCAACGACCGGAAGTGGCATAAAAAACTACCTTTTATTACAAAACCGGTTGGAAGCTACCTAACTCCAAAGGATTTACGGAATATAATTGATGAAACCAAGACAATAGGGGGGCGGGAAGACATAATTCCACTGGCCCTGGTCAACATCGGTATCGATTTAGCCGGTGAAGATACGGTTATCCAGAAATTACTCAGAAAAGTAATCGGAATCATGCAAGTTTAATTTATATATTATTTTCTAATTACTATTTTCTATTTAGATGATTTTTTTTGCTGAAATAGTAAATAGGGAACAATGAATAGCGATTAGATTAAATCCCGTACAATATATCTTATACGGTATTAATACTAAGTGAATTACAATAAATACTGTAATTCATGTTACTAATCCACCTGAACCGCAGTGATAATCAATCTGCGCAACGTAGTTCCAACAGGTGTACAAGTCATTAAAGTAGAGATTTTTCGGTCTGTGGGTTGCTGTAATACATCAACATTGGTTGGTAATACTTCCCATTTCTTCTCAATTTCGTAAGTAAATTTCTTCTGATTATAATAAACATAATAACGTTCACCGACTTCCATTTTAGCCAAAGTTGCAAAAACATCCTTAAATTGACCGGGATCCCACGGATAGTATGAACTATGACCTGTAAGGAAAACATTGCCGTATTGGCCGGGTTTTGCGGTTCCCGGGTAATGGACCACTCCATTTCGAAGTCCTGACTGAATCTGCTTTTCTAATTCAGACCAGTTTTCACCTTGGATATTATCGGTCGGCATACTCACGAGTGGGATACTCTTCCCAAGCTTGGGAATCACAAGTCGATTATCAGTTGGCGCAATAGGCATATCAATCCAAGAAAAAGACTTTTTAACATCCTTTTTATCAGGAAGAACTTGAAGTAAAAGTTCAGGATTAACCGCCTTCGTCCCCTCTCCTGCCGCATCAGATAAAACTTCTTGGGCTTTAGCCTGTGCCTCAGGGTTTAAAACACCGGTAAAAATCTGCTTATAGGCGCTGAAATTCAAGGCAAAAAACGAGACAGAAAAGATAATGCCCGTCACGACAGCAAACCGTATAAATTGCCAAATCTTATCACCTAGGGTGACTTTTTCGATTTGAATGCCTTTGATGCTCTCTGAATGTGGGATATGCATTTAGTAAACAATTATAGCACATTTCGGGGAGAATTTCAATCTTATCGACCCTTTATATACGTATACAATATACCACAATATTATATTTATGTCAACCCTTAATCCTCTCTTATTTTTCAATCCGCGGGAACACAATTTCGCCCGTACCAAGTTTCGTCCAATCCGTTAAAACTCCCCAGCCATTTTCAGCATCTGAATCGATAATATCCGGCAATCCTAATTGCTTTCTGATCTTAGCGCTGCTATCCGGCATAATCGGCTGAATCATAATCGAAACATGCCGAAGCAGCTCAAGTAGATTGCAAAGCACAGAGCGAGCTTTGGCAGGATCAGTTTTCAAAAGCACCCATGGCTTTTCCTCATCAACCTTTTTGTTGGCAAAATCAATCAATCGCCATACATGAAAAACGGCTTCATGAAGGTTGTAACCCTCCATATCAGAAATATACTTCTTCCAGGTTTCATCAACTTTCTCTTTATAAGGAGCAAAACCATCATCGTCAAATTCAAAATCAGTGACATCATTCTTTGAAATCAAAGTATGAACTCGATTAACCAAATTACCTAAATTGTTTGCCAAATCAGAATTATAGCGCTCAACAAACAGATCATCACTAAAATCCCCATCTCGCCCACTCGGAATCTCTCGGGTTAAGTAGTATCTGAGGGCATCCACACCATACTTTTCAACCCGTTCGACAGGGTCAACCACATTTCCGGTCGACTTGCTCATCTTTTCACCATTATAAGTCAGAAAGCCGTGTATAAGAATTGATTTAGGAAGCTCAATGCCGGCCGAAAGGAGCATGCCAATCCATATTCCCGCATGAAACCTGACAATATCCTTGCCGATCACATGCAAATCAGCAGGCCAATACTGTTTGTATAGAGGGCCATTTTCAGCATACCCCAAAGCTGAGATATAGTTAGTAAGGGCATCACACCACACATACATCACTTGTTCCGGATCATCAGGCACTTCAACTCCCCAAGGCAGTACGGATCGAGGACGGGAAAAGCTGACATCATGAAGCCCTTCCTTAACAGTGCTCAAAATCTCATTTTTTCTGAAGGCAGGCACTATATTAAGGGCATTGGATTCAATAAGTTCCTCAATTTTGGAGCTGTACTTAGAAAGTTTGAAAAAGTAGTTCTTTTCCTTAACGATTTTTGGAGGAGTTTGGTGATGGGGGCAATTTCCATCCACAAGGTCTCTGGAAGCCATAAAACACTCACATCCTTCGCAGTAAAGCCCCTCATATTCTTTTTCATAGATATCATCTTGATCTACCAGTTTTTTCCAAAGCTTCTGGCAGGCAGGCCAATGTCGCTCCTGATCCGTCGTTCTTATAAAATCATCATTCGATAAATTCAAAATGCCCTTTAGAGCTTCGAAGGTCTTTGCGTGCTCATCCACAAATTGTTGAGGTTCTATTCCCGCCTTTTGAGAGGTGGTATAGATCTTTACACCGTGTTCGTCCGTTCCAGTAAGAAAATAGGTATCGTTGCCCATCAGACGCTTATATCTCGCAATCACATCCGTCAAAATAAGTTCCAATGCAAACCCCATATGCGGCTTAGCATTTACGTAAGCAATGGCAGTGGTTGTATAGAATTCTTTAGGCATCTTAAAATAAGTTAGAACACCGTTAAAAATACACGACTTCCCCCTAAAACTCAAATCCCAAACCGTTAAACGGTGGAACGGAAAATAAGATCAATCACATTGGTAACTATGGCGAAGGCCAGGATAACAGCCAAAAGGCCGATAATCGCATATTTAATCGTTTTTTTAGCCCCATCCATTCGATCCTGACTGCCGAGAGAGGTGATGTATCGAATAGAACCAACCACTAGGAAGAAAACAGCCACTGCGCCAGAAGTATAGAGGACAAGGTTCGTACTAAACTGAAGAATCGCATTGATTTTAGACTCAACCGGAGCATCCAAAGCAGCTGTGCCTGCCGGCAAATTCTCGGGCCTTAAGACATCATTTCTGAAGTTATCAATATCAATCCCAAACGCTTCAAACGCCATAACAGGAAAGAGAAGTAAGGCTCCAATGGTGTAATAAATAATGTTTTTCATAGCTTAAAGCTTAAGACTTGTTTTAGATAAATCCAAAGAAATCAATCTGGGTAACCGCTTTCACAATCGCAAAAGCCAGCGTCACAATCGCAAAGCCAATCAACGAAAAATACAGCATATGCTTTGCCTTAGTAATGCGTTCCTCAACGCCAAAAGCCATCACAAATAAAACACCTGAAATTAAGAAAGATATTAGAACTGCCAATGAAGCAAAACGCATTAATATCCGGATTATGCCTGGCAAAAAATCATCAAGCACATCCCCTTCAGGCACATTTCCGGGCTTTATGGGAGCTATCATAGCCCGGTTCACCTTACTAAGTTCAGTAAGAGCTGCTTTTTCTGCAGATGTAAATTGGACTGTGGCCGTTAGAGGATCTCCTTCAGCAAGCACGATCTGTCCTGCATCTGTCTTTTTAGTGGGATCTAAAGCTAAAAATTTATCAAGTGAGCCTTCTGCTGTATCCAAAGCCCCGTCCGCCCCATCTTCACGCGGGTCACCGCTTGGGATAGCCTTTACCCTGGTCTTTAGGTTTTCAAAGCTATCCGCCGCGTCAATTTGACGATTAAGCATATCCAATTGAACTGAAATCACCAACTGTTCATCTGCTGGCGCTGACTTCATCGTACCACCAATCGTTTTGTACTGATCCAAAAGCCAATCTGAACGCTCTTTATAATCAGCCTGAACGGATTGAAATAAGCCAAAGCAGAAGACGAAACCAATGATGAGTGAGCTAACCCTTTTAAGCATCTAGGTTATTTTAAGATTAGTAATAATAGTAACAATGCCAAACGCTGTGATCGCCAAAATCAAACCGATTAAGGCATAAGTGATGGTTTTGGATGCCAATTTGTGCTTTTCATCATCGCCATAAGCAGTAAGGTATTGGTAACCGCCAAAGATAAGGGCAAGTACGGCCAAACCAACCGCCAGACGAATAGTATATTTAATCGCAAATGGAATGATTTTACTAAAAATGAGACTATCCTGAATCGATCCCGCTTCTAATATCCTTCCCCCAGGCAGAATATCACCCCCAACAGGATCTTCCAGTATCACTTCAGATTTACTAAAAGCCATCAGTTGAGAGGGAAGAAGGAGTATACCAAGGATGAGATAAAAGAACTGTTTCATGTGTTAAAACGCAAAGAAGGTTGGATTGATCGTGTAAAGAATAAGAGAAGCTGTAAACCAGACAATAAGACCAATAATTGCCTTAGTGATTCGCTTTTTTCCTTCATCCACCTTCCCCTCATCCCCACCGGAAGTAGTGATCTGAATCCCGCCAACCACTATAAATAAAACTGCCATGGCCACAATAATGCCCGACATATATTTATAGATAAGTCCTACATAGCTATAAAGTAAGCCAAAAGGCCCTTGATAGGGTTTGTTTGGATCTTCAGTTAAAAGAGCTTGTATTGGGCCATGCTGCTCAGCAGTTAGAGCCTGACCGCCCCACAAGTTATAACTGCAACCTTTCGCGTTTTTTCCGGTAGCACCTTTCACCTCCGTACATTCAACATAATATAAATCCCAATTCTTCTTACCACCTATTGGCTCCTCAAGAAAGAGGCAGTTCCTCGGTGTAGTCATAACACCCTCAATATTTACAGTTGAGCATTTAGAAGGGTCTGTGGCTAACTGCAAAAACCCTGCTTTTTTAGCTTCCTCCTTTGTTAAGCCTGATGTACCTGCTCCAGCAGCTGACCCTTGAGCGAAAGCAAACGAAACATTAAACAGGATAAGGATTAAAATAAGAGCCAGTGATATTTGACTTTTTAATGTCATTAGCCAGTAAATATGCTTTTAATAAGAAGTTGAACCGTGGTCACCAAGATATAGGCGCCTAAAACAAAGCCGAGACCCATAATTGCTCTCATGATCATCCCCTTGCCTTTGGTATATCGCTCTTCAGTACCGGCAGAAGAAATCATCATAAACCCGCCAATCGCCATCATCAAAACCGCAGCGGCCCCAACAGTGGCCGCCATAATTGTAATCACTCGCTCAAAGATAAAATCCAGTCCCTTCCGTATCCAGTTCCGTTCCTTAATATCTTTATGGGTAACAACGCCAAGATCAAATTTAAACTGATTATCCTGAATCTGACTGCCCTGCGCCAAAACAGGTGATGATTGATAAACCCCAATTCCGGAAAAGACTGTAATAAGCATTGCGATGAGCAGGATTTTTTTGATCATTTGTATTTTTATTCTTACCTATTATATCACAAAATCCCCCTTAAACGCTAGACGTCAATCGCAGCCTGATCGGCGGACTCAGGAGCTTTAATCGACACCTTTACTGTGGTTTCATTTTCGTTGAAATCCTTTGGGCGATCCATCTCAGGAAGCTCGGGATTAAAGGTTACTTCTCCATCGGTAATCTTAATCACATCCTTATCCAATTTTCCGAACTCTTTACCCGCATTATTATAACTGCTAACAGTTGTATTTAAATGGTTCCCAAGCTTAACCATATAGTCTTGATAGGAATTCATGTGTCGCCCCAAATCCCCTACCCTCTTCTGGATCTCTCGGGCAGATTGTTCGATCTGAAGGGCTTTCAAGCCTTGCATCACCGTTTGTAAATAGGCATAAAAAGTCATAGGTGAAACCATAATCACATGCTTCTTAAAGGCATATTCAATCAAGTCATGAGTATTCACATCCAAAGTGCCAATTTTATAGCTCAATAAATTATAAAATACTCCATCAGCAGGGATAAACATAAAAGCAAAATCAGTGGTTCCCTCCTCCGGTCGAACGTATTTAGAGGTTTCATCAATACGCTTCTTCAAATCTGATTTAAATTCCTTCTCTAGCTGTGAACGAACCGTCTCATTCTTTTCCTCCATGATTTTATTATAGTTTTCGAGAGAAAATTTTGCATCAATGGGAATCACCTTATCACGGACAAAAATAGCCGCATCCACCGCTTCTCCATTCTTAAAAGAATACTGCATTTTAAAATGAGTGGGTGGGAGCTGGTTTGAGAGTAGATTTTCGAGGAAAAACTCGCCTAATATGCCTCGCTGCTTTGGATTTTTAAGGATGTTTTCTAAGCTCTTCATCTGTTCCGCAAACCCGACCACCTGCTTATTCGTCTCATCAAGCTTAGTTAATTTCTCGGTCACCGATTTTGAACTCTCCATCATGTCTTTCACCATTTTAGCAGTAGCAGCAAACTGCTTTTGCTGATAGTCAGCAATCGTTTCACGGCTTTTGGTCAGTTGGTCATTCATCGTCCGATCCTGATCCTTAATCCCTTTTTGTATCTGAAACAGATGATCCTGAAGCATTTTCATAGATTGATCCTCCTTGGGCTGGTTGAGTTGTTTGGACAAATTCCAGACGAAATAACCCAAAACGCCTAAACCGATAATGATGATGATATTCAAAAAATCCATACATCGATTTTACACGCTAATAATGCCAAAAACAATCCGGCTTAACTTGACAGGTTTTGTGTTCGATCAGAAGTGTCGGAAAATTCGACAACACTTTTCATTTAGATATTCCCACTACGGATTATCCGAATTAATTAAATCCCCTATGTATTTCTTGTTCCATTTTTTCAGCTGTGCTTATAATTTGATTATCCGAACCTTTCTTTCTAGTCCACAGTATATATTCAACCACTCCGATAATAACTAAAGCGATTAGCCATATATACCAAGTCTTTTCAAATTCATGCCATTTATTAATCTTCGGATAGCCCAAACATGCCTCTTGGGTAAACCAATTACCCCCTTTAATGGGGCATATATACTCTGAGGGAAAGTCTTTTTTAAACCATATAAAGCTGATAATGAATATAAGGATAGGTATAAAAACCGCTAATGCTATTCGAAAGAACTTTTTAAAGGCAAAAAAACGATAAATATTTATTCTACATGAAATAGTAAATAGTAATAATTCTGAAATAATTATAAAAAGACTATATATTAACAGATACCCCCATAATACATTTAAATAAAGTGGAAATATCGTAATTATATTCATAATATTTAGACCTAGACTAAATCTAATATGTAATATAAAAAAAACTAAAAATATAAAGGGGATTAAAATTGCAATTGAAGCTCGTGACATACTTGAGATATTAATAATTATTAAATAGACGAATCACATATCCCCCTATAAGAACAGAATTTGCAGCCAAACTTAGAAGGTGCAGGAGTAAAATCTCTTTGATTAATCTGATCAGCCACCTCAATAATATCCTGCTTCACCTTTTCAATCTGTTTCTCATCAGGCTCAGTGGAAACTTTTAAGTCGTCATCTAAAAAATACAAAGTCATCTTGGAAGAGGGCTTATTCAGACACTCTTTCGTAGCCATAGCATAAATCTGAAGCTGAAGATCTTTATCCACTTGAGCCTGTGATTTTGATCGCCCAGTCTTATAATCAATAATCTCCAGGCTGCCATCTTCTAGTAAATCCGCCCGGTCAATACGACCCGAAAGCGTATAGTCGCCAACCTTAAGTTTAAACCCTTTTTCCAAAAATTCGATTTGAGGAATTCGTTCCTTAAAATGAGTGTAAAAGAGCTCAAGAATTTCCTCCCCACGTTGCTTAGAAGATTCCATATGAGCTTTGCTTTCATACCCTTGATTGATCCATTTTTCACCATAAATAGTGATCAGTCGCTCCAATGACAAATCTTCTTCAAACTCCGTAAACAAACTGGCTTGTTTCGTCTGAGTCACTAATCGATAAAATGCTAACAAAGTATTGTGCAAAGTAATCCCAAAGCTCAATGCTCCACTTGGTGGCTGAGGAATCTTATATATATAGGAATACTGGTATTGCCGTGGGCAGATTTTAAACGTCGAAAGCTGTGAGTAGCTAAACCTGGCTATTCGGGTTTCAGCATTGGGCTGTTTCTCGACTCCCAACTCCAAACTCCCAACTCCCAACTCTTTAGGCTTTAAAAACTGCTCCACTCCCTCAGCCGTTTTCTCGACCTGAGTAACAGCAACTTGATCAATCACCTCATCAATAAATTTAGAGCGTTTATTCGCTCTGGGCTTTGCTGAAAGAGACTGTGAATAATAATCACTATGAAGTAGATAGAGCTTCTCTTTTGCACGAGTGCAGGCTACATAAAATAAGCGTCGTTCCTCCTGTGTATGCACATCACTATCCGAAAGCATTTCATGAATCAATGCATCGGGAACAGGGATCAAATCACGTCGATTGTCCGTTGGGAAGCGCCGATTGACCAGATTAGCTAAAAACACAGTGTGGAATTCAAGCCCTTTTACTCCATGAATCGTTGAAATTTGAACTCCATCAATACCTGACACATCAAATTTAGCAGAGGGGTTTTCTCCGCTTTCTAAAGCGAGATCAAGATAAGTTATGAAGTCGATAACAGTAGTCGAATCATTCTGCTTTTCAAAATCACGGATTTTAGAAAAAAAAGTGGCAATATTAGTGATTTTCTCTTCAGCTTCAATCGATCCATCAGCGAGCAATCCTTCATAAAGCTTAATAGTTTCAGTGAACCGATACAGTGTTTCACCAACCGTATGAGTTTTCGAGTATTCCAATAGATCCAATATAGCGCCCGACAATAGCTTACATTCAGGATGCAACTTGATCTGCGACCAAATAGACGAATATTTCGCTTTCGCATCCGCAATCAATTTCGCAATGGTTTCCATTGAAATATTCCAGAGTGGGAAGCGGAGCACCTGATAGAAGCTGATATCGTCAGTTGGATTTGAAAGGACGCGGAGTACAGAAATAAGGTCTTTGATTTCGGGCTTATCATAAAGTCCCCGTTCAGACAAAAATTGATAGGAGATATTATGCTTTCTGAAGGCTTCGATAAAGGGCTGAGCGTAGTGATTGGCACGAACCAGCAAAGCAATCTCAGATAGAGGCCGCTCAGATTTCTTGATCTGCTCAACCACAAAATTAACCTCCTGATCAAGCGTTGAGCAATGGGTTAGGGTAATTGACTCATCAGATCCGGGGCTTTGAGCAGTAAGCTGTTTGCTCACGGACGATTTTACCTCCAATCGATCCGGATTATTCTTTGTAATGGACTCATAAGCAAAATCTAAAATCCGTTGACCTGACCGATAGTTTTGAGTAAGGACAAACTTCTGAAGGCTTGGATACTTTTCCTCGAACTGCAATATGTTCGAAATCGCAGCTCCTCTGAACTTATAAATAGACTGATCGTCATCACCCACCACCATCAGATTCTTATGAGCATCGGCCAATAGATCACAAAGCTTATTCTGAGATATATTAGTGTCCTGGTACTCGTCGACCAATAAATAGCGGTACTTGTTCTGCAAAAATTTCAAAATATTCGGCCTTTGCTCCAAAAGCTCAACTGCTTTCTGCTGTAAATCAGCAAAATCCAGATAACTGTGCTCCTCAAGCAATCTCTGATATTGCTCATAAGCGCCTGCCAATTCTAAAACTCGCTTCGCTTCTATTCTATCTTCATCTGTATCAGCCTTCTCAGAATCTGATTTTGCGTAAGTTAAATAGGCAGCTGGTGTGATCAGCTCTTCTTTAAGACGGCTGAAATGAGAAATAAGAGCATCGATAAATTTGGTTGGATTTCCAAGCGGCCGGTAATAGGATAAATCGAATTTAAAAAGGTTTTCACGCATAAACTGCCATTGATTTACTCCTTCTAAAATCTGAAAATTGGGTGAAATGCCAATATCAATTCCATATTGCCTTAAAAGCTTTTCGCAAAAAGAGTGAAAGGTAGAAACTGAAATAGGTTCATACCCTATAGGCATTAATATATCCAATCGCTCCTCCATTTCAGCAGCCGCTTTATCAGTAAAGGTTAAGGCTAAAACTTCTTCATTCTTACAAACCTTTTGGCGAATGAGATGAACGATTCGCTCGGTAATCACACGGGTTTTACCGGTTCCGGCCCCCGCAATCACTAAAGCAGATCCGTCTAAATGTAAAACCGCCCTGAGTTGCTCCGGATTTAGGTGGCTAAGTCGATCTCCATCATTAGGAAGCTGGACGGTTAAATCCAGTTTTGTTTTGATATCAACCTGCTTGTTAGTGATTTTATCCGACATGATAATAGGATTATAACGAAAAACAGACACAGTAAACAATCAATAAAACGCATCGCAGGTTCGAAAACCTACTCTGCGTTAAAATTGAATAACGAAGTCGTGCAGAGAGGACTTTCTAGTCCGCGATGCACCTACTTGGGAATTCTAAATGTTAAAGGATGTTTAAGTGAAAAATTTTTCCCACTTACATGAACTTGCTTTCGTGACATTGCCTTCTTTATTTCTCGATTTGGCTTCCAAAACCCAAAAATGAGAAGGAGAAGGGATATTGCACCAGGAATAAAACTCCACATAGGATGAACGTCAACAAAAGCTAGAACAAATGCGGCAACAAAAAGGATGTAAACTAGAACTTTATATTTAAAAACAATTACAATTTCATTGTCTTTTTCTTTTCTGGAATAAAGTAAAGGCATAATTATTAATCTAAGATAATAAATTGCTAATCTATTCGTCCTTCTTCTTTTTGGTCGTTTTCTTAGCAGGTTTTTTCTCCACAACTTCTTCAGTAGCCTTATCTTCATTAAGCTCTTCAGCTTCCTCAGTAGATTCTTCAACAATCTCCTCCTCCTTTTCTGCTTTCTTTTTAGAAGCTCCTGATGCCTG
>JAJDCE010000124.1 GCA_029260985.1 Patescibacteria group bacterium | reverse complement strand
CCGCGCCGGGGTCACGTCACCCACGACTTCACAGACGCGCCTGGCAGAGATCGTCCCGAACTTCAGATCCGCAGACAGCTCAGAGGTACCGGCGACGGCCGGCAGGTCTCGTGCATGCGGGTAGTCCTCGACGACATCGAGGAACGCCTGGAGTCGATCCCATGCCCCATCGGTTCCGGCCGTCCGCGCTGGTGGTGCCGTCGCGGCCGGTAGATCATCCGACGCCAGGCTCACCGGGCGGCCCGAGCCTGGCTCTGCGGCGTCAGGAAGGCCCCGCCGATTCCACTGTTTGTGGAACGCGCTGAACACGAGAGACAACGTTCCCTTCGCGGTCAGCACCGAGCCTGGCGGGTGCACCGTGTTGCCGTGGTGAATGCCGCCGACACCTTCGAGCCTCGCCAGCACTGCAGCATCGCGCTTCGTGGTGAACGGTCCGGCGTCAGCATTCAGATACAGCGCTGTCGACTCAGCATCCGCCATCACCGCCGGAACGGCATCGTCTGCGGGACCCTGCCGGATAACGAGGCGGCCGCCCATCGAGCGGAGTTCGTCATTCAGCGCACCGAGGTGTGCGAGGAGCAGCTCACGTCGGTGCTCCCCGGCTGCGGCCATCAGCACCGGCTCGACGACGAACAAGGCGACGACCTCGTCGTGCGAAGCGGTCGCCGCGGCCCACGCGGGGTTGTCGTCGAGGCGAAGATCGCGCCGGAACCAGACGACTCCCGGCCCGCCAGTGGTCACGTTCGGGCTCGCGCCTACTTCACCGAAACGAGGTCGACCACGAACACGAGGTGCTCGTTCGGACCGATCACGCCGCCTGCTCCACGAGCGCCATACCCGAGGGCAGGTGGGATCGTGAGCTGGCGTCGGCCGCCGACCTTCATGCCCTGCACACCCTGATCCCAGCCAGAGATCACCTGACCCGCGCCGAGCTTGAACTTGAACGTGTCGCCCCGGTCCCACGAGGCGTCGAACTGCGAGCCCGTGTTCCACGACACACCGACGTAGTGCACCTCGGCCACGTGGCCCGCACGGGCCTCGTCGCCGTCTCCGACGAGCAGATCCTCGGAGCGAAGTTGCTGGCCGGACGGTTCACCGTCTGGCAGGGTCACGTCTGGCTTCGTTGCGCTCATCAGAGCAACGCTAGCGGGTGGTCGGCACCGGTTTGCTCGGTCGATACGACAAGCTTGCAGTCGTGTCGACGCAACTGAAGAGGGCCACTCTCGTCGCCACCATGGCGCTGCTGCTCGCAGGATGCAGTGGCTGGCGCGAGTTCGGTATCGCCGTCACTCCTGACGGTGACATCCAGGTGCTGTCGAAGTGCACCGACGAGGGGTTCGCCAGCGTCGAGGTCACGGTGACGGCAGTTGGCCCCGGAGCGTCGACGGAACCTGAGACGCACTTCTCGTACCGCACGCCACCCGACACCGCTGAGCCGACCACCGTCGAGGCGCCTGAGATCATCGGGATCGCCGATCGGCTCGGGCCCGGCGCGCTCATCACCGTCACCGCCGCCTACGCGGACCCGGCGCTGTTCGCAGTCGGGGCCGAGTTCTCCGCGGCGGACATCGACCCGACGATCGTCATTCTCGGTGGCTCGGCCTCTGGTGAGCTCCAGTTCCGCACCGTCACTCGGACGACATTCGAGGACGACGTGGCCGCCTGCGGCTTTCTGGAGCGAGCCCGTCCAATGATGATCGTCGCTGCGCTCGTGCTCGCTGCTGCTGCAACCGTGGTCGCCGGCGTCATCGTGGTTCGGCGGCGCGCTACCACGGGTTGACGAGCACCGGCTCAGCGATCTCAGCTCTCCGGCGGCCGCTCGACTCCGAGCCCGAGCGAGAACGCGAGTGAGTACATCAGCGCGGGGAGCTGATCTTCTCCGACGAGGAACCCATCCAGGCGACTCACGGTCGTCAGCGCGAGCTCCGCGGCCCCGCGTAGGTCGACCTGCGACGCCTTCACGCGATCCAGGTTGATCTGGGACAGCCGCGACAGGGGGACAGACACGTGCTCGATGGCGGCGTCGTACAGGTCGACGTCGTCGAGCTGGCAGTCGATGAACGTCACCCGCTCGAGCTGCGATCGGCGGAGGTTCACATATCGGAACGTGCATCGCTCGAAGGTGACGTCGATGAGCCTCCCCTCCGAGAAGTCCGTGCCGACGAACTTGCAGCCGACAAAGGTGCACGAGCGCACCGACGTGAAGCGGAACGGACTCAGATCGCAGCGCTCGAAGACGGCTCTCCAAACTTCGGTCTCGGTGGCGGAACCCATGTCGAAGGTCGTGTCCACGATCCGCGCACCTGAGATCGACAACGTCTCAGCGTCGGCGAGGTCGAGTCGAGCGCCGACGACCTCCACTTCGGTGAGGTCGGCCCACCCACGGTCGACCGATAGTCCTCCGTCCCACACCTCGCCGGGCGCGACCGATGAGGGCCGCGGGGCCGCGGCATGAGTGTCTCCGACGTCGATCCATGGCACGGGACGACGGTAGATCACGCCGGCGAGTTGCTCGCATTGGCCGCCGCCCACTTGAACCCGAGCAGGCGCGGCCGACGTCCCACCAATGGT
>JAJDCE010000123.1 GCA_029260985.1 Patescibacteria group bacterium | reverse complement strand
CGCGACCTCCTGCGTGACAGGCAGGCGTTCTAACCAACTGAACTACCGCTCCATGATTTTTTGACTGATCAATTTTTTAATAATCTTTTTACTTTTCCATTTTTTCATCTGCCTTTCACGAATGATTGCTTCTTTTTTTGTCTGATATTCCTCATTGTATACTAATTTCCAAGGTCTTTTTTTTGATGAATATCTCCCCCCCCTCATTGTGATCATGTAATCTTACAGTTAACCCCTGGGTATAGCCAATGTAATAACTTTCGTCCTTTTCACTCTCTAGGATATACACATAATACTTCATATTCTCTAATTCTCTACTCTCGAACCCGTCCCGACTTGTCGGAGATGATAGGCAGGCTCCCGATTACATCGGGATGAACTACCGCTCCACATAACAATTAACCTCATTCAAGGCGAGGTTATTTTAGACAATGGGTCTAGCTTTGTAAACAAAATTATTTACTTTTTAATAAAACTCTGTGTTTTGACTGGGTAATTAATCCTAATATGAACATTCGATGTATGATGCCCGTCACCTCTTTGCGCTTGAGCGCTAGCATTTAGCCCTCCCTATTTTTTAGGGCTTGCCGAAGTACTCTTTCATAATTCTTCTGACCTTTTGAGTCGGCTATTGGCTTTGGAGCTTTCCGACGTACTCTACTGAGCAATTTTCCGAGGAAACTCTCTTCTCTTACATTTTCAAGTGTCCCCGAAATAACCTCGCGAAGCAATCTAATTAATGTAGGCTTGTCATATTCCTGGGCAAGTATTCCGTTGTCTTTTTGGTTAACAAATTCCATTCGTGCCTCCGCAATTTTAAGGGAAGAGTCTAATCTAATATACATTTCGTGAAATACCTGTGTCCGACTATTGATGTCATAGGCTTCTAAAGCTCTCTTTATTTCTGAATCCGGCATTTCAAATAACTTCATAACTTCAATATCTTTAAGTACCTTCCTCCAATCTTTAAGCTCCTGTTCGAAAAAAGTTTTTGAGATATCTAAGGTTCTCATCAGTCCGTCTATATCATGAAGTGTTAGAAATGCATTGCCAGCTGCAAATGCCAGTAGGTTTTTTTGTAAATCTTCTGTTAAACGAGTTATTTCCCTCTCTCTTACGTTTGGCGGAATATTTCTTTCGGTACCAATACGTTTTTGGCGATCGGTAATGGCCGGTAGTTCCATTTGTTTTTCATCTGTACTCCTAGATTCCAGATCAGTGCCCCTCATTGCCTTGGATAAATCATCATAAGCCAATCGACTTGCGATATGGGTCGTCGATAAATTTTGCTCGATATATTCTGGATTTGCATCAGCGTCTAATTGAATGTTGTTTCCGAGCATAACGATAGTTCTCTGAACAATGGGCCTAGCAGTATTAATTACGCTCTCAACTTGTAAAACCAATTTAGGAAAAGGAAGATCTTGTAGGATCTTCATAAGAATGGTTAAGGCCTGATCAGCATCAATTTTAGCCTCTCTGGCTAAATCTAAATACTGCCCGGCAACCCTACGATATTTATCAAAACGTCCAATACGATCAGCTTCTTGCTGAAACGCAACTTGAAGCTTCTCATCTGTAGATAATCTTTCCTTGTCTTCGAACAGGACTACAGGGCCTTCTGAATAGCCATCTTCTGGCCATTTTTTAGAGGACATATTTACTTAATTTAGGGGCAAAATCCTAATGTGCAACACTATGAACATAAGAGGTTCATTAGCTATTTACAAAATTCAGGATATGCATTATAATAAAACACACTCGAAATAGCAATAATAACATGATTAAAAGACTCGACTCACCAATGGGAAATAGTGATTCTATGGAAGCTTCTGTCGATTATATTTTGCGTTCAACCGAACATGTTGACGATGAACATCGATTATCAGCGGCCTTAGAGCTCGTGCAAGAATATGCTCGAGATCGTGGTTCCGAGGCTGTTCAAGAGCTAAGAGTTGCTGTGGTCAGAGCGTTGATTTCCCCCAGTACAAAACGACATGAACGAAGGGGACAACTAGCCCTTTCCCAACATGATGATGTTGACCAACGAAGGCTTCAAGTTGATCGTGTTGTAGAGGGTGTGTATGAAAACATTTTTAATCCTGATGCACTTGCAAGATCAAAGAGAGAGGTGCATAGCATCCCTGTTGATGCTGATGGGTCTGACGGGTCTGATATAAAATAAGCTATGAGCAGTCGTTTAAAATCCTCAGAAGAAGCTGCCGTAATGAAGACTGATTCCAAAAAATCCGCTCCGGGAGCAAGTTTTAAGCGCTTCCTGGAGATTTGGGACTTTCCCGATGAGGCATTGCATAAGCTTCAGGCGGAGGGGGTTACTGATATGGCTTCTTACTTGGAATGGATGAGTAGAGACAAAAAAGATGGAGAGCTAGATTATACTCAAATTATGGGAGGCAATCTCTCTTCTTCTGGTAGCAGGGAAGTGTCAGAAGAATCTGCAGATCATGCGATGGCTGATTTTCTTGACCCTAAAAGTCGGATTGATGATGATATGCTTGTATCAGAGGTCTTTGAAGGATATGAACTACTTCCTCCCGAATATAGAACGATGACTATTGGGGAGCTTTGGGGGGCGCTTGAGCGAGAGAAAAAGATTGCGGATGAGCTATTTACACATCCTGAAGCCGTTAGACGAAGGGAGATGATAGGCCGAATGGCAGGAATGGTTGAGGACTTATATGGTGAGATGTTTGACGAAAAGAGCTTGCGAAGAGCCAGAAGAGAAATTGAAAGCATCCCTGCTGAAGCTGTTGAGGTTCGACCTAAAGCGAAATCAATTGCTACCAGAAGGGGTCTCCTTTCCCGTCTTCTTAAGGCTGAATAGCATTGACAAATTGAGGAGTCTAAATTGTTTCTGAGGCTTATTTATGGTATAATAATAAGATAGTTATTTGTTATTATGCCCTTAGAGAATCCAAAAAATCAGCCTGGCAAAAAACCCACTGCTCCAAAGCTTCGAAAAGCGGTTAAAAAGCAGGTTGATCAGGGAATTCGCGCACGTGCCGAACGGCTTTTGGTAAAAATAGATTTAAAGGAGAAGCTGTCACCTAAAAATCTTCTTCAATTTGTCCAAAATCACCCAATCGATAGCTATTTATCGTATCGAAAATGGAATGGAGACTTTTGTAATGCTGTATTAGGTCTAGAGAGTGCTACATCATCGGATCAAGCCGTGAGAGTAACTGCTCTTCAAATTTTTCTGAATAAGGAAATTGGTGGATTTACGGAAAAGTTGAATCAGCGCGACTCGATTGATGGAAAATTAGGTCCGTTTACTCTTGGAAAACTAAAAAGTTACATCGAAAAAATCAGTAAAACGGGTATTAAAAAATCAGTTGAACCCTTAAAGCCCAGTACGGACGCAATTGCCAGCCGACTAAAGTCAAATGAGCGGTTTGACCCGAATGCAGTCTTTTATACAGGTGATTCAATTATGGTTGGGATTTTAGCCAGAAAAGGGGTAAAAAAATCGAACCGACGTGCACTGGACGGGTCTCGCTTAGTTCATTACAAAACTTCAAGCCTGGCCTATAAAAAGAGGTTTATCTGCATCGAAGATGAAGCATTGAAGTACCTTGAAAATCCAAATTGTAAATTACTGGTGCTCAATGGAGGTGTTAATGATATTTACACATTCGGGGGTTCAAAAACAGTTATTGAGCGAATTAAAAAAACCTACAAAAAGATTATTGATACTGCCCATAAAAAAAGGAAAAAAGTGGCTATTTATAGTCTTAATTCGACCTTTTTACCAAAATCGAAAGAAACTCAGCGAATCAGACGTATTAATAATGCCTGTGAGGAGATTAATGAATGGCTAGTGAAGGAATCCGGGGCAGACATGGTGGTTAATACTGACAAAATAACTAAACGGAGAGTGAGTAAAAAGGATGGACTGCATATCACTGCTCGTGCCAGTAAGGAGCTTTTTAATGAACTAGAGAAACAAACCCAGAGCAGCTCGGCTTAGCTACTTAATAATGTACTAATTAATCAGAAAAAATATGGAAAAAATTATCTACCCAAAAAAAGATAGTGGTGAAGAAATTGAAGTAATAGCCCAAAAACTGGGAAAGTTCACTGATGAAGAGATCAATCGGCTTCAGGCGTATGTAGGATCTCAATACACGAGAGAAAAAAACCTAGATTCAATCATTGCATCAAAAGATGCGTCGATTCTAAATTCTGATACCTACAGGGAAGACTTATTTGACTTACTATACTTTGTGAGAAGCTTTGATGGGGAACTTTATCGTATTTTTGAGGCTGATGAAAATCGGGCAAAAGGTGAAACATTAAAACAATTTCCCTATAAAATGGCTTTGGAAAGAGGTGTAAATTCAGATCGTGATAGGCTCATTGGAATATTAGAATCTCCTGAAGAAGATAAGCGCCCCAAAAAGACTAGAGAAAGTTCTGGGGGAGAAAGTGCTCAAGATGCACCAGAAAAGGATGTTCAACAATAAATAATCGAACTTATTCGGCAGTTTCATCAACGAACTTTCTGGCTCCAAGTTCTTTATCAAACATAAATAAACCAGGGCCTGTGTCGCCTGCCAGTTTTAACTGGTCGATCAGATTTTTTGAGTTATTTTCTTCTTCTACCTGCTCATCTATAAACCACTTAAGCAAAGATTCAAAAGCATAGTCTTTTTCTTTAACCGCTAGCTCGTGTAAATTGTGTATTAGCTTTGTCACCTCCTGTTCATGCTTCAGAGTTTCTTCGGCAATATGCAAAGCTGAATTGAATTTAGTTTGAGGTTTTTTGATGGCTTCCAGTTCAACTGATCCATCTCGGTCGTAAGCAAAGCTATAAAACTTCATGGCATGTGTCATTTCTTCCTGAGCCTGAATTTTCATCCAACTGGCAAAACCAGGTAGATTTTCTGACTCCAGATAAGCTGCCATTGCCAGATAGAGATAGGCAGAATAAATCTCGGCATTAATTTGCTCGTTAATGGCTTTTTGGATAGTGGGCTTCATATCATAAAAGGTTAAGTTCTATTTCCAAATTAAATCGGAGTGGTTTTTTCGTTGTCGCGGCGCTTCATCTCTTGTCTTCATATCATCGCTTTTCGGATCACCAGCGTAGCCAATCGCAATCATGGAAGCGGGTTCAAATCCCTCATCCAGATTAAACGTTTTCTTGATCATTTCCAAGTCAAAGCCAGCCATTTGGTGAGTGATGAGATCCAGCTCAGTGGCCTGGAGGACGAGATTCATGGTGGCCATCCCTGTGTCGTGCATGTAGTGACGGTTGGGTTTGTGCTTGTGGTCGAAAAAGGATTTTGCGACTGAACACATGAGCACTGGAGCGTCTTTTGCCCAATCATTGCCTTCGGCTAACGTATCGACAAGCTTTTGATGGGTTTCATCCCCTTTTATGCCGACAATGTATTGCCATGGCTGTTCATTGAAGGCGCTTGGCGCCCAACGAGCTGCTTCGATTAGCGAATTGATTTTTTCCTGCTCGACTGCCTGAGCACTAAAAGAGACAGGGCTCCATCGGTTTGCAATGATGTTGGATATCGGATAATCCGATTCAGCTTTTTTGCTATTAATCATAAAGATAGTTTATGAGCTATACCGTTTTTCCGCCTCTTTCCAATTTACCACATTCCACCATGCTTCAATAAATTCCGGTCGGCGGTTTTGATATTTGAGATAGTAGGCATGTTCCCACACATCGAGTGCTAAGAGGGGCTTTAAGCCCTTACTAAGCGGACAATCCTGGTTTGGAGTGGTCATGATGCTGAGCTTTCCGGAGGAATCTTTAACTAGCCACGTCCAACCGCTGCCGAATAAAGTTCCAGCTGCCGCAGAGAATTGCTCTTTGAATGAATTAAAGTCACCAAAAGCTTCATTGATAGCTTCAGACAAGGCGCCTTCAAGCTCTCCACCTCCATCGGGTGACATAGAATTCCAGAAAATGAGATGATTAAAGTAGCCCCCACCATTGTTGCGGACACCTCCTTTAACCTCGTCCGGCAATGAGTCGAGACCTGTTAATAGCTCTTCGATTGATTTGGACTGGAGATCGTCGTGGCCTTCTAAGGCCTTATTGAGTTTATCGGTGTAACCCTGATGATGCTTATCGTGATGAACGATCATGGTTGCCTCATCTACATGAGGCTCAAGGGCGTTGTAGTCGTAGGGTAGTGGTGGCAGTTCGAACATATTATTAAAATTATGAAATAATTTAGTGCGGGTCTCAAATCTCAAGGGTTTCATATTCTTGAGACTCGCACTCGCTCTTGAGACTTTTTTAGGCTTTTCCGAGAGTTTTTTCGCCTTTGTGCCAGCCAACGGGGCAAAGATCGCCGGTTTGGAAGGCCTGGATTAAACGGATGAGCTCATCGACATTTCGGCCGATGGAGAGATCGTTGACCATGTAACATTTCAGGACTCCATTTGGATCAATGATGAACGCTCCACGAAGGCTGATTCCCTCTTCTTTCAAGAGAACGTTGTAACTTTTGCTGACCTGTTTGGTGAGGTCGCTGAGGAGTGGGTAGTTGAGATCACCCATTTCCTTTAGCCAGGCTTCGTGTGAGTAAACACTATCGACGCTTATTCCGAAAACCTGGGTATTGTTTGTTTCGAATTCATCTACTTTTTTACTCAATTCGATTAATTCGGTTGGGCAAACGAATGTGAAATCGAGTGGGTAAAAGAAGAGTAAAGTCCATTTGCCTTTATTGTCTTCCAGAGAATACTTTTTCTTCTCTCCTTTGAAGTAGCCCTCCATTGTAAATTCCGGAGCGGACTTGCCTATTTGTAATGATTTGCAGCAATTTGAGCCGCAGCAGTTCTTTGTTTCTTCACACATAATATTTAGGATTAAGGATTATGATTTTTGCATTGTTCAGCAATATGTTACTTTTTTCATTTCGACCGAAGCGGAGAAATCGCTTTATATATATCGAGGGATCCTTCCGGCAAGGTCGGGATGAAAAAGAGTATTAACAGCAGGCATTGCAGGTGCCGAAAATTTCAGCGTAGTTCGGATCGATTTTAAATTTGGACTGTTTCAATTCTTTTGATTTAATGATGATTTTATCCACATCCATTAAATCGATGATATGGTTACAGTCTCTGCAAATCAGGTGACAATGCTTGCTAATCTTCCCATCATATCGAGTCTCATTTTGTTTTGACCCTATCTTGATGACTTGGTTATTTTTTTCTAAATGATCCAGATTTCTGTAAATTGTTGCCATACCGACGTCAGGTAATCGCTTTTTGACTAATTGATAGAGTTGCTTAGCAGTGGGATGAGCGGTTGATTTTTGCAGTTCATCCAAAATAACTTTCCGTTGCTGAGACTTCCTGCATTTTTTGTCGGTTACGATCATTATAAATTTAATTAACGATAATGATTCTCATTATTAATATAAGCTTTGCAAAGAAATAATACAAGTTTAAATATATTATTTCAGTAGCCTGAATCACTGGATATTTTATAGCCTAAGAATTTCATGTGAAAAATCTTTTGACATCTGATTTTCACTCATCTATATTCCTTTTCGTGTATATCAATTTTGCCCCCCAAATATGAGAGCTGTTTCTATAGATAAAGATAATGTTCCATTTAATGTGACTTCTGAGGCTGTCAGAACTAATTTTGCTGTATTTGAGCAGCCAACAAAAGAAGGTCGTGCTAAGCTTGCTCTTCTTTTACAGCGATCTGATGACACTGATGGCACTGCCCATATGTGGAGCTTGGTTAATCCTGATAATAAATTTTTAGTAAAAGGAACGGCTAAAATGGAGCAAGCCAATCGACAAGGTTCTACCTGGAAAACTGAATTAGCGGAAGAAAGAGGAGGGCTAAATCCCATTCAGCTCAGAGCTATAAGATCAGATGTACAAGCTACCTTGAAAGCTGCTGCTGACCAGTGTTTAACACTTAGCTTTCCTGAAAACCTCTTTGAAGACGATGAAGAAGAAGATGAGGCTGAGAATGATACGCGCACTGAAGAGACTGCTGTGATCAGATTTAGGAAATAGGGTAAGGAATTTGTATGATCTGAGGTTGCTTTGGCACTCTATTTGTTTTACAAATGAATTTACTTTTGGAAATTGTTTTTAACATGCCTCCACCTGCTCAGGTTATAAAAAAATAATTCCATTTTTTCCCTCATACCCGGTATGGAAGATAACCTCCAGAGAATATTCGGGATTGCGTATAAATCTTTGCAAAGCCTAAAATAAATTTCGTTAAATTCTTCAGCGCTTAAATGCTTGGGACGGTACACAACCTGGCCCTGAGTGTCATATTGAGATGGCGGCTTGTTAATTCTATCTTTTTTTAATTGATATTCCTGCGTGCCGGGATATGGCACGGAGCTGCTTAAGTGAACCATGGCGATTCTGAACTTTGTTATAAATCTCTTAATGCTGTCAGCCTCTTCTTGCAGACCTTCTTTTGTAGGATCGCCAAGCCCTAAAACAAAGCCTATTGCAGGAGTCATTCCGCACTGCCTGATTCTCTCAATCAGCCTTCCATAATCAACATTATTATTTTTTGGTAATCCTTCCAGATTATCTATACCAAGGAACAAAGATCTGCATCCATTTTTACCTGCTAATCTGATTAAATCCGGTTTTTTATCAGCTAATTTAGAGGACGCGGAGGCATACCAGGTATGACCTTTTTTTCCTAAATGTTCCATTATATCGCCAACGTTTGGATGCATAAAAAAATTATCGTCAGTAACAATAACCATTCCATCATCATGCTGGAATTGATCGATTTCTGCTGATACATCTTTCACATCCCTACCCTGATAAGCCCCCTTTACCAATTTTGTGGAGCAAAAAGGACATTGATAAGGACAGCCTTCTCCGGCGCTTAAGATATTGGTGCTGAAATAATCTTCTGCATTAAAAAAAGACCTTGGAGGTAATGTGGTGCCGCCTAAATGATTTGATTCCTTTTTTTCATATACCTGATTTTTCAAACCGCCATTTACAGCAGAATGCAGTATCTCCGGCCAAATTAATTCTCCGGGACCTTTGACTACGGCAGCTCCTGTTTCTAATGCACTATCGGTGTCGACACTTGTATGCGGTCCGCCCATTACGACCTGGATATCCCTTCTTAATGCTTCAGCGGTTAAGTAAGCAGCCCTTTCGCTTGCTGCAGTTGTACAGGATATCCCAACAAGATCAGGCTTTGTACCCTTATCCCATTCCTGAGGATGTATCTGATTTACAACATCGTCCCGTATTGAAAGAACTATTTTCCTGCCTTCGACCTCCTCAGGTGTAAATGTGGCCAGTCGTAATAAGCCTAAAGGAGGTGTGGACATGCTTCTTTTTTTTGCATGCTGAGGTAGTAACACCTGCCTGATAATACTTGGCTGACTGGCTTCTATATGATGTTCAACTTTTCTTTCAACAGGGAATATTAATTCAACTTTAAATTGTTCGGGCATTATTATTTAGTGATAACTGGATTATTTACTGTTCCATCCATTCTACGCCTGAACCACTTTATACTTTCCATATACACAAAAGTGGTGGCTGCGGCCAGTGTACATATGAGCCAATCGCCTATTCCTAGTGGGACAAGCTGGAAGGCTTTTTGGGTGGGTGGGAAGTACATTACAAATCCTGTCACCGCCATAATAAGCAGGATGGCAATATTGAGGAGGCGGTTGTTGAAAAAGCCCACGGTAAAAGTGGAAAGTTTTAAGGATCGGAAGTTGAAAGTATCAAAAATAACCATCACCACGATGGTGGTAAAAACCATGGTTCGAGCTTTTTCGATGTTGTTGACTGGATCTTGGGATAAGAAAATGATGAAAGCAACCAGCGCCATTACGGTGGCGACACTGAAGACAATAAAGGTATTAAATTTATTCAGAATGGATTCTTTAGGGTTTCGGGGAGCGTCAGTCATAATGTCTCCATGAGCCTGATCTAAGCCAAGCGCAATGGCAGGCATCTCTTCATCGAAGGCGTTGATAAAGAGGATTTGGATAGCGAGTAGCGGAAGGAATTTAAAGTCAAAAAAGAGAATTCCAAGGAATATCAGAATCACTTCTGTGAAATTCCTGGAGATTAAATAGGCTGTGAATTTTTCGATATTCGCGTAGATTCGCCTTCCCTCTTTCACGGCTTCGACGATGGTGGCAAAGTTATCATCTTCCAAGATCATCTCAGCTGCTTCTTTGGTGACGTCAGTTCCTTTAATGCCCATGGCAATGCCGATGTCAGCTTTTTTGAGAGCGGGGGCGTCATTGATTCCATCGCCTGTCATGGCGACGATGTGGCCGTGTTTTTTGAGGAGTTTGACGATACGTAGTTTATGCTCGGGTTGAGTGCGGGCAAATACGCGGACGGTTTTGAGGAGTGCGGCGAGTTCTTTATCGGACAGGCCATCGATGACTTTACCGGTAACGGCTTGAACTTCCAGATCGCTGACCATGCCTATTTGATGGGCAATGGATACGGCAGTTTGCTCATGGTCGCCTGTGATCATGCACACTTCAATTCCAGCTTTCTTGCAGGTTGCGATGGCTTCTTTTACTTCGGGTCGTGCAGGATCTTTCATGGCCGTTAAACCGAGGAATGTCAGCTCCTTTTCAATTTCTTCTGAGAGGAATCCTTTTTTCTTAGAGGTTTTTTGAGCGAGCGCCAAAACCCGCAGCGCCTGTCTTGCATAATGATGATTTGTTTTTAAAACCTCCCTCTTGTCTTTGGCGGTCATTTTCACTTTTTTTCCTTTTACTATCCAGTACTTACAGCGTTCTAATATTTCTTCCGGGGCTCCTTTGCTGAATGCAAAATGACCATCTCGATGCTTGTGCACAGTGGTCATCATTTTTCGTGTGCTGGAAAATAGAACTTCCTCCTCTCTTTTATATTGTCTCTCGAGCTTATCCTTAAAAAACCCTGCCTTGGCCCCCACGGTTAGCAACGCCAGTTCAGTGGGATCTCCCACTGGATCCCATCGTCTTCCGCGAAGAGTGAGTTCGGCGTTATTGCAAAGCACTGCTGCTCTGAGCAAATCGTGCAAATGATCTGATTTTGGATAAATTTTATCCTTTAGCATAAATTCTCCCTGAGGTTTATACCCTGCACCGGTTACCTTTAATCCTGTGCCATTGAGATAGAGTTTTTGAACCGTCATTTCATTTTTGGTGAGCGTACCGGTTTTGTCGGAGCAAATAATGGTGGTGCTCCCCAGGGTTTCAACGGCCATCATACGCCTGACGAGTGATTTTTTTTGAGACATACGGTGCATGCCAAATGAGAGGGCAAGGGTGACGGTGAGCGGCAAGCCTTCCGGTACAGCGGCGACGGCTAATGCTAAGGCAACAATGAGCATTTCTGTGGCGGTGGCGCCCCTAGCAATTCCTCCGACTAAAACGATGACTGAAGCACCGAGAGCTATCATTGCCAGCATTTTGCCGAGCTTATTGAAGCGGATCTGGAGCGGTGTCAGGCTTTCTTTTTCCTGAATCATCTTGGCAATATTTCCCAGCTTTGTTTTCATGCCTGTTTCCTGAACCAAGGCCATGCATCGCCCATAAACAATTTGAGTTCCTGCATATATTTCATTCTTCTTTTCTTTGCCCACTGGGTCACTTTCGCCTGTTAAAGTTGATTCATCTAATTTGAGAGCGGTTTCTTCTATTACTTTGGCATCAGCCGGTACTTTATCTCCCATTTCGAGAGAGAGAAGATCGCCTGGAACAACGAACTTGGAGGCAATTTTAAGCAGCCGGCCCTCTCTGATCACTTTAGTGGTTGGCTCAACAATAGCCTTTAATGCCTCTATAGATTTCTCGGCTTTATATTCTTGTAAAAAACCCATGAGGATAATAAACACAATGATGAAATCAATCACCCAAAAGTTTATCTGCTCACCTATTCCATACGAAATGGCGGCGGCGATCACCAGAATCCAAACGATAAAATTGGTGAATTGCCTTAAAAAGATGGTGAGGCCTCTCAGCTGTCGCTTCTTTTTGAGTTCATTAAAACCAAAACGCTCCAAAGCCTTAGCCGCTTCTTTATTTGATAATCCTTTGGTTTTTTTGGTTTTTGGCATAGTTACATTCCTAACTGTAACATAATGTTTTATCGACCAAGTATAGCCTATCATAATTGCGACGAAGGCCACGACTAACTTTGATCGAACACGACAGCTGAATAATAATTTGGTATGCTTATGATATGAATGATTTTGTACAATTTGATCGGGATAATCTGACCATTACGGTTCAGCTACCGGAAGGTAAATTACGGATTAAAAAAGATGATGTGGAAATATCATTTTTCTCTGGTGGACCAGGGGGGCAGAATGTGAATAAGAATCAAAATGGAGTGAGGCTTATTTATAGGATTCCAGATGTGCACCGCCGCTATTCCCAGAAGACTCGTGAATTGGTGACTCGGTCGATTGGACAACGCAAACGGGATCAAAATATCACTCAGGCCTTTTCTCAATTGACTGATAAACTTCGTCGCTATTTTTATGTCCAGCCTGAGCGAAAAAAGTCGAAAATTTCAAGAAAATCTAAAGAAAAACGTCTTCAAAATAAAAAAATTCAGAGTCAAAAAAAACAGTCTCGCCAAAAAGTTACAGGTGATTTATAATAGCCCCCGTGCTCCTAAATAGTAATTAGCAAATAATAAATAGTCATGCAATTAATTCCTTTCCAAGATCTTGTTCGGCGTTATCATTCAGGAGAAAGTTTTGTTTTATTTGATACGGAGACGACTGGTCTCAATACGTTTCATGATGATGTTGTAGAGGTGGCTGGTGTGATTTGGGAAAAAGGCAAGGAGCCGGTTGAGTTTCAGGAGCTTATTTCAGTCAATATGAATAAGATGTCGGAAGGAGCTTGGAAAGTTCATAAGATTCCAAGGGAGGCGATTGAAAAAGCCCGACAGGCCAATGAAGTGCTTACGGATTTTATTGCCTTCTGTGGTAACCGTCCTCTCGTAGCTCATAACATTCGCTTTGACTACGAAATCTTAAATTCAAATTTGGTTAAAAATGGAATGACTCCTTATCAGAATGCTCAGGTAGCTTGCTCGCTTGCTTACGCACGGGAGCAAAGTATGCCGGGCAAACTTTCGGCACTGGCTGAACATTACAAGGTTGATCTGAAGCAGGGTAACCTGCATCGAGCGCTTTATGATGTTGAGGTTTTAAAATCGGTTCTGGATAAAATGATGAAAGAGCATGAGCCCGAGGAGCTTCAGTATTCATTAATATTATAGGCTGAAAAACTATACTACAGCATGATAAGCTGCCATGAGCCCTTTTCGTGTTAGCAAACGACCGGTTTTTTTTGCACTATTTGAAATGCGCTTAATAAATATATCAAAATCGTAATTAACTTCATTAAAACACTCAACAAACTCTTCTAAAGAAAGATCTTCAGCTAATTTAAAATTAAAAAGTTTACATTGTTTTGCATCTAGTCGAATAGCGATTTGAACAAAGGGTAAAATGCTGGCAAGTGGTAGTTTTGAAAAAAAATGGACCATTTCTGCAATGGCATCCTGATTCATTGTAGGAGATTTTTTGGCATAATTAGTAATGCGTTTCATGTCGATAATTTTTTGCCCAAATGTTGCCCCACTCCACTTTTCACTAAGTGATTTCATGAGCTCATCCGCCTCTTCTGTGGAAAGATGTGCTAACCCTGACTTATTGATTCTTTTTGTTTTTGACTTTTTTTTGACTGGATTAGCTTCATCATAACTCCTGCCAATTTTATCTGGGGAAGAATGGTGCACTTTTGGCTTCCTTTTTGGAGGGGCTTCAAAACGGTCGGCAATGGTTCTTCTAATTTCTTCCCGGCCCTGGCCTGCTTGTATTTCCGGATTTTTTTTAGGTCTGGACACTGATCTTCGGGTTGCAGGTTTTCTGACTGTTTTTGGTGTAACGGTTCTTTGAATTGCTTGCCGACTTTGTACAGCAATCATTGTCTCACCTTGTCCCAAAGTGCCTGCCTCAATCTCCTCCCTTCTGAATTCTGATGTATCAACCATCATTCTAAGATTAGTTACCGCCTGAACTGGATCTTTGTAAGGATAAATGATTTGGGCAGCTAATTCGCAAAAAGACTCCTTCGTACCCCCATATTCAGAAAAAATGCTTCCAAGCTCCCTTACTAGCTCAACATATTTTAGAGTGCGCCATCTTCTGGACAAATCTTCAAGCTGATCCCTAATAGCAGGACATATTTGCTCAATGGTAATTTTAGGGGAGGGTTTCATAGCTTTAAATTAACTCTTAACTATTTTGCGTAGGGTGTATAATACTCAACGAAGAAATTAATCACAAGAAAAATGAAATTGAGTTTAGGTTATATGACTTTTCCCACAAAGGCTGAAGCCAAGAATATGGTGCTAGGACTTTTGGAAGATGGGCTGATTGCCTGTGCTAATATTCTGCCAAGTGTTGAGTCTTATTTTGCGTGGGATGATGAGATTCAAAAGGCCAATGAAGTGGTGGTAATTTTTAAAACACGGGCAAAAAACGAAGATAAAATCATCAAGATCATCCGAAAATACCACTCCTATGAATGCCCTTGTGTCGTGTTTACCTCGCTTGATCATGGGAATCCGGAGTTTTTGAAATGGGTGGATAAAAGCTGTTAAGCCCTATGGTAAGTAATAAGCTGTAAGTGATAAGCCTTAAAGCCCAATCTCCTATTTTAATTATTGTTTTTCCATGTAGATGGTTCGCGTTGGGAAGGCCATTTTGATTCCTTCTTTTTCGAAGGCTTCTTTAATGCCCATATTGATTTCCTGACGAGTATCCATGTACACCTTGTAATCACCAGATTCTAGAAAGTAAACCACTTCGATAATAAGTCCGGAATCTCCAAATTCTTTAAAATGAGCTCTGTCGTAATCACAGAGTTTTACTTTCTTAATGGTTTTTTCGATCATTTTAGGCATAGCTTTCATTTGCTCATTGGTAGTGTCGTAAGTGGCATGGATTTCAAATAAAATACGTCGTTTTTTCATCTTCTTGAAATTCCTGACACGTGTGCTGGTGAGCTCGCTATTTGATATGACGATTTCTTCTCCTTCAAGGGCTGCGATTCGAGTGGTTTTGAGGCCGATTTTTTTTACGGTGCCCATGTGGTCACCGACAATGATAAAATCACCGATTTCGAACGGTTTATCGAAGTAGATGGAAAAGGAGCTGAAGAGATCACCGAGGATATTTTGGACAGCCAAAGCGATGGCGATACCCCCAATTCCTAAGCTAGCGACTAGGGCTGAAATATTCACCCCTAAGTTAGATAGAACTAAAAGCAGACCAGTGCTCCAGAGTACGATCTTGGCGACTAAATTGATGGCAAAATAGGCGTTTGTTTTGTGTGCTCCCTTTTCGCCCTTTGCGTGCTTATACAGGATGAATTCTATCAGGTTACTGGCGGCCTGAGTGGCCCAGTAGAAGATCAGAATAATGAGTAAGGCTGCGGCAACATTTTCAAAAGTTGAATGGATGTTTAGAGAATATAGGGAAATGTAAAAAGCGACATATAAATAAGCAAATCCAGGTATTTTTTCGATCATTGCTACGAGCTCGTCATCAATATCGGTTTTGGTTTTTTTTGACCACTTTTTTATGCGAACTAAAACAATGGATTTAAATAGTTTAAAAACAACCAGGAAACCGACTAATATACCTAGCGCCACTAGATAATCCTGAATCGTGTTGTTCCATAGGCTGGTTGCCAAAATTTTGTTGTAATCAAACATATTTTCCGTGTTAGTTTTCGTTAACAGTCTAGGAAAAAAGCCTGATTAAATCAAACGAATATAAGCGGTAATGCATATATCACAAATTATAACCTTTTTAGATTTATGAATGTGATTTGTAATATTGATCCTCGCTTTTATAGCTTTTCAAGGGCAGCCTGGTATTCCTCATCGGTGGCCTGCTCTCCGCCTAAACATTCACATGGGTTTTCCTTCCAATGATCCAAAAAACACATATTTTTTCGTACAAGCTTTTCTGCATCCCCTTTCGACGATCCTGTTGCTTCAATAAAAAAATGAACTCCCCCCTCAAAGATTTCATTACATGACTTCAGCTTGCCGTCACTATTCGTACAATGTATACAACTGACCGCATTCAAATCACCCCCTGCACAATCTTCTGGTTTTATAAGGGGCATCCCACAAGCAATACATTCTTTCATATGACGAAATGATTAAAAGATAAATGTTCAAAAATACTAATGGTGGGCGGTAGAGGAGTCGAACCTCTGACCTCATCAACGTCAATGACGCGCTCTAGCCAACTGAGCTAACCGCCCTAATTGTTGAGCAACCGCGTGAGCCATAGCGAATCGCCCGAAAGTAGCCAAATTATAAAGATATCATGACAAACGATCAATATTTATTGTATCGTTACATCGACAAGGTTAGTGAGCTTGTCGAAATATTATTTCGTTATGTGGTTTTAAATGGCAGAAGGCGCAATTTTTGTATTATTGGCAGGGCTGATTACTATTGTTGTTTTTTATGCATTTGGCATTACGAATATTGATCCTCGGATTATCATCTCAATTCTGTTTCTTTTGCTGATCCCTGGGTTTTATGCAGCCATTTCAAGTGGTCCTTTCGTGCCATCGAGCCGAAAACGACATCGGACGATGCTGAAACTGGCTGATTTGGGTGCAGATGACGTTGTGTATGATTTGGGTTGCGGGGACGGGCGGTTGATTTTTGAAGCAGCGCGATATACCAAAAAAGCGATAGGGTATGAGCTCTCAATTCCACTTGTTCTTTTTGGAAAGCTGAGAGCTTTGTTTAGCCGAAATAATGCCCATATTCGTTTTGGAAACATATGGAAGCAAGACTACAAAGACGCTGATGTCATTTTTTGCTACCTTTTACCGAAAGCGATGAAGACCTTTTATAAAGAAGTGTGGCCTCACTTAAAGCCAGGAACCCGAGTGGTTTCGAACGCTTTTGAAATTCATGAAGTGAAGCCTGTTAAAAAAGAGGATCGGGTATATCTGTATCAGGCTTGAAAAAACGTCGACAACTTGGACATAATTAATTAAAATGATCCCGCTAACTGTGGGGATGTAGCTCAGTTGGCTAGAGCACTTGCATGGCATGCAAGGGGTCAGGGGTTCAAGTCCCCTCATCTCCACCACATATTATTTCGCTATTTTCTATTGAGCTATTATTCTATTTGAGGATCTTGATATATTCAAAATAGAGCATTAGATAAATAGCTAATTAGATTATTATGGCCTTATTAGAGTCACTTCAATTGCCGATGGGCTCAGAGCTTATCGATTTTAATTTGCCCGGAACGGATGGGAAAAATTATTCTCCGGCTGATTTTGCTGACAAAAAGGCATTGGTTGTTATCTTTATGTGCAATCATTGCCCCTATGTAATAGCTATTATTGATCGACTAATCAAACTTCAATCCGATTATGCTGAAAAAGGGGTTCAGGTGATTGGGATCAATGCGAATGAGGCTGATAATTATCCGGAAGATTCGTTTGAAAATATGCAAAAATGGGTAGAGGAAGCTGGAATCAATTTTGTCTATTTAAGGGATGAATCACAAGAGGCTGCAAAAGCATACCAAGCTCAATGCACGCCCGATATTTATGTATTTAATGCGGATAAAAAATTGACCTATCACGGACGCTTGGACGATAGCTGGAAAGATGAATCGGCAGTAACTCAAAAAGACCTCAGAGAAGCTTTGGATGCCATGCTTTCTGGTCAGCCCGTGACGGAAGAACAGAAGCCATCAATGGGGTGTTCGATTAAGTGGAAATAAGTTCTGCTCGCTTTGCTCGCGATACCTGTTGCCTGTGGCAACGACTCCTGCTTTGCGACTTAGGTTGATTATTTTATTGGGATATTTTTATCTTTTCTAATTGTTTTGATTAATTTCAGTATTTTTATAGATAAGCCCTTATATTTAGCTGAAAAATAATCAAACTCCTTTTGGGCAATATAGTTGTTTACAAATAAAACTGCTATGTGACTTTGAGATTCATCGCTTGATCCTAATGCGATATTCAAATATCTGATAAATTCTTTTGGATATACTTTTTTAGCAAAGCCCTCAGCAATATTTGCAGGTACTGAACAACTGGATCTTACTAACTGTTTAGATACACTAAAATAGCTCAGTGCAGATTTCGAATTAATTAGCGTTTGAACCTCTTTGGTTAAATTCAGCCCAATTTTATAAATAGCTAGATCATTAAAATTCATTTTAATCAAAATTATCAATTATATTCAAAAAAGGTTGTTAATATAGCACATTACATTTAAACCTTTCAATGTGGAAGTGGGATTGATATCGCAAAGCAGGAGTCGTGAGCAACGCGAGTTGGTGTCGCAACGCAGGAATTTAAGTATAGGAAAAGACGGCCCCGCATTGCGCGAGACCGCCTCCTCATAGTATCCTTCTTAGTCGTGGCTAGCGGCTCTCTGGAACATGGTAATGATCCTTTTGAGCCATGTGTACCGTTGAACGAAAATCATTCGCGACAAGACGCTCAGGACAGCAAACAAAACCGACAACGCCAATATGGCATTGGGTACGATCATAAAAAGTTCGCACCAGCCGCCAGCGGCGCAATACCCCATATGAAAGGGGAGGCAAAGCGCAATAACGACCCATTGGGTCAGGGCTTTGAGCTTGCCTACTATGCTGGCTTTGCTGTCGTAGATCCAGTCACGCAGAAACGTGAAGGGGCGTCGCATCAGTGTCCCGAAAACTTCCGGGGCAATCATCAGGGCGACGAGCCATGGATTCAAAACGTCCGTCCACCAGCCGAAGTAGGCCAGCATGGCCGTCGACTTAAGTTTGTCCGCGAACGGATCCAATACTTTGCCGAGGTCTGTGGTTCCGGAAAAGTTGAATTCGAACCAGAAGAGCCAGAGCCGATTGGTAGAGTCCGGGATGATGATCACTTCGTCTCCGGACGCACGTTTTACCGTGGCCAGAGCATTGCGCTCCGCATCCGTTTTCCACTCACTGGGAGGTGTTAGCTGCTGGCCCATAGCATAAGCCATTTTGCCGTCGAGACGGTCCAGGGCGGCACCAAACGCACTGATCGCTATCCCCCACCATGCGTCCCACCAAACAAAGATGGCAAAGCCACCGATGGTGATAAACAAGCCCTGGATCGTGATCCAGTTAGGGGAAAATGGACGAAAACTTTCTCCGATTGTGATTTGCCCAAGACGCTTCAGAATGGGCTGGTAAAACTTGAAACACTGGCGCAGGAACAGTGACGCAATAAAGAGTGCCACCAGTCCAATAACGAACAGAGCGGCCAGATTCATTCCAGCAGACTGTGACATGACACCCCCCTTTGGGTTGGTTGTTAAAAAACGGACACTTGTTAAAGAACACTATGAGTATATCAACGCATCCAGCACCACTAGGTGGACTGGAATACGGGAGTTCATGTTAAGTGTAGTATGCTTTGGTGTCAAATGTCAGGCTAAAGCCTCCGTTATTCGTCGAATTCCCTCTTTTATCTGATCCATTGAAGAGGCATAAGAAAATCGGATGCAATTGTTACCCGCTGCTCCAAATGCACCACCGGGGACGACAGCCACATGAGCCTTTTCCAGTAAGAATTCTGTGAATTTAAAGCTGTCATTTATCTGATCTGTAAATGCTCCGCTCACGTCTGGAAAAGCGTAAAAGGCGCCTTCAGGTTTTGTCAGTTTGAAGCCTGGAATTTCACTCATGGCCTCATAAACAAAATTGCGTCGCTTCAAGTATTCCTCTGCCATCATTTTAACTGAATCCTGCGGTCCGTTTATGGCCTCCAGGGCCGCTTTTTGAGCAATGGAACAAGGGTTAGAAGTTGAATGGCTTTGAAGATTTCCCATCGCTTTAATCACTTTTTCCGGACCGGTAATATAGCCTATTCTCCACCCTGTCATGGCATAGGTTTTTGAAACGGCGTTTACGGTAAATACCCTGTCTTTCATTCCGGGCAGACTGGCGACTGAGAACATTTCCTTTCCATCGTATATAAAGTACTCATAGACTTCGTCAGAAATGATATAAAATTGATGCTCAAGGGCCAGTTCCGCTATTTTTTCCACTTCCTCTTTCTCGATTGTCATTCCGGTGGGGTTGCTGGGACTGTTGAGGATTATACATTTGGTTTTCGGGCTTATTGCCGTCTTCACCATTTCTGCCGTGAGTTTGAATTGGTTTGAAGTGGTGTCGACAAATACTGACTGCCCCTCGCACACGGCGATCATATCGGTATAGCTGACCCAGTAAGGAGATGGGATAATTACTTCATCGCCCGGATTGAGGAGCGCCATAAAGCAATTATAGAGGGCCTGCTTACCGCCATTGGTGATCAGCACATTTGAAGTATCACATTCAACCTTATTATCTCTGATCAGCTTTGTGCAAACCGCCTCCTTTAATTCTAAAATACCAGTTCCCACTGTGTATTTGGTAAAGCCTTCATCTATGGCTCGTTTGGCAGCCTGCTTAATGTTTTCAGGTGTGTCGAAGTCGGGTTCGCCAATTCCGAACTTCAAGATGTCGACTCCTTGTTTCTGGAGTTCGATCGCTTTAGTGTTAATCGCGATTGTAGCGCTGGGCTTAAGATTTTGAATTCGTTGTGAGAGCATGTAGTGTTTCGTAAGTGAAGATAACTATCTTCACTTACAGGCTAGGTTAAAAAGATTACCCTAAACTTTTCCGAATCGAAGCTGCCTCCTCTAGCTCACTAGAAAAATCCTCCTTCTCCTTGAGGCGTAAATAAATTGACGAAGCAAGATTACGATAAATAAAATGCTTTGTTTTGATAGGACCTAGTTCGAGGCGCAAATAGTTTTCAACTTCCTGAACATCCTCCTTAATCTCCTGAAAAACTGGATATTTTTTGGCGAGTTCGTTTAAGTTTTCTTTGTTAAGGTATTTACCTGCATGAATGAAGTCAGCTCTGAGGTTAAGATAATGTTTTTCAATTGTTTTTAGCGTACCGTCTTTCATCGCGTCTCTTAGCCCTCGTCCCATTCCAATGAATTCGGGAGGTACGCCGATTGAGTAGAGTGAGCCTGTGAATTTGATCGCCCGAGGAAGGCTGACTTTGCCGATACCACGCGAATACCCAAACAAACCGATGTGTAACATTCGCTCTCGACGGCCGGGTACCTGGCTGGCAATTTGATTGATGAGTTTTGCCGCCCGTTCAACAGTGGATTTGTAATATCCTCCAAAAACTTTGTTGACCTGATGGATGTCATTAATCTCTTTTTTTGTCAGTGGTGAAAAGCTGAGTTTCGGCAGTGTTTCTTCGATATATTTAATCGCTTTTTTGACCGTTGGAAGAGGGTAGTCGTAACGAAAGCCGGATTGAATAGTGATGGTCCGAATCCCGCTGTACTCCTGAATGGTTTTTTTGATGGTTTCGGGATTGACGCCTCCTCGGAACGGAAGACAGCCAGGGCCGATAATCGGATAAATGCCGATGTTGTGCTTCTTACCCACTTCGTAAAATTGTTGTAGAGCGATTTTGCATGAAAGCACTGCTGGTATCAGACCGGCGTTCATGGCTGGGTCTGAACGTGCGATGAATGGCCTCAAATATTCCGGTTTTTTACCAAATTCAGCTTTACAGCCATCAACGTACTCATTCAGGATTTTATCGGCGCTGGTTAAATATTCAACACCTTCAATTAGCGGAATGACGTTGAATTCATGAGGGGTTTTTCGTTTGGTGTTAAAGGCTTTCTTTTTAAATTCCTCGACTTGATGGAAGGTCTTTTTAACGTTGATGAGCTGCTTAGCATTTTTGGTCATGGGCAGGATTGCTTCAAAAATCGGAGGAGTATTCATGCCAACCTCATGCGCCAAATCGTCGGCTGTCAAAATGGCCATATAGGCACGAGCCAATCTGAATCCACTTTCTTCATCGACATTAGGAATACGGAAAGTAAGAAATACATCTTTCCCTAATTTATTTTTCCTGAAGAAGTCGTGGTACCGCTGATATAGCTTTTCGACCACCGCCTCATCGACAAATTTACCCTCCCAATCCCACATATATTCAGTGCACTTGAGTTCATGGAACATTCGGTAACACTCTTCAACTTCATCGAGTGAATTGATGAATTTTTTCTGGTTCCAATAACATGCACTCGCATTATCTGGATGCTGAGTGGCCATGGTCGCAGGAATTTTTCGCATATTGATTTAATTAGGGCGTCTCTATTTTAGATCAACCTTTTTTAAGGTACAATCATTTTCAGTAAAAAGTATAAAAATGGTATTGCAAGAATACATTTTAGTTTTCCTGGTCACTTCCTTTGCAGGCATGTATGGGTTAATCTTTGGAGGGGGAAGTTTTTTGACACTTCCAACTCTTTTTCTTTTAGGCGTTGATCCAAAGGTAGCCATTGCCACCAATCAGTTGGGAGCTATTGGACAAACAATGACTGGGAGTTGGATTTTTTTGAAGAATAAAAAAGTCTATCGGGATATTGTTACCTGGGTTGCCCCCGCTTTTTTAGTGGGAACGCTGATCGGGGTTTTTGTTCTCATTCAAATTGATGGTGAATTGATCAAAAAAGCAGTATCAGCCATGATCATCTTCTTTGCATTTTTGACTTTATTCAAAAATCCGGAAAAGCTCCCATTAGATAAGGTTCGAAATGGAAAGAAGGTGTTGGGATTATTTCTGGCTTTTCTGTTGGGGATTTATACCATGGTGATCACGGCATCAACCGGCACGATGCTTACTTTTGTATTGATGTACTTATTTGGATTAAAGTTTAAGCGAGCTATTGAAAACCGACAGCCGATTGTGCTAATTGGAGTGTTGCCAGCAGTTCTTTTACTTTGGATCAATGGCTTTATTGACCCTATACTTGCCATCCCGCTTTTTGCTGGAAGGGCTTTTGGGGCTTTTATCGGGGCTAATTTGGTTTTAAAAACCCGCTCCCATTATTTGAGAATCGTGTTCAGCATTGTTATTATATTGCTGGCCCTAAAAAGCTTATTGTTATAAATTCAAACCCCAAATCCTGAAGGTGCGATTTTACAATCGCGCCAGCGCGGAAACGATTCCGCGCCTTCAGATAATTTGAAATATATTTATATGTATATCCGTCGCAAAGTACAAAAAGGAACTGGAACCGGTCGTAAAATAGGATTCCCGACCCTCAATTTCAATGTTGGGCGTTTTGGCGAACAATTTGACGAAGGTGTCTATGATTCAGAGGTAAAAATAGGGAAGAGTGTCTACAAAGGCTCCTTGTATTTTGGCCCAAGACTTACCCAGCGTGGAAAAGTTTTGGAGGTTTATGTGATTGGGTTTAATAAGAGGATTTATGGAGAATTTGTGAGCTTTCGCGTACTGAAAAAAATCCGAAAACCAAAAGCATTTACGGATTTAGAAAAGCTGAAAAAGCAGATTGAAAAGGATATAATTATTTAATCATTAATTTTCTCATCTTCATCCCACTTAAAACCAGCTTGATGCACTTTGTAAGCGATTACTGCTTTATGATGAATACAACAAATCCTTCTAGAATTACCGGCTTCGCAAAATAATACAAAATCGTCATCTTTATTAAATCTCTGTTTAAATTTGCCATAGCCAGGAGTATCAAGGGGGATAAATTTGAGTGGTACATCTTTTAATCCATCACAACCCTTGGCATATTCAGATGCGAAGTCGACCATGTATACGTCATTTGAATTTAGCCTTTGATCTACCTCTTGCCTATGAATGTCGATATGGCTTCGGGCAGTAGACAAAACAACATCTTGTATCGCACCTTCCGTTAATGGGGCGTGAAGCTTTGCAAGCTCAAAAATAAGCTTATGTGGCTTTTTCTCAGCTTTGATCACCTTTAAAAGCACATCAATTAACCCCAAATCATCTGGCTTTAGTAAGCCTACTTCTTCTAGCTTCCAAATATTATCGGGGGCTCGAAAAAGGCGCCTGTATATATGCAGTTCTTTGCGGTTTTTCCCAGTAATTGCAGCAAGATGTGTTAAGGCAATATTGCCGTTTACAGACTGGACTTTGTTTTGAATAATTTTATCTATCCTACCAGTCCTTTCCCGCATTGATAACCCCTCCCAATCTTTCTTTAGTTCAGCTATTTGTTCTTTACCGGTATCCGTGAATGATTTTCGGGCTTCATTTAATAATTGTTCAGCTGCACTTATCTGATGATCTGGCCTTTCCTGGTCGTTACTTACCAGTATTGTTTCGACACTGTCTCTTGCGACGACAAAGCCTTCTTCTTTATTTGGGGTTATATTTTCTACTTCTGATGCGGGGTCGTGGAGGACTTCTGTCATATTTATTATTATTAATTATTAGTGTATCATTTTATGATATAAATTCTTCTTGTCAATAAAAACTGGACTCATTTTCTCCTCTACCCTACTATAATGGCCGTATGCTCAACCGACTCCGAAAAATCATCAGCCCCGATAATCCTATTCGCTTATTTTGGCATCGCCTCAAAGGATTAACGGCAGCGTTGAAAGCCGGTACTCCTGGTAAGAAAATGGTTTGCATTGGCGTAACGGGAACCAATGGAAAGACAACAACCGTTCATATGATCGAGCATATTTTGAGGACGGCTGGGGAAAAAGTGGCCATGATGTCGACGGTTGAATTCAGAATTGATGGGAAAATTACCCCAAATAAGTCAAAAAAGACCACGATGTCACCCTTTAAAACGCAAAAGTTCCTTAAGCGGTGCTTGAGAGAAAAAATTGAATACGTGGTGATCGAATCTTCCTCTCACGCGATCCATCAGCACCGACTGTGGGGTATTCCGTTTAGTATTTCGGTTTTGACGAATATTACTCATGAACATCTGGACTATCACAAGACAATGGAAAAGTATAAGGAGGCTAAAAAGGGTTTATTTAAAGTCGTGAGCCGAACGTGCCATCGGCATTTACCAAAAGCTTTGGAGGCGATTCCACATAGGCAGGCGATGGTGCTCAATACCACCGATCAGTTTTTTGAAGAATTTAATGGCATCAGCTGTCCCACTAAAATCACTTATGGTTTTGATGAAGGAGACATCAAGGCTCATCATATGACCTGCTCAAAATACGGTTCTAAATTTTCTTTGCATTACGGAGGTGAGGAAATGGGGATGGAACTGATGGTGCCGGGTTCTTTTAATGTGGAGAACGCGATGGCGGCCACGGGTGCGGCCTTAGCCTGTGAAGTAATAGATTTAAAGATTATCCGACATGCCCTAAAAACCTTTGAGGGTGTTTCCGGCAGAATGGAATCGATTAAAAGTCCGAAAGGTTTTGAGGTATTGGTTGATTTTGCGCTTACGCCGGACTCACTGGAAAAACTTTATCAGTCTCTTCGGGAGGCAAAACCTAATCGCTTAATTGGGATTATCGGCAGCTGTGGGGATCGTGATCAGGCAAAACGGCCAGTGATGGGGAAAATTGTGGCAAAGCATACCGATATTACTATCATAACGGATGAAGAGCCGTATTCTGAAAACCCAATGGATATTATGGAGGCGATTTTGGAAGGGGCGAAACAAGTGAAAAAGCTGGAGGAAGATTTACATTTGATCGAAGACCGTTATGAAGCGATTGAATTTGCGGTTAGAAATGCGGAAGAAGGTGATGTGATTGTGGTGACGGGTATGGGGAGTTTGCCGACCCGAACGATGAATGATGGAACGATTGAATGGGATGAGCGGGAGGTAGTGAAAGAAATTATTGAAAAATATACTTCATGAAAAAATTCAGAGTTTACAATCAAATCAATGGTTTGATGGTGATTAATAAGCCTATGGACTGGACGTCTTTTGATGTGGTGGCTAAGGTTCGCAATATACTCAATGTTAAAAAAGTGGGACATACAGGCACACTGGATCCAAAAGCGACTGGTGTATTAGTGCTTTGTATTGGCAAAGGAACTAAGCTAGTTCAGGATTTAACGGGGCTAGATAAGGAATATCAATGTGAAATAACACTTGGTGCTACCAGCAATACGGATGATCAAGAGGGTGAATTGAAACCCGTTGAAGGAGCCAATGAAGTTCCGATTACTGATATTGAGAATATTCTGAAAGAATTTACAGGTACTTTTGAACAAATGCCCCCTCAGTTTTCCGCGAAAAAAATAGGAGGTAAAAAGGCGTATGAGCTTGCTCGTAAGGGCAAAAAAGCCGAGCTTAAACCGGCAGAAATCATCGTCCACACCATCGAACTCCTCGACTACAAATGGCCTATACTGAAATTAAAAGTTCATTGTGGAAAAGGGTTTTATGTACGCTCTCTTGCTCGCGATATTGGTGAAAAACTTGAGGTTGGTGGCTACCTATCAGCCTTGAAACGGACTAAAGTAGGACACTTTACGATTGAAAATGCAATTGGCATTGAGGAGGCTGACGTAAAAACAGTGCTTCCCTTATCTGCGGCTCACATAACTTGATTTGTTTTAGTAAATATGTTATAATGAGTTTCAAATAAACATATTCTGCATATGCCCAAAAATCAAGAAAACTCATATCTTCCTAGTCCAATGGATCCTGATAAAAATCCCCTGGGATTATTAACGGGTGAAAATAAGCATGATCTAGATGCCGAAAGGAAAAGGCTCGAAAGAGATAAGCTTGTGCGTGATAATAGGGGAGTATTATCTAGGCTTTTTGGACATTTTAGTTAGTTTAAGTTTGACTTATTGGGTAAGTATAGCGCAATATGGAGGCCGCTTATTTTAGTTGCCCCATGCCCAATAATAACATCGAGAGAGCTTTGGTAGAGGCTAACAAAGCCTTGAATAAGGGCTCGCGAAATCGCCGAACCGATATCCTTAGACCTTCACTATCCAGTATTCAGGAGATAAAAGACCATCGCTCTAAGCTTGCTGCAGTTTTAGGAAATTTATGGCAAAAACTTATTGGCTTAGTCCGTTAGCCAAGTCCATGAGGACTGCCTTTGGATCTTCAGCTTTGGTTACGCCGCTAGCCAAAAGGACGCCTTTTGCGCCTAATTTGATGCAGGTTCTTACATCTTCACCGTTTTTTACGCCAGCACCGACTAATAATTTTTCGGAACCGATCAGCTTGGCAGCGTTTTCGATGATTTCGGGCTGTGCGCTAGATACGGAAGTATCGCCGCCGATCAATTCTGGTGGTTCAACGGCAATAAAATCCGGATCAAATTCTAAAAACGTGGCTCCTTCTTCCGGACTCTCCGCACAAACGATGACTTTCAAGCCTGCTTCTTTAGCACGGGTGATGGACTTGGCGAGAATTTCGCGCTCCAATCGCTGTTCTGAGTGATTTAATATCGTGCCTTGAGCTCCAGCCATCTTTACCGCTTCTGGCAGAATATGACCTGTAGCACTCCCGAATCCTACCGGATCGATGTGCTGAGATAGCACAGGAATTGAGACATTGTTAGCGATAGAGGCTAAGTCGACGGCCTGTACCGAGACTTGGATATCTGCACCTGTTTCTTTTGCGACAGCCTCATGTATTTTAGCGAGCTCAAGCGCTTTTTCACCTGTGGCGGATTCGTAAGTTTTAAAATTAGTAACGATCATATTGACGAAAATTAGTTATATACAAATTGACTCCGAACCGAGCTAAAGTCAATTCGAAGTCAATTCAATGTTAATACTAGATTCCCTTGCTTAAGCAAAAGCCCACAACAAGAAAAGAATTGGCTCAGCCACCAATAGAGTTCCTACTAATGAGAGATAAACCCATTTAGCCACTCGCTCACTTCGAAGCTTAACTTCCATTTTCTGAATGGTCTCTTCGTTCTGCTTTGAGCGGGCGTCCATCGCACTGTAAGCTTCCTGGAGCGCTCGGTCTTTTTTATTGTAATCGAGCATTGGCACCATACTCTTCACTTGTGATTCTAACTGACCAACTCGGTAAGTAGCTGCCTCTAGGCGTTCTTGCTTTTTGCCTAAATCCTTCTTAACTTCGCCGTAAAGTTCTTTGTAAATTTCCTGCTCTACATTCATTTTTTCTGAGTCCTTTTCTTTGATTTTTTTTACTTTGATATCTTTTACGGCAAGTTTGGTGGTTTTCTCTACCCCTTTCTGCTCCTTGTTGTTTAGAATTTCATTCAGATTATCTTCTTTAATGTCTACTAAACGTCCGATGTGCTCTTTGATAATTTTATCTACATCGACTTTTTTAATAAGGACACGTCGTCCGTCTTTTCTGGTTTTGAAACGATGTTTTCGCATATAGCGATCAACTGTTCGAGTGGAGACTTTAAGGATTTTGCTCGCTTCAATTCGGTCTACGTATAGGGTTTTGGCCATGATTTTAATATGTTTATTTTGTAAAATGTTTGTCGAAGTTTATCTCGTAAATGAATACTGACAGATAACAGATTAAGTATAAATATGGTAGACAAGTTGGTCAAACTATTATGGTCAAAAACTGTCGACATTCATGATGACGAACAGGGGAAATATTGTATATAACTAAAAATGTTGAATATTCTGAAATGGAACAAACATTTCAAACAAGCCAAATACCTAAATCCAAGTGGATAAAAATTGACATACAAACGAGCATGGCTAAGATAATGAGGATTATGCTTATTCGACATTTGTCTGGATCAGCATTGACTGAAAGCCAATGTTACAAAACCCTTTACGAAAAAGGATAATATCATGACGGACAACACGAAGCTGGCGCTATGGTGTGCTATTCGTTTTCCCCTTTGGATACTGATACTGGCTGTGCTAGCTATCGGCCACATGTTCTTTATTCCAATAAGGCTGCGATGACACTGGCAAAAGAGCCGCTCGCAAGGGCGGCTCTTGAACTTTTTACTGTCAACGTGTCAGCTTTGTGACAAATTCATCAAAAAGATATGCAGCGTCCTCTGGTCCTGGGCTGGCTTCCGGATGAAACTGAACTGCGAACCAGGGCTTGGTTTTGTGTTTTATTCCTTCTATGGTTCCGTCATTCGCATTTTCGAACCAGGGTTTCCAGCCTTTTGGGATCGTTTTGTCATTGACGGCGAATCCGTGATTTTGGGAGGTGATGTAGCAACGACCGGTGTCTAAATCGATGCAAGGCTGGTTGGCGCTTCGGTGACCATATTTCAGTTTGTAGGTATCGGCGCCAACAGAAAGGGCTAATAGCTGAGTGCCTAAACAAATGCCGAATATAGGCTTGTTTTCCTTCATAGCCAGCTTGATTGAATCGGCAGCTTCTATGGCTAATTTTGGATCTCCCGGCCCGTTAGAAATGAATAGCCCATCATATTTTCCGTTTAGCTTACTGATGTCATAATTCCATGGTAATCGGATCACCTTACAGCCCCGGTCTAGGAAATTACGGATGATGTTGTGTTTGATTCCGCAATCTAAAAGGGCGACTGTGCATTTGGCTTTTCCTTTAGGTAATAGGACTTCTTTCTTATCTGGAGACACTTCAGCCACTAGATTCCACTCATTGGGATCGGAAAATTCCATTGAGGTTGAAAAAGATTTGTCTGATGGAAGCATCTTGCCCAACATAACCCCGTGTTCACGGAGTTTTTGAGTAAGAGCCCGTGTGTCTACCCCTTGAATGGCAGGGATTTTGTGTTTTTTGAGAAAATCAGATAAAGATTTTTTGCCCTGCCAATGGGAAAATTCTTCTGAATATTCGCTCACGATCAGACCGCGCAAATGGATTTGCTCACTTTCCATTAATTGACTGACGTGCTTGAGGGCTTGGTCGGTGGGTACTCCGTAATTACCGATAAGAGGGTAGGTTAAAACTAGGATTTGCCCTCGATATGAGGGATCTGTAAATGTTTCTGGATATCCCACCATACCCGTATTAAAAACGACCTCCCCATCCACTTCCCAATTTTTAGATTTGGGTAAAAAACCAAATGACTCACCTATTACTTCGGAGCCATCTTTTAATATTAACTTTATTTTCATAATTCCTATTGTTATCCCGTTGCTGTCCGTTGCTATCTGCTCCTGACGTCGCGCTGTCCGTTGCTATTGGTAGGCAATCGGAAAGCAATTGGTTAGCTATCGGAAAGCAATTGGTTAGCTATCGGTGGTTTTTAAATCCACGACTCTCAACTGCAACTTTTTTCGCCCATTCCATTCGTTGATTTCTAAGTTGCAGACGATGTCATGCGTTTTAGCTGGATCAATTTTATCAAGATGTTTTCCAAAACGGAAGGCAATTGCAGATACAGCTTTATCGCCCAATCGCACTGGAAACTGTAGATGTTCTTCAGTTTTTCCAACCGAACGAATATCCTGAATGCGTACATTTCTAAGTAAAAGAGTTGGTTCTGGATTGTCGGATCCAAAGGGTTCCAGGCGACTCATCTTGTAACATGTTTCGTAATTGAGCTCATCGGCATTAATTTCGCAATCGATTTTAAGTGTACTGATAAATTCATCGGGCTTAATTTTTTCACCCCCCAGTACTTCGACCCGCTTCAAAAATTTAGCTAAATTTTCTTTGGGTAAAGAAAAACCACCTGCCATGGCATGGCCACCAAAAGCAGAAAATAATTCACCAGCCACCTCACGGATGTTTTCAGTAATATCAAAATCATTGACACTGCGCATTGACCCTACGCACTCATTTTCCCTTTCCTGCATAGCAATCGTAGGCCGGCAGAATTGGTCTGAAATGCCATTAGCGATTAATCCTAACAGGCCGGATGGCCAATCAGGACTGCTCACAACAATGATGTTGGGCACTGTCTCCTTCCGCTCAATCATTTCAACTGCCTCCTCAATTAATTCGCGTGTGATTGATCGTCGTTTTTCATTCAATTCATTCAGCACTGTTGCCTTATCTAAATTACCCATAATTAATTGAAAGGCGTGATCAGGATCATCGATTCGCCCTGCTGCATTGATACGGGGTCCAATCTGGAAGCCAATCATGGAGCTACTCATTTTATGAAGTGGCAAGTTGCATGCCTCCATGAGCGCTTTGACTCCTGCATTTACCCCATTGGAAAGTCGCTTAACTCCTTCACGGACTAATATTCGGTTTTCCCCTTTTAAGGCCATACAATCCCCCACCACCCCCAAGGCAACGACGCCAAGCTGAAAATCTAAGTATTTTTCTGCTTCTTCCTGTGGCCATAAATCGCGCGCCAGTGCGGAAACTAGTTTGTAGGCAATGCTGGAACCGCAAATATTCTTATTCGGATACTCACAATCAGGCTGTTTAGGGTTAACGATAGCACAAGCTTTTGGGAGTTCGGATGGCATACTGTGATGGTCGGTGATCACAACGTCGATCCCTAATTCACGGGCTAAATTCACTTCTTTAAGGTTTGACGTACCGCAATCGACCGTGACAATCAGATCGATTCCCATCTCTTTGAACTCTCGGATGAAGTAATCTTTGAGGCCGTAGCCATCTTTTTCCCGATTGGGGAGTTTGTGATGGGCCTCCACGCCAACTTTTTTCAGAAAATCGACCACTATTGCGGTGGCTGTAATGCCATCGACGTCGTAATCTCCAAAAACCATGACCTTTTCCTGCTGATTAATGGCTTTTTTGATTCGTTCAACCGCTTTATCCATTTCCTTGAGCAATCTGGGCTCATGCAGGCGGTCTAGAGATGCATTAAAAAACCAATCTGCCTTTTCGGGGGAATCAATACCTCGATTTTTCAATAATTTCGCAATAATCGTTAAATCATTCTCTTGGTTTAAAATCACCCATTTTTTACCCAATAAACTCATGGTTTTTAGTGTCAGTCAGTAAGGGATAATAACTGAGGAACCATTGTTTTGGCAAGTTCCGACAGGTCGAATGGAGGTTTCGGAGATAATAACCCTTGTTTTCAGAGAGAAAAAATGCTATAATATATAGATTAATTTAGTTAGGAGTTCGGAGAAGGGAGTTCGGAGTTGTAAATACACAACTTACAACCGAAACTCCCGACTCCAAACTCCCGACTCCAAACTAAAACTAAGTGGATTTTGAAAAATACTTACAATACGTCCCTCTAGTACTTGATTGGTTGAAAAACCATGGACTCACGACGCTTATTATCGTTTTTGTGTCTTGGTATGGTTTGAAGTATTTATTTAAGCTCGCAAGGCTTATCTATTCTCATAAATCGGCTAAAAACCTGATTTATATGAAAGTGACGCTGCCTCGGAGTGACTCCAAGATGGATCAGGAACAGCGGACGGAGAAGGATTTTAAGGAAAAGGTGGCTATTATGGCCCAGCTTTACAGGGCTTTATATGAAATTCGGGAGCTAAATTTGTGGAATACGATCAAAACCAAGATCTGGCAGGCCGATAACATCTCATTTGAGTTATTTTTGGAAAATCATGAACTCGGTTTTTATGTAGTCGCTGATAAATTTTATCAAAACATACTGGAAAAACAGGTTACTTCGTTTTACAAAGATGCGGATATAAAAATTCTGGATAAATCTTATGAATTGTTTGAAAAGGGCAAGAAGGTGCGAGGCTATTTTATGTATACCAAAAAGGACTTCTGGTTCCCGATTCATACTTATAAAGTGATGGAGCAGGATCCGCTGAATGACATGGCCAATGTGCTTTCTAAGCTTAAAACGGGTGAGAAAGCCTGTATGCAGATGATTATTAACCCAGTGGCGAATAATAAGTGGAGACGCAAAACCGAACGGATGGGTACAGCGCTCTTTAAAAAAGAAAGATTGCCGATTAAAATACCTATTCCATTGATAGGTCCGATCCTGGGCTTACTGATCAATGCAATCCGATTCATGGCGCCTATCGGCAAAGGGGCAACCAGTGCGCCTGGCGCGAGCTCCGGTGATGCCTATATTCGTATGCTGGCGGCTAAGGAAGAGGCCTATAAAAAAATTGGTGAAAAAGCCGGTGAAGTAGGTTTTGATACGTCTATTCGGGTATTTGGGGTTGCTGACACGACTCAGCGGGCGGTTGAAATTACAAATAATTTGAATGTAGCGTTTAGCATTTATCACGATGCTTATTTAAACGCTTTTCAGGGGCGACGAATTTTCCCAATGGATCGAGTCAATAATCCTTTGATGAAGTATCTGTTCCGTAAACGAATACCTGGAATTCTTCATAAGCAGAACTTGTTCACTCAAACCGAACTTGCCTCCGTCATCCACTTCCCGGATTCGCGGTATAACAATGTGCCGATTATTAAATGGCTTGCGTACAAAGTACTTGCGCCACCGACTGACCTTCCGCAGGAAGGGGTTGTGATTGGGAAGAATGTTTACCGGGGTGAAGAGCGGGAAGTGCGTATTATGGCCGATGACCGGACGAGGCATCAGTATATTATCGGGAAATCCGGTTCCGGTAAGTCAGTTCTTCTCAGTTACATGGCTCGTCAGGATATTTGGAATGGAGATGGTATCTGTCTGATTGATCCGCATGGCGACCTGGTGGAAGATACTCTTAAAATTGTACAAAAAGAGCGTGCCAAAGACATTGTGGTATTTGATCCGTCAGATGCTGACCGGCCCATGGGGCTTAATTTATTGGAAGCTCATACGCCGGAGGAGAGAGATCGGGCCTCGTTAGATGCGATGGAAATCTTTATCAAATTGTTTGGAGATGAAATCTTCGGGCCTCGTATCCAGCATTACTTTCGGAATGCCTGTTTGACCCTGATGGAAGATGAAGATGAAGGGGCGACACTCATTGATGTTCCCCGAATCTTTGTGGACGATGAATTCCGCAAATATAAGCTCGAGAAAGTGAGCAACGCGGTGGTTAAGTCGTTCTGGGATCATGAATATGCCAACACCGGTGAGCGTGAAAAACAAGAAATGATCCCGTATTTCAGTTCTAAATTTGGTCCGTTTATCACCAATACCACGATTCGTAACATTATTGGTCAGCCCAAAAGCGCCTTTAATATACGAGACATTATGGATAATCAGAAGATTCTTCTGGTGAATCTTTCGAAAGGTAAAATTGGCGATGTAAATGCTCAGCTTTTAGGACTGATTTTTGTTAATAAGGTGAATATGGCCGCTATGGGCCGGCAAGAGATACCTAAAGAAGAACGAAAAGACTTTTATATGTATGTGGATGAATTTCAGAATTTTGCCACTGATACCTTCGCCTCAATTTTATCGGAAGCCCGTAAGTACCGCCTTTCGCTCATCATGGCGCATCAGTATATTGCGCAACTGACTAAAACACCGAGTGGTAAAGATGATACAAGAGTGCGCGACGCGGTGTTTGGTAACGTGGGTACCATGCTTAGTTTTAAGGTGGGTGCGGATGACGCGGAATATCTTGCAAAAGAATATGCCCCCTTACTATCGCAACAGGATATTTTGGGAATTGCCAACTATAGCGCTTATATCAAATTGAATATAAACAATACCACTTCAAGGCCCTTTTCTCTCAAGACAATTTGGGACCCTCAAGGAAGCGATAAAATGGCGGAGATTTTAAAGAAATATTCACGAATGAAATACGGACGAAAAAAGATGTTTGTGGATCAGGAAATTGAAGCTCGACTTGGAATTATCTAATTAGGACTAAGGACTAGGGACTAAGTTCGTAATTTCTGATAGAATGCCTACACAAATTAATGACTATTATGAAAAAGTTTTTCCTTTCCTTTCTCACGGCCTTACTTCTTCTGCCACAGTTTGCTTCGGCGGCGGTAACGTTTGATCTCAATGATATTCGGGCGGTGATCAATGCGGACAGCATTGTGCAAGTTGATAAGAGTATTATTCTGGATGCCTCCCAATCATTTCTGCCTGCAGAAGATATTGAGGCTACCTACACATGGGATTTTGGAGATGGGGCTGAAACAAAGACGGGAGTTGAAGTGGTTCATTCGTTTTCTGAACCTGGTGAGTATCTTGTCACTTTAAAAGTGGATCAGGGCACTGAGTCCTCATCGATTGCCCGGGATATTTTTGTCTATGAAAAGCTGATTCTGCTTCTTACAGATATTACTGAGCAAAAGCAGAGCATTGATAATCTTACAAAAAAAGCCAGAGACGAAGGAACCTTTATACGGGTTATTGAAAGCTATGAGAGCACTACCGCCTTCTTGTCGGAAGAGAATCTGACTAAAAAACTGGCCGATCAAGTGGATGTGATCAGCAATGCGGATACGATTGCGGTCTGGACGAATCGTGGGAGTGGGATCAATGCTCTTACTCGTTTAGTGAGGGAGCGACCTACTATTCAGGAATATATTCAGGGTAAAACCATTGTGGTAACCTCAAATGAAAATCTCAAAACGGTGGGGCGTATTATGCAGAGTAATTTTGACATTGTTCAGCCCAAGCAAATTGTACTGACCCGAAAACATAAATTAGAGGATTTAGTGAAAGCTAAAGACACTGATGCATTTGTTAATGACCTGAAAGTAGGGGTGTCGGAATATCTGATTATTGATAAAGACACTCGGAGTGTCAGTGTGTGGAATTCCATTTCATACCTGGTTAATTTCATGTTGGCTCAGGGAATTCCAAGTAATACGATTGTACTTCTTCTGATGCTACCTGTGATCGCTACTATCATTTCTTTTTTAAAGCAGGTGGTTGGGATCACAACTTTTGGACTTTATACTCCAGCAATTATCACCTTGTCGTTTTTAGCCCTTGGTCTTAAATTCGGTCTTTTGATTTTGGTTATTATCATTCTTACCGGAGCAGTACTTCGGAAGGCCTTGATGCATGTACGGCTGCTTCATATACCGCGTATTGCCATTGTTTTTACCATTTCGACTTTGATCCTCCTTTTGATGTTGGCTTTGGCTACTTATTTGGGAGTTAGTGAACTGGCGACTATCGCGGTATTCCCGATGCTTATTATGACGACGCTGGCTGAAAAATTTGTGAGCGCCCAAAGCGGAAAAGGGGTCTTTGCCGCCGTACTACTAATGCTTGAAACCACCATTGTATCGCTGATTTGTTACTGGGTGGTTGAGTGGCAATTCCTACAGAATCTGATTTTGAGTTATCCTGAGATCATTTTATTACTTATTGTAGTGAATCTCGGTCTGGGCCGATGGACTGGCCTTCGGGTATTTGAATACATTCGGTTTAGGGAGGTGATGAAACACGCTGAAGAATAATTTTCAGAGAAAATTATTCTTCAGAATTCGCATTTCGCATTTCTGATTTCTGAATCAAATGTCAAATGTATAAATGCTAAATTGAATACAAAATCTGAAATCTGAAATCTGAAATCTGAAATTAATATGTGGTTTTTACATAATCCAGGTCTGCTCGGGATCAACGCCCGGAGCCTGAAATACATCAGAGCGTATAACCCAAAAAAAGCCATTATGATGGCGGATAGTAAGATGAAAACCAAAAATTTTCTATCGGCCCGAGGAATTCCTGTGGCTAAACTCTTTGGTTCTATCCAGGACAAAAAGGAGTTAAAAAGTTTTGACTGGAACACACTCCCCAACTCATTTGTTGTTAAGCCAAACTCCGGTTATGGAGGTGAAGGGATTTTGGTGATTTCTGATCGGAAAGGGCGCAATTTTGTGAGCCCAAATGGTGATATTGTAAGCCTTGAAGCAATGCAGCGGCATGTTCAGGATATTCTAGATGGCCGTTATTCACTGGCTAATATTTCTGATTTTGCTTTTTTTGAACAGCGACTGGAAGCGCCTGAACCTTTTAATAAGATGTCTTATAAGGGGTTACCGGATTTACGAATTGTAGCTCACAATCTCATTCCGGTGATGGCGATGATCCGTCTACCTACCGAGGAGTCACAAGGTAAGGCCAATGTGCATTTAGGAGGGGTTGCGGTTGGAATTGATATTGCCAAAGGGGAAATGACCCATGTGACTCAATACAATAAAGAAATTGATAGTGTTCCGGGCTATGGCCCTGTACGAGGTACGAAAATTCCTCATTGGGATGACATTCTTCTCATCACCTCAAGAGTGCAGCAAATCACCAACCTGGGTTTTGCGGCTATTGATATTGCTCTGGATAAAAGCGGTCCAATTCTCTTGGAAATCAATGCCCGTGCCGGGCTTGCGGTGCAAATTGCCAATATGGCCCCCTTACGAAAACGACTGGAAAGAATTGAAGGAATAAAAGTGGCGACACCTGAAAAGGGAGTTCGGATTGCGCAGGATATTTTTGGTCATAAGATCGAAGATAAAGATGAGGAAAAAACTCCTCAAAAGCCCGTGATCGGAAATCTGGAACGGATTGAGGTAATTGGTAAAAAAGGGAATAAGAAAATCATCGCTCAGATGGATCCTACTATTGAAAAATCGGTTTTGGATCAATCGGTAGCGGAAGAAATTAAGTTAGATGATGGCTATTGTAAATTCAGCCTGTCGGGGAGCCGTATTCAGACTGTTGTTGATACGGAAAACTTTAGGGGTAAAAAATATAAAATGCTTATCGGCCAGCGGGATCTTAGAAATTTTCTCATTGATCCCACCAGACATATGGCGGCTGAAAAAGCGGGCAAAGACTCTTCCAGCGTGGCTCATATTGTGCGTCATTTTTCAGCCGATGATTTACAGAAGATTGATGATGAAATCGTGGCAATTGATGGTGAAATCAGACTGCTCAATCACTTAAAGCCAACCAATTTAAAGGATGAGCACAATAAGTTTCTAGTCGATCCGACCTACAATCCTCAATTTGAATACAATGCGTTGAAATTTGACCCCAATAATCTTTATGCACGTCTCAAGCGTATCGAATATCCCGATTCTCCTATTGGAATTTTGTGGCGTAAAAAAGTTGATGAAATTAAGCGAAAAATTGAATTATTAGAAGTGAGAGGTTCGGATTCTTTTACAGCAAAATCAATTCATTTATATGGAGCGCCTGATCAGCATATTTTACGGGAGGCAGTGAAGGAAATCGTATCTATGCCCGAGAGCTTCCCCAGCACTTCAAAAATTCTAAGCACCAAAGAGGCTAAGAAGTTATTTGAACAAGCGATTGAGGACAACGGACTAAAAGGCTGGAGCGTAAAAATTAAAGCGGATATGGTTTCTGATGCGATTGCCGGTAAGGAAAATTCGGTAATGCTCCGGGAGGGGGCTACGTTTTCTGAGGACAGGATTAAGGGAACCATCGCACATGAAATTGAAACCCACGTATTTACGGCTATGAACGGTAGCCAGCAGCCCTATAAGATTTTTCAACGGGGCTTGGCGGACTATTTGATGACTGAAGAGGGGCTCGCGGTTTATAACCAAGAGCGGACTGAATCGAGTGAGACTGAAAAGAAATACTGGCCTGCGTCTTCGGTTGTGGGGATTTACACTGCATTGCACGGCTCCTTTGCGGATGTTTACGCGGAGATTATTAAGCATGGGTTCAGTGTCGATCGGGCCTGGAAAGTCGCTTTAAAAGCTAAACGTGGACTTTCGGACACTTCAAAGCCTGGAGCCTTCACGAAAGATTTTGTTTACTTTAAAGGCTATCGGGAGATACTGGATTTTATTCAAAAAGGCGGCGACCTTCGAGATCTATACATCGGTAAAATCAACCTGGCTGATCTGGATATTGCAAAGAAAGTTAAAGGTCTTAAGGCACCTTTGTTTCTGCCATCTTATCTGAGGCGGCAAGATGAGGCGGCATAATCTTGGCTTAGTTATGTGGATTGGAATGCTTTCAGAAGAACTTCCTTGTTATTTTAAATGTGTTCGATTATATTGACAAATACTAAATAATTAGTGTAATGTCAAACGCCATGAATACACCATCCGATAACCCAAAGTTTTCCCCCACCCCTGAAGCAAAAGTCTCAGAAAGAGTGAGAAGGTTATGTGCTGACCGAATAAGAAGGCCTCAATTTATTACTTCATTGGAACAACTGTGTGAAGAGTTGGAACGATGTGAAACTTCGATTCATAACCGACGTGGCTTAAGAGATGGGCTTGTAGACCTTTTTATCAGTTACCCTTTTGTGCGTATTTTTGAACTCTCTGGACCTAAGCATCAAGAGGAGGCTATCCAGCTGGTTCAGGAGGTGCTAAAAAGGCTTGAAAGGTTTGATCCTGATCTAGGGATAGAAATTAAGCATGTTTTAAAAGATATAATCGACTAGCATGAGCCTGAATGAAACCCCACCAGAAGCTATGGAATTTGTGGCCTGGAGCAATAAGCTGGTTGAAATAATGCCCATATTGTTACAAACCGATTCAGCTGAAAGTATACCCAAAAGAGCAGATATGGTTTTGCTGGACTTTACTCAATTTTTATTTGAACTGATCAGCTCTAGGCCTGAAGAAGTTACAAGGCTTGACCACAAACTACTCATGGATGTTTGTACCGCTCTTGAAATGATTGATGAAACTTTAGATTATGATCTGCCTGGACCTGATAATGAAGTAGAATACCCTTCATTAAAGGAGATGGTGAGGAAGGTGACATCTCCCAAAACCCTTAGTCAACTCGCTGTAGAAACCAGAGATCGAATTTAATACTATATATGCCCAACCCAGACGCATCGCAAAGAAGTATATCATCGGCTGAATATTCAGGCATTCAATGGCTGTTTTGTTTTGAAGAAAATATTAATCCCGACCTAAAGGAAGTTGATGACTATAACTTATTGTCTGGAGAAATCAGGAGTGAAATTTCTAATTTTATGCTTTTTAGACATAGGCTTCAGAATATGAACCCTGAATTGACTCAAAGACTGAAGCCTATAATACGCACGACGATAGCTCTGTTGGGCAATATGAAAAATTGTCCACCAGACACCATACTGGACTTACAGGAATTTATAGATACACCAGTTTCATCAGAAGAAATAAGTCAGGAGGTACGGGGAGAATGCAATAAAGTACTTCAACCTCATTCTTTTACGGTAATGTGTGAAGCGATGTTAATACAATTAGAGGAGCTGAAAGGAGGAGCTGATACCACGTATTTCCGCGACTCTGTAGAAGGCGCACTTAGAGGGATATTCAATAAAGAACTTTTGCCGCCTCCAAGCGCTTTCAGGCCTGATCAGGCCAATAGGATATATGTCTTGATTGATCAGATCATCAACTTACTCAAAGATAGAGGGGAGAATGCGCTGGTTACGCATATTGAAGAATCGACTGCAAGATTTATAAGCATGTTGGAAAAAAAGATCAGGATTGTTTAACCAATATTGGGCTTGAGCTCAGAAGCTTAAGTGTAACTATCACCCCTCAATTCAGAGTATACTTTTTTAAGATTATATTTTAATTTGACAATCATTCAATAGGTTGATTTAATGCAGGCAAGAAGCCCTTTATAAATTAGCCCCCACTAATATGAATAATCCAGAAAGAGATTTAGATCCCCTTGCTGATCTTGACCATAACAACCCTGCAGGTGTTCGGTCTCTCGGTCTTTCAATAAATGAAGTGGCTGCAGATGATAGAGACCAATTAAGCGCTCTTTTAACAATGATGGATGAAGCGAACTTTTGCCAAGGAAGTCCTGAATCAGCTCGGTAATTATTGGATGAGCATGGAATCACCGAAACTAAAGAAGCGATAGCCTTCTTTTTTGGCTTCCTCATAAGCCTTCAGGATGAAGTCCCTTCCCTCCATTGTCATTCCCGACCCCGATCGGGAATCTATAGATCTCCGGGTTGAACCCGAAGATGACACAGGGGATGCAAGCGAACTTACCAACATGAGAAGTGTGCTTTTTGGCACATGAAAATTGGTGATCAATTGATCGACAAACTTCCATTTGTATCCTGGGTAAATAAAGATATTGGTTTCACCCGATTGAGGCTTTAGTGCGCCATCTTCAGCGCTGCAGGATTCGAGCACACGGACGGCTGTAGTACCCACAGCTACAATTTTTTTACCTTCCTGCTTGGCTTTGTTTAGACGATTGGCGACCTCATCGGACAGGCTAAACCATTCGCTATGCATCTGGTGATCTTTGATGTTGTCTGTTTTGACCGATTGAAAGGTGCCAAGGCCTACGTGTAAGGTGGCAAATTCAGTTTGAATCCCTTTTGCCTTTAAGCGCTCAAAGACCTGATCGGTGAAATGGAAACCTGCTGTGGGTGCTGCGACAGATCCTTCTGTTTTGGCGTAAACCGTTTGGTAACGTTCGGGATCGCCTTCATAATCTTTTATATAGGGTGGGGTTGGAGTTTTGCCATTTACCTTCAGCCATTCGTTGAAATTATTGCACTTAAACTGGATCGTCCGAAGCCCATGTGGCGTAATATTTTTGATGTGCAGAGAACAATTAGGATCGATCTGCATATCAGCTTTGGGTTGAAATTTTTGCCCTGGACGAACCATACACTCCCAAACATCATCATGGATTGGTTTGATCAGTAAAACTTCAGCATTACCGTTCCCCAATTTAAATTTAATGCGCGCAGGAATTACCCGGGATTCGTTAAAAACCAATACAGAGTCAGGGTCTAGGAGGTCTGGTAAGTCGAAAAATGAGTGGTGCTTGATGGTTTCGTTATTTCGATTCAACACCATTAATTTAGAGTGATCACGCTCCTCAAGTGGGGTCTGAGCGATCAGCTCTTTTGGTAAATGGTAGTCGAATTCAGATAGGTTCATAAGCTTTAGAAATAATTCACCGGCCTATCTTCTGGTACGACCTCTATCCATATTTGCCCCTTATTAAGCTCAATTTCTTTTCCTTCTTTATCAAAATACTTCGTCCAGCTTTGGCTCATATCCTGATCATCGCTATTGATTGAGGCATCTTTTTCCCAAGTGCCCTCAATCACTTTTCCGTCGCGAAAAACCAGTGCCTTCCCAGTTCCGTGAGTTTGAACGTAGAGGCGTCCGACAGCGTCTAGCACTTTGGTTTCGACAAATTGTACTATGATGTTGGCTGGGCTGATTTCGAAATGACGTTTGCCCCCATTATAGCGATCATAAGTTTTGGTTTTTGAGTCGTAAACGTATTTGACCTTATATGGATTGATAGAGAAATCGATAGAAATGTTTTCGATATCACCAGACACTGGGTCAGCCTCCTTAAAAGGGAATCGTTTGCCGGAAATGGGGTGACGATATTTTTCTTTATTCAAACGCTTTAAGATGTTGTTGGTGGATGTGAAGGCATTGTGTGGGGCGAGATAATCGTAATTCCTCCAGATGGTTTTACTGTCCGAGAATTCGTCGATATTAAACACTCGAAAATTACTCTTTAGGTTTTCAAGCGCCGCAGGACTGCCACCGATGTGAACGTAGCCAGCTCTGAGTTCTGATGCCCACGAGATGAAGTAGGGTCGGGCACTACGAACTGGACCAATGGTTCCAACGGGTGCACCATCGTATACGGCTAAAAATCGGGTAATTCCCCCTTCTGCGGGAGCTTCGTAAACAATGGCTGCCCCCTCTAAACCTTTCTGCATATGGCGAATAGGTGTGTAGTTTTCGACTATCACTGCCATGGCTTGTCCTTTGGCAACATTCTGCTCAATGGAGGCTCCATTCAGAAGTGAGGGCTGGGCTCGGAACAACAGTTTAAAATCATCCTTGAGCTTGTGCTCAAAGCTGTTGTAGATTGAACGTTCATCTAATAGATCGACATTGTACTGTTGCTTCTGGACTGAGGTGGTCAGCGACAGAAAAATCCATTCAATTAAAACAAATACCACAATAACCGTGAAGATCAGAGCGACGATGAACCATAGCTCAAAGCGAACCTTTTTATTCAGCAAGCGCGATATCCTCGCTCGAAGATGGTGAATAAAGTCTTGTTTTGGCATAGTGTGACAAAGGCTCGCGCCTGTTTATCAGGCATTATTTGGTGGTCAGGTGATTACTTTTCACCCCCTTCTTCTTTCTTCTCGCCACCTTCATTCTTCTTTTCACCCTCTTCACCTTCAGCACCTTCAGCACCTTCTTCACCTTCAGCACCTTCTTCACCTTCAGCAGCACCTTCTTCTTCCTCAACCACAGCGCGTGGAGCAGAAACGGTGGCTACGTTGATATCTTCAGCGTCCAGAATCTTAATGGTGTCAGGCACTTTAATATCTCCCACTGTGATGGAAGCGTTGAAGTCGACTAAGCCAGTGGCGTCCACCTCAATGTTAGTGACTAGGTCGTTTGGAAGACATTCAACTTCGATAGTGTCTTTATTCTGAATCAAATTACCACCTAGATCTTTAACTGCAGGAATTACTCCAACAAGCACTAGAGGAATTTGAGTCTTGATTGTATTCTTTAGATCAACTGCCATCACGTCCACATGTGCCATTTCATCAGTGACTGGAGCGTATTGAATATCCTGTACCAAAACAGGGAATTCACCTCCTTTTTCGCTTTTGAAATACATAATTGTGCTTCGACCTCCTTTTTCGTAAGCGCGTCGGAAATCTTGATAATCAACCGAAAAACCTCGGTTTTCCTGACCTTTACCGTAGTACGCCATAGGAATACGACCGGCTTGCCTGGCTTCTTTGGCAGTGGAGTAAACTCCTTCGGTAACATCTAGTGTAATTTTATCCATGATCTTTAAGAAAATTATTAGTTAAACTTGTTTGACTTTGGCGAGCTGATGAACGATGTCTGAGCGGGTGATGATGCCCACCAATTCATCCTTTTTGCTGACTACTGGGAGACGAGACACCTTCTTTTCTGACATCAGGTTGATTACCTCTAGCAGTGTTGCGTTTTCCGTCACAGTAAGTGCAGATTCGAACATAATATCTTTTACGGTTTCTGCGCAGTGATCTTTCAGCTTCTCGTTAAACTCAGCAATATTGTCGAGGTAAACGATCCCCCCTAGCAAGTTGATTGAGCGTGGGGCTTTAAGAGTAGTGAAATGTTCAATCAGATCTGATTCTGTCACCATCCCGATCACATGATTCTTATCATCCACAACGGGGACGCCCAGGATAGCACCTTCGTCCATAATTTTAAAGAGATGTTTTATGGACTCATTTTCTTTGACCGCAATCACATTCGTGGTCATGAAGTCCTTAGCTTTCTTTTTGAGAGTATTTTCCATAATAATCGTTATGTTAAAGGTGAGATTTTCACCGACGAAGCCAGCCGTAGCCTTGGCGAAGGCTGGTGCCGCGGGTGGTCAATTCTCGCATTCTCTCCCGATTTCATCAGGATCCGAGGTCGAGCTTCGCAATAGTCGCTTTTCTGCCTGTCGGCAGTCGCTCCTTTGCTCATGCGAACCCACACTTGGTGAGCTGGTGCCGCGGGTGGGAATCGAACCCACACTCCCGAAGGAACAAGATTTTAAGTCTTGC
>JAJDCE010000122.1 GCA_029260985.1 Patescibacteria group bacterium | reverse complement strand
GGATGCGTACTTTTATCATATCCAGATTGCTATCAGATTGCCTTCAGCTCTCCCGATTACATCGGGATCACGCTTTCAAATTGCTTGAATGTCATTATTAACTCTTTTTATGAAATTCAATATTTTGATTGAAAGATTTTTATACTGATTTAAGAAATATTCATAATCTATTTTACCAATATATTCCTTTTTATACATTAGGATTATATGACTTTGTGTTTCATCACTTGATCCAAGTGCAATATTTAAATAACGAATGAGCTCTTTTTGATAGATCTTCTTCGCATAGCCCTCTGAAATATTGGATGAAATAGAACTGGATGATCTTTGAATTTGTTTGTATTCATTGACTTTCCAATAATCTTTTTCTTTATTTATTAATTTATGTATTTCCTCAGCTAATCTGATTGAGGTTTTGTAAATTCTAAGTTCACTAAAATGCATTATTGTTAATTAATTATTTAAATTCAAAATAGGTTCCTACTTTATATTATTAATAAAGATTAGATCAAACTGAAAAGCAATTTGATAGCAATCTGAGGGCTATTTGTAAGCAATTTGGACTATTTGGTTGAAAGAGTGACCTTGGTCATTGATACGTCCTTTAAAGGTTTATCCAAGGCGTTCCTATCTACATTTACTATCTTGTCGATTACATCCAGCCCTTCATACACTTGTCCGAATACGCTGTGTCTTCCGTCGAGCCAAGGAGTTGCTTCGGCTTCTACAATAAAGAACTGACTACCATTGGTTCCTGGGCCGGAGTTAGCCATTGATAGAGCACCTTTAATGTTCTTGAGGTCGGCATGGAATTCATCTTCAAATTTTCCTCCCCATAGACTTTCTCCTCCAGTGCCTGTACCAGTTGGGTCGCCACCCTGGATCATGAAATCAGGAATTACGCGGTGAAAAATAATACCATCGTAATAACCTTTATCGACAAGGCCGACAAAATTTTCAACGGTTTTAGGTGCTTTTTTTGGGAATAGTTTAATTTTCATGGTCCCCTCAGTGGTTTCCATTACTACAATTTGTTCGCCGTCTTCCGGCATTGTTGTTTGATCAAATGCACTCATAGTTTCTTCGTTAGTGGTTACAATTTCGGGTGGTCCATCCTGAAATACTTTTTCAATCTCTTTTTGCTCAGAGGTTGAGCATGCGGTGAGCATGATTAAAGAAAGACCAAATAAAATAGGGAATAATTTCTTCATGATGTATTAAATATTAAAGAGAATAAGGTATACAAGTTTGATCACCTCCAGCTGCATCCCAGTCTACTGTGCAAGCTCCTGCTGTGCCGTCCGCGTTTGCACCATCGTCAATTAAATTTGTAACTGCGTCGGTATTGCCAATAACATAGGCTTTAACACCGTTGGCCAGATCTTCATCTTCTAGGGTTGCACCAAGTTGATATTTCTTTTTGTTCGTGTGTCTTTTGTATTTGTAGTCACTGTCTGTTGATGGGTCTTTTGCGAGTTTAGGCATGTATTTTGCGCTAAGGTCGCTTAAAATAGTTGGATACTGATTATTATTTTCAATGTAATAAATTTCTAGGGCACTTTGGATAGCTCCAAGGTCTTGCTGTCTTCTTGAATTTTTAGCCTTTAGTGTTTGTCCTCCAAGAGCTACATAGGCGGTTACAGAAAGAATCGCAATGATGGTGATTACTACGAGAAGTTCCACCAAAGAGAAACCTTTTTTGTTGTGTTTTAGAAGCATTTTTTACGGATCAATATAGTCGCATATAATTTTAACGCTTGTCTCTTGTAAACGCAAACGTTTTCTAATTTGCTAATGTTCTATTTTTCTATTGGTCTATTTAGCACTATAATGGGTTTATGAAATTGATTGTTGGCTTAGGAAATCCAGGGAAGAGGTATGAAAATACTCGTCATAATGCGGGGTTTATGGCTGTGGATTATTTGGCAGGACAATTTGAATTTGATGGTTTTAAAAAATCCGACAAGCATAATGCTGAAATTGCTGAAGGGAGGATTGGGGATGAAAAAACCCTGCTTATAAAACCACAGACGTTTATGAATTTATCCGGAATGGCTGTACGTTCAGTTATGCAGTTTTATAAAATTCCAGTTGAGGATTTAATTGTGATTTACGATGAAGCTGAATTGCCATCTGGTACGTTGCGAGTTAGGCCAAAAGGCTCTGCTGGCGGGCATAATGGGATGAAGTCGATTATTCAGGAAGTGGGTACTGATGAGTTTGTCAGAATTCGTATTGGAATTGCGCCTGTTGCAGAATTTAAGGGGGATTTAGAAAGTTATGTACTAGGTCAGCTTTCTGATGAGGAGTCGTCTTTGATGGGGGATGTTTTAAGAAATATTCCGGCATTACTTGATGTTTTGATGAAGGAGGGGGTTGAAGAGGTGATGCAAAAATTTAATTGATGACCCTCTTGTCTGAACCTGGATTTGTATGATTTACTATGATCTATAGTTTATTTTTACCGGTAGGTAAGCCAAAAAAACATCCAAATGATTTAGATGCTTTTAGTGGCTCGGGAGGTAGGGATCGAACCTACGAATGCTGGAACCAAAATCCAGTGCCTTACCACTTGGCGACTCCCGAACAAAGACGTACTTCTTTTTAACAAAAAAAAGCTTACTGGTCAATGAGGAAGACAGAGGTTTTGACATGCCTAAGCAGCTTTTCGTGTAACAAATTCGCCAATTGTCCCATCTGGCTCAGCATTTGCCATATTGGTTAATATTCCTTTCAGCTTATTTCTGCCACGATGTAGGCGGGACATAATTGTTCCAATCGGTGTTTCCGTTTTCTCAGCAGCTTCTCGATATGTATGGTCTTTGAGTTCACATAATTCGACGGCTTCCCGGAACCCATCTGGTAATTCTTCAATGCTTGCCCGTACTGATGTGGCCAGATTTTCTTTATCAATGGCTTCTTCAGGATTAAGTAGTTTGAGACTGTATGAGCCCATTGCTGCATTGTTTGCTACACTTTTGTCGGATGCAGCACGATCATGTATAAAGGTTCTTCTTTTCAATGATTTTATATGATTAAGTGCTGTGTTAAATACAGTTTTTCTTAGATATGAATGTGGAAAGGGGAATGCTAACTTACCACTATCAAGTTTTTTCCATACATTATTAAAAGCTTCAGCAACCACATCTTCTGCATCATGATGATTTCGCATGATTGAATTGGCAAGATTTACCAATGACATCCAGTGTTTTCTGAATAAAGCATCTATTGCTCTTTTTGCCTGATCGGGATTTAGCATCTCCGGTTCAGCATTTTTATCTGGAGTGTTATTGGGTCTGTTGTTCATGAAGTTTATTATTAATCAAATTATATAATATTTTGATTAAAAGTCAATGTTAAACTTCAAGGGGCTTTCTTATGTTTTGCGGTTCTGAAATGCTGATCTTTAAATTTTTTCCAAGTGCTTTGAGTCCATTTACAGTTGCTATATCAACTAACTTATCAACGTCGTAAAAGCGACAGGCTTCGATGAGGAACATCAGGTCGGTGAATACGTTACCATCAATAAATGGGCAGAAGTAGTCGTAAACGTTGTCCACGCCAATACAAACATTCACCCCTGCATTTACTAAATGAGGTACGGGTGCGATGGAATTGTGAACCGGGGCCATTTTGTGGCGTGGTTGCTGATTATCTATCATTGCCCGAGGACACACGATGACATTCATTTCAGCTTCTTTGATGAGTTTAGCCACTTCATTTATGTAGTCATCCGGTTGTGCGCCCAATGAACAGCAGTGAACCGCATTTACTTTACCGTGCATGCCATGTTCTATCACTGCTTTTGCCAAAAGCTCAGTGTCTTTCTCGTCCGGATCATTGTTTTGGTCAATGTGAACATCAACTGTCTTTCCTAAATCTTTGGCTATGCTGAAGATATAATCCAAATGGGCTCTTTGATGGGGTCGATCTCTTGATGGCAGGCCACCGAGAACGTCTACCATTGGGGCTGCTTTTTCAATCCATTTTTGAGCTTCGGGATTCATAGCTCCTTCTAAAACCTGAGAACACAATTGAATTTCAATTTGGTCTTTATATTTATCTTTTACTTCAAGGGCAGCCTCTAGGCACATTAGGCCAACGGTGTTATCAACATCAATGTTAGTTCTGCATACTTTGATGTCTTGGCTGATCATGTTTTCGGCGCTGAGGGAGATTCGCTCAACTAAATTTTTGTGTGTGTATTTTTCTTTCACTGTTTTCCATAGATCCCATTTTACTTCCATGTGCTTGTTGGTCTGCTCTAGTGTTTCCGGCGTTATTACGTAGGCTTTGTCAAAGTGAGCATGGCAGCATATGGCTCCGCCTTTTTCGGCGATTTTTTCTTTAAGCAGTTCTAGTAGATTCCATTTTTGCATGATTATTTTGTTAATGGTTATTCTATGTGTCATCCTGAACTTGTTTCAGGATTCTAAATCATTATTTTAACGTGGGATTCTGAATCGAGTTCAGAATGACTTTGGGGTTATTTCATCAAACTTCTAAGTTCTTTTTCAATTTTATCGAGTCCTAAATTACCAGTACCGCCTTGGTGAACAGACATTTCGAGCCATCCTTCAATATCTTTTTCGCTTACATCTATCTGACTGATGTTTGAGCCGATTTCCCGGTAAGCATCGCGGAAGGTCATTCCTTCTTTTACTTTTGCGAAGGCTTTGTGAGCGGCAAATAGACCGGGGCAATCCAACATGGATTTAGTAAGCACTTCTTTGTTTGGACTGATGTTGCTGACAATTTCTCCCATCGCATCCAAAGAGGTTTCGGTGTATTTAAGCCCTAGGAAGAGTGGTCTTTTAATTTCTTGGCCATCACGATGGTAACCAGAGATTTTATTCATAATATTCATGGTCATTTCGTTGCGGCATGAAAGAACGGTTGGTGTTCGTCCACGAATCAGCTCAGCAACATCCAGGTTCTTTTTTTGAGGCATGATTGATGAACCAGTGGCAATGCTGTCGTGAATATTAAAGAATTGGAATTCTTGGGTGGTGAAGAAAAGCATGTCGGAGGCCATTCGATTTAAAGTCAACATGATCTGGCAGCAGGCTTCGAGTACTAATCCTTCGATTTTACCTCTTGAGTTGTGACAGTAGATCACATTGTTCTGTGTCTTTTTGAATCCAATTTCCTTGCTTAGAGAATCTCTGTCAAAATCAAATGGACTACCGTAGCCGGCACCGGAGCCGAGCGGGTTTTGATCAACGATTTCATCACAGATCATATTCAAAAGCTTAACATCGTCCATCAGGCTTTCAGCGAATGCCCCCATCCAGGTTCCAACGGTGGTGGGCATGGCTTTTTGCATGTGGGTGTAGCCGGGCATGGCTACCATTTCATACTTCTTTGCAAACTCAACGCACTTGAGGGCAAGGTCTAAGGTTTTTTTGTTGATGGCAGAAGCTTTTCTTTTTAAAAACCATCTCATCATTACGAGTACTTGGTCATTTCTGGAGCGTCCTGTGTGGATCTTCTTTCCTGTATCACCCAAGCGCTCAATTAAGTAATCTTCGATTTTGGTATGACAGTCCTCATCTTCCAGGCGCAATACAAATTCTCCTTTTTCATACAGTTCCAGTATTTCATCTAGGCCTGTTTCGAGCTGAGCCAGTTCATCTTTTGTAATAAGGTTATGCCGTTCAAGCATTCGGGCATAGCACCTTGAACACCATACGTCATCAGGAATCATTTCCTGATCATAAAGTATATCTTCTCCAGCATTGTACTGTTCAACGATTTTGTTGAGTTGAACCGCGTCTTTTTTGAACCAGATTTTCTTTTTGATGGTTTCTTTTTTTTCTATTTTGAGTGGAGTGATCCGAATTTTCCCCGATGTGGATTGGTTGCTGATATTAGACATGATCAAAAGGGTTAGAAAAACACGTTTTTTATACTATAATGATCTTAGGTTTTTTAGACAAGATTGATTCGGATTGACCTCTCTCGATAAATTAAAATTATTATTATGAAAAAGATCCTTTTGCTGATGGTTGCTACATTTCTACTAGCAGGTTGTACTAGTTCTAACCCTGATCTAACTGGTTTAGACGATGGTGTTAATAAGCCAAAAATTCCCAGCTTAGCTAAACGTCCAAAACTACCACAGGCAAATCTTCAGGCTAATCTTTTGGGGGCTACCCGAAATGTTGAGAAGGAGACAAAAAAGAATGAAATTGATATGGAAGCGTTGGTGAATCGAATTGATAAAAAAATTGAGCAAACTAATATTACCACTGAAGATATTGATCGGGGGTGGTATTTTGCCTCCAAAGAGGATCGTAAATGGGGGACTCCGAAATCCTGGATGTGGATTGATGAGGGGGCAAAATCTCATTGGATCAGTCCTGACGCTTTAGTACTCTCAAGAGATCTGGAGGTTGATAGGCTTTGCAGAGATACCGGAGGTTATTATGTGATTTCTTGTATTGATAGAGATTTGCCTCATTGTGAGCATACGGACAAAAGTGAGTGTCGTTGCCCTGTTCAGGCTGAGTGGAACGATTCTCAGGGTTGTTTGTTGGTTGATGGAGAGGGGGCTTTTGTGAAGATCACTGCTGAGGAGTTAAATCAGGGATGGTATTTTGGTCTGAAAACTCAAAAACGACTCAATACTCCAGATCACTGGATTTGGATTGAAAAAGGCTTAAGATCACGCTGGCAAAATGTAGGGTCTTAAGCATCTCCCTGATATATAGGTATTTATATGGCGACTGTTTTTGTCATGTTTTTAATAAAATCTTAAAGCTTGATAAAGATCATTAAAAATGTTATAATATTAAGATAACAAAAATCCTAAAATCCCAACGATGACCCGTCTTTTCTCTAAATTTTTCTCTATTCTCCTTCTTTTTACTCTACTTCTATCAAATCCATTGCTGACAATGGCGAAGGTGGATAATGAGTTTTCAAGGCCTTTTGGGTTAATGGTTCATAATGCGAATGAGGATCGTTTTATGCCAAGGATTAAAGCTTTGAATGTATTGATGAAGTATTTTGAGGTAATGCCCCCTGAGAATAATAAATCTGTTGAGATTCATTTTGGAGATGTTGATGTTAAGTCGAGGGCTTATTTGAGTATTTTGACTGCCTGCAATATTGATTTGTTTGATTGTGATCAGGATAAGTTTCGAGCCAATGATAGTGTGAGCCAAAGAGATTTTTTAGATTGGTTTTTTAGGCTTAAATATAATGATAAGCCAACGTATTTGATTAAAAAGTATCCTTTGCTACTGAGTTCACATTTGCGGAATTGGCTGGAGGCCAGACGTTTGAATCTGCTGGATGGGAATGACATTACTTATAAAGTGGTTCAGGAATTTCTTTATCGGCATAAGGTGGTGGAGGCCAACCTGAACCATCCATTCCGTGAAGGACTGATGCTTGAATATAAAGAAATAAATGCAAAAAATTACCACAACCTAAAAGAAATTGACCTCATTCTTGATAGCTTTGTGGAGATTCTATTGGACTATGATGGAATCGAAAAGTTAAGTGTTAAGCGACGGGAGTTTATTAAGAATATTAAACGTCAGCAAGATGCCTTTTTGGCTCTGAAAGAATCTTTGGTTTCTCAGCCCTATATTCTTCGTGAGCGGCCAGATATGAACCCGGAAGTAACTCGTGCAGTTCGTAAATATCACTTACAGGATGTGCTGGACAGTTATACTTATAATTACTCAGACAATGCTCTTTACCGAAAGCACAATATTCGGACAGGTGTTACTAAAATGAATGGAAAAGTCTTTATGCCCGATGCGGAAATTAATTATTGGAAACTGATTTCTGATCAACGTCTGTATGACTTTAAATTTGGCTGGGTAATTGCCCAGGGAATTGCACAATGGCAGTTTGGTGGAGGGATTTGCGGTTCATCATCAATGGTGTTTGTTCCTTCCTGGAGGTCTGGGTTAGAAATTCTTGAGCGACGAAATCACAGTATTTATTATTCTGATCTTTATCCTATCGAGGACATTGGTTTAGATGCTACCGTTTATCGCCCTCGGCCGAATTTACGCCTAAAGAATTCAACTGGCTCTCCAATTGTTTATCATGTAGTTGACGATAAAGAAAATCAGACACTCACTATTGAAATTATCGGTAATAAACAATATAAAGACATTCAGATTGAAGGACCG
>JAJDCE010000121.1 GCA_029260985.1 Patescibacteria group bacterium | reverse complement strand
TGTTACTATTAAATGCAACCCTTACTGTTCAGGCGCATCGAGCAGGTTCGCACCAAAATAAAGGGTGGGAGCGGTTTACCGATTCTGTGATTCATCTGATCAGCCAGAAAAAAGAGCATACCGTTTTTTTACTTTGGGGTTCATTTGCTCAGTCTAAATCAGCATTGATTGATGCTTCGAAACACTTGATTTTGAAAGCTCCTCATCCTTCGCCATTATCAGCCTATCGAGGCTTTTTTGGCTGTAAGCACTTCAGTAAAACGAATGATTATCTAAAAACGAACGGGCTTCAGGAAGTTGAGTGGTAAAGATCCAATTTTCACTGAGGCTAAGGGTTTTTTATAATAGTTATTATCTTATTGACAGTAATAGCATAATATGATATTATCATAAGGTAAAATATTAAACTTTTTGAAGCTTATGACTAGGGATAAAAAAAGTAACGGCAAAGAGGCTCATGATCGTAATCCATTAGCTCAACCTGAGAGCGCCAGGAGCGGAATAGTTGATCTTGTTGAAGATGCAAGAGGATTGGTTAATAGTTGTACTAATGGATTAACTCTTGATTCATATGAGATAGATGCTGCTTCATTATTTAATGAGCCATTGCTAGAGCTGGATTCAAACCGGCTTGATGAAGGTGATGTTTTGTATGCCCGAACTATCAAAGGCACTGTTTATGAATTTATAGTAGTCGATAAGCGCGGTGATCATGTGTTTATAGAGTGCACAAAAGGCAGAGATGATCTTGTAGGAAAGAGCGGATATTTAACAGAGGGGATGATTCGACAGCATGAACCGATCCATTTTGGATTAAATAACTGCACTACAATTTTAGAGGAATTTGGAGTTAAAAAGGCTGTTGAAGAGCAAAATGAATTAACAAATCCGGAAATAATCAGGGGTTTTGTGTATAACACTCCGTTGGTTGATTTAGATCCGAATGATCTTATGAGGGGGGATGTTTTACATCTTGCAACTTATAGTGGTTCAGTTTACGAGTTTGAAATTATAAAAAGGGACGCTCGCGGAACTTATATAAAATGCATTTCCGGTTCACCTACTCTTATCGGAAAAGAGGGATATATAGCTTGTAGAATGATCCAGAAAGATGGAATGTTCTTTTTTGACATTGGTCAGACTTCTCCGCTAAAAAAAGTTGAGGTCAGACAGCCTGCTGATGATGAGGTTAAGACTATGATATCTCAGGATATGCCTAAAGAAGGCGCCCTTGAGTACGATAAGCCATTAGAGAGTCTAAAAATAGATAATCTTAATGTGGATGATATTTTGTGTGTCGAGACTGCAAGTGGATCGATTTATCAATTCAAAGCTGTAAAAAGAAGTGTTAAAGGTGTTTACGTTGAATGCATTAGAGGTAGCGCTCTGCTTGGTCGTGAAGGCTATGTGGCCAATGACATGATGCGGATTGGCGAACAATTTGTTTTTAGCGCTGATGAGGTCTTTTCAGAAGGTACGGAACCGCTTGCCAATAGAACATCGCCGTTAAAAGAATTCTATGTCATTAAGTCGTCTGCTAAAGGCAGTATTGCTGAAAAATTGAAAACGTCTAATGTTTTTGCGATCGGTGATTCTAATGGAAGCTTTGATACTTATGTGTCTAATTTACGACGAACAGGGCTTATTTCCCGCAGTAGGGAATGGGTGGGTGGCAGCAGAAAGGCAGTGATTCACGGCGATATTCTTGCAGATCGTAAAACAGATGGTTTTAAGATACTTGAGAAAAATAGGGCGCTCAGGGAGCAGGCTCGTAAACAAGGTGGTGATATTGTAACCATCGCGGGCAATCATGAAGACTTCATGTTCTCCTTTTTGCTTAACAGGCAAGGGGTGCATGGTGATGGTGTAATGATATCCATAATGGGTGAGCAGGGGAAAGGACTTGCAGAGTTGGCCAGATTTTCAGGTAACGGAGGGGTTATCGAATCATCTCTCAATGCTTATAACGAGGGAAGATTAGATAGGGATGAGATATTAGAAAATATGCGTAATATTCCTTATGGTTTGATGCTTTTGAATGAAATGTGTGAAATGAAATTATGTGAGCAGATCAATGACACTATTTATCTTCACACTGATCCTACCGATGGTATTTTGGAGGCGATTTTGGAAAAAGGGGTAGAAGGTATTAACGAAGAATTCCAGATGGCTCTTCGGCAGACCTTGTTGAGTGGCCAAGATTTTGACATGAGCAAAAATGCTCTTTTTGATACCTTTTTACACACCAGCAACAGAACATTTGTTAATGCCGGAATGACAGGTAGGGTGGCTATTTCCAGCCACTTGCTTGATGAATTCAGATCGAGGAATATTAAGAGATTTGTATTTGGACACAGTGATTTGGGACGTGGCAACAGGGTGGTAGAAGTTGAAGGTGTTGAATTTGTTAATGTGGATCAGGGCGCTTTAAAGCCGGGCAATGAAGATAAAGTTTCAGCAGCAGCAATTCCTCAAGGTGATGATGGCATTGTTCTTACTGGAACAACTTTCGGTCTAAAGGGTGATTTGCCTGAGTAGAATTAAAAACAAACGGACATTAGGAATTGATTGGTGAAGATTCGTTGAAGGAAGTTGTCAATTTATTTTTTGCTAAAAGGGTAAAAAACCCTTTAAAAAAGGAACAGGATTTGGTAAAATTTCTCTGCTTTTTGTATTGGAGCGTCTTTAAAGGCGTGTACAGCTATTAAGTCTATTAACCCTTTGATTGTGAGTGACGAAAACGATAAACCCCTAGAAGATTCTGAGATGGAAGATCCATCTCAAGAGAATGAACTTCCTTCGGAAGAGTCATCCTCCACTGATCAATCCTCCGCTAAAGCTACTGATGATTCAGTTTCGGAGGCTCCAGAAAATGCTGGTGATTCTATTGAGTCTGACAGAAAGACGGAAATTGTTGATGAAGATGAGGAAACGGCTGATGAATCTGTTGCAGATGAAGAATCCGGAGATGGTGGAGATGATGATGAAGCTCAGATTGTTACTGAAATTGGGAATGTGGATGCAAGAGATATCGTTACCGAAATGCAGGAGAGTTATTTGGATTACGCGATGAGCGTGATCGTTTCACGTGCGCTTCCTGATGTTCGTGATGGGCTGAAGCCGGTTCATCGTCGAATTCTCTATTCAATGCATGAATTGGGTTTGCGGTCAGGAGCTAAATTTCGAAAGTCAGCGGCGGTTGTCGGTGATGTATTAGCGAAATATCATCCGCATGGTGATAGCGCTGTTTATGATTCCATGGTGCACATGGCACAGGATTTTAAGATGAGATATCCGCTCATTCATGGTCAGGGTAACTTTGGTTCCATGGATGGTGATAATGCGGCGGCGATGCGTTATACGGAAGCTAAAATGCAGAAGATTTCTGATGAGCTTCTCGCTGATATTGAAAAAGAAACGGTGAATTTCCGACCAAACTACGATGGCCGACTCAAAGAGCCTACTGTTATGCCTAGCCGAATTCCCACACTCCTTTTGAACGGAACAATGGGGATTGCGGTGGGAATGGCTACCAATATTCCACCCCATAATTTGAATGAGGTGATGGGCGCTGTGCTTCATATGATTAAAAATCCTGAAGCAACGTTAGAGGATTTGATGGAATACGTGAAAGGTCCTGATTTTCCTACGCACGGAATGGTTTACGATATTGAAGCGATTAAAACGGCCTATGCTACCGGTCGCGGAAGTGTGGCGATTCGGGGGCGAGCTGAAATTGAGGAAATGAAGGGCGGAAAATTCCGAATTGTAATCACCGAGATTCCTTATCAGGTCAATAAAGCTTCTCTTGTTGAAAAAATTGCAATTCTAGTTACCGCAAAAACACTTACCGGTATTTCCGATCTTCGTGATGAGTCTAGTCGTAAGGGAGTTCGGGTTGTGGTTGAGCTCAAACGGGATGCTTATCCAAAGAAGGTGCTCAATATGCTTTATAAGCATACTCAGCTCCAGACGAGCTTTGGTTTTAACATGATTGGCCTCGTTAATGGCGGAATCCAACCTCGCCTACTCGATCTAAAATCCATTCTTGAACAGTTTATTGAGCATCGCAAAGATGTCGTGAAACGCCGAACTGAATTCGAGCTCAAGGTGGCTAAGGCTCGTGCCCATATTCTTGAAGGATTAAAGATTGCTTTGGATCATATTGATGAGGTGATTGCGCTTATTAAAAAGTCTGAAACTAAGGAAGTTGCTAAGGAGGGCTTGATGGCTAAATTTAAATTGTCAGAAATTCAGGCTAAAGCGATTCTTGAGATGCGTCTTCAGACTTTGGCAGGACTTGAACGTAAGAAAATTGAAGATGAACTTAAAGATAAATTAGACTTTATCAAGGAATGTGAAGCGATTCTTTCTGATCCTCAGAGAGTGCTTGATATCATTACTACGGAAGCTCAGGAGATCATGGATAAATATGGTGATGAGCGCCGAACTGAAGTTATCCCTCATGCTATTGGCCAGTTTAACGTAAAGCAGCTTATTCCAGATGAGGATATGGTTGTGATTTTGACCAAGGGCGGGTATATCAAGCGACTTTCCCCTACGGTTTACCGAACTCAGGGAAGAGGTGGAAAGGGTGTTATTGGAATGGCCACTAAGGATGAGGATGAGATTCAGCAGATTCTGTTTACCCGAACTCACAATAACTTATTGTTCTTTACCGATAAGGGGCGAGTGTTCCGATTGCCAGCCTATGAGATTCCTCAGGCGAGCCGAACGGCTCGAGGTCAGGCTGTGGTAAATCTGCTTCAGCTTATGGAGAAAGAGCAGGCGACGGTTATGTTTGATGATACCAAGCGGGAAGGCGCTGAATATCTGTTTATGGCTACGACTTCCGGAACCGTAAAGAAGACTAAGGTGGATGACTTTAATAATGTCCGAAAATCCGGTCTTATTGCCATCAAACTTCGCGATGGAGATTTACTTCGGTGGGTGAAGCCAACGAAGGAAGGTGATCAAGTGGTGATTGTTACCCGTGAGGGCAAATGCATTCGCTTTAAGCAGGGCGATGTCCGATCAATGGGTCGAAACAGTATGGGGGTAAGGGGCATTCGATTGAAAAGTGGTGATGGAGTTGTGCAGATGGATGTAGTGAGAGATGAAGAGCATAATCGTTTACTGGTTGTGATGGAAAATGGACTTTCTAAGAGCACTAAAATCACTAATTATCGATTCCAGGGCCGAGGGGGTACGGGGGTAAAAACAGCGACGCTAACCAGCCGGACCGGTAAGGTGGTTGGAGCTCGTATTTTAGAACAGGAAATGTCTGGCGATCTCATCATTATTTCACGTGAAGGTCAGATGATCCGATTGCCGCTCAACGAAATTCCAACAAGTGGTCGGGCAACTCAGGGGGTTTATGTCATGCGCCTTAAAAACAAGGATAAGGTAGCTTCAATTTCATTAATTGTTGAAGATACAAATCCTACTGAGGAGCAAGCACAAGCTTTACCTCTTAAATAGGCTGGGCTGACAAAAACCGTTTGTGATATACTGAAAAAAAACGGGTTTTTATGTCGAAACTTTATCTAAAAAAAGTAGCTGTTCTGTGCCTGACAATCGTCATGTCCCTTTTTTTTATTGAGTCGGTTTCTGCTCAGGAGTTTTTCAATGATATCGCTATAGCACCGGGTGATGTTTCGGTGTCTGGAAATGTTATAAGGGGTGAAAATTTACGAATTTATGTGACGGTTCGGAACCATTCTCACTTTGATTTGTCTGGTGTGGTTAAATTTTATGATGAAAAATCGGGTGGATATCTCAGCGCTGATCAGCCAGTTTCTATCTTAGCTCAGAGTACAGATGACGTGTTCATTGATTGGGAAGCGGACAGCATAGGAACGCATCCTATAGCGGTGCGGGTTGTTCCTTGGCATAGTGATGGTGATAATCCGGGTAATAATAAAGTGACTAAAACCGTTTACGTCGATCGGGATTCAGATGGAGATGGAA
>JAJDCE010000013.1 GCA_029260985.1 Patescibacteria group bacterium | reverse complement strand
GACGACGAGTTCGACCGCGTTGCCCGGGTAGCCAGCCTGTTTGAGCTGGGCAACGGCTGCCAGGGCGCGGGGACTGAGGTTAGGCACCATCGAGTCAATCGTGTTGCAGATAAACTGCCCGCGACCGCCTTGGTCGGCGGCGCGCATGGATGCCGTCTGGAGAACCGCCTTGGCGCCGGCGGCACCAAACTTCTCGATGTCCGAGCCGAAGTTGTGCAGCGTACGTTGCGTGTACGGCTGACGATTCTGCGGGCTCGAGGTGGCGTAGGGCTGGGCGAAGGGAGACCACGCGCGCCCCGGCTCTTCGCGCATGAGCTGCACGCCGCTGGCGTTGCCCTGAACGACTCGCGGCAGCCCGGTGTTGACGTCGATCGCCTCGCTCTCGAAGACGTCTGTTTGCGGCTCGCGTGCCATGTAGCCCGGGAGAGCAAAGTCGTTGGCGAAGATGCCGTCATCACGGTTGAAGACGGCGCCTTGCTCCGGCATGTCGAAGATGCCGGCGCCGTAGGTTTCGCGGTCCTCGACCGGCCCCTCGAAGCTGTCGCGATCGTAGACCGTGTCCGGATCTACGTCCGGGTGTGCGTTGAGCGCCGGCACCGGATCGTCGAGATCACCCATCGGTGGAGAGTCGGTCTGTGCCTGGGCCCAGGGCTGATATCCGGTGCCGCCGCCGGGCGACCACGGGCTTGCCCCGTACTCCGTGACGCTCAGATCGTCCGGGATCGGGCTGTCCTCGTAGAGGCTCGTCTCCTCGAGACCGGGCAACGTTGCTCCTGCCGACATCGCATCCCAATCAAGGGACGGCATTCCAGCACCGTCGGCGACGTCGTTGTCCGCCTCGTCTTCCCAGTCCGCCAGTTGATGATTCATTTTCTATTTTCTCCTATTGCCGAGAGTAGCCCACGCCCTAGCGCAGAGCGATGAACAACACCGCCGCGCCCACGAGCACCGAGCCGCCAATCGCCGCCGGAATCAACCAGGGGGGAGTCGCCGGCGCTGCCGGTGGAGGAGGGGGCGCCGGAAGCGGCGTGGTCCCCGGGGGGCACGTGTGGCCGGCGGCGCCAGCGGCGCCTCGGGCGATGATGAAGCCGAGCTCGGTCAGGCCGCCGATGAGTTGTCGGTCGCCGGCGGTCTTGGTCGTGTCGTTGACGCCGGCCGCGTGACCGACGAGGGACGTGACTCCGTCGCTGCAAACGATGCCGCCGACGATGTCTCCGGTGATCTGCTCCGGGGTTCGCGAGCTGCTCGTTGCGGTCCCGAGCCCTGCGAGCCCAGAAGGCACCAGCATGTTGCGCCGATCGAGACCGCGTCCTTGCTTGGCGTCTTTGCCGAGGTCCAGGACGGCGCCGGCGAAGGCGTCGGAGAAGGCGTATTGCAGTGCTCGATGAAGCGCTTTGTCCGGCATCATGCGGCGCTCACGCATCAGCTTGGCGCCGAGGCGACGTGTTTGACTCCCGAGGCCCGGCCGGATCCTGTTGGCGGCGCGCTCGAGCGCGGCCCCTCGCTCGCGCGGCGGCATCGTGCGGGCCCAATCCATCATGCGCGCGGCCCACACTGAGCTGGCCTGAAGGATCGGGTCACGGGACTGCATGCCGAACTCGACCTGCTTGTTGCTGAAACTCATTGTGAGGCTCCGTAAATGATCAGACCGGCGAAGAGGGCGAACCCGACGCCGACTGCGGCGGGCACGATCCATCTTGGCAGAGCTGCGCTCGTCTCTTCTGGGGGTGGCTGGGGTGGCGGTACCGGCGCCGATGGCGACGGCGACCCCTGGGCACATCCCGCCTGTTGCGCCAGGCCGCCGCCAGCGCCAACGATGGCGCCTCCGATGCCGTAGGTGAACGCGCCGACGATGCCCGAGACCACGCCGACGGTCGAGGGATCGCACGCCACGTTGAGCATCACCTTCGCGGCCTCGTCGAGCTCCGGGTCGCCGCCGAGGCCGCTCAACCCGGCTTTGTCGAGCACGTTGATCACCCGCGGGTCCGAGCGCGATTCCCACACTTTCAACCCGAGACCCATGTAGTGGTCGAGCAGCGCGTTGGACAAGGCCACCGTGGCAGCCTGCTGCATCTGCGCGGTGCTCGGTGAGGGCCCGATCACCTGTGCGAAGCGATGCCCGGCGTTGGGCAAGACGCGCTCGAGCGCGAGTTGAATTCGGCGTGGGCGAGCCGCACGGGGGCCTTTGCGCGTCGAGCGCATGACCAGCTCGGCGGCGCGGCGAGCACCGGACCACACCGGGTCGCGGCGGGTTCCCATGATGCGCAGACGAGTCATCGCCTACGGCGGCGCCTCCGCGGATTTTTCCTGGGACGTTGCGACACGAGGTAGGCGCCAATCAGAAGCAACGCGCCACCGCCAAACCACGCCCAGGTCGGCACGCGATCTTGAGCCTCACGGCTAGGGATTCGGGTGGGGAGCCCGGGGGCGGGCGTCCACAGCGCAGGGGGAGGCGGCGGCAGCGAGCGCAGGCGCTGAAGCTCGGCCTCGGCAGCGGCGGCCCGGGCGTTTGCTGCCGCGGCTTCCGCCGCAGACCGTGCGTTGGCTGCTGCTGTTGCGGCGGCGGCGCGCTCTCTCTGTGCCGCGAGCTCAGCTTGCTGCTGTGACGGGAGACTTGGCGCCGACGGCGCCGGACGCGGTGCGAGGGTCAGGGTCGGGGACGTGGGTGTCGGGATCAGCTTCGCCATCGGCCGCACGTCGCGGCAACCGCTGTACGGGTCGAAATCGCTGGTGGCGGCCCGCGCGATATCGGCCGTTGCCGTCGCGATCGCGCGGTTTGCGTAGTCAGGGGCCCAACCCCAAACCTCGAGCGCCTGGCGACGCACAATCGCGGTGGCGTCGGCAGTCGAGTTCGTTCGGAGCGCGCCGCAGTAGGCCAGCTTCACCTGGTCAATGTGCGCGCGATTCACAGCGGCGGAAACGGGGCTGACGGTCAGGCTCTGCTGGGTCGCGAGCCTGAGGTCGGAGGTGGCGGGCGCGACAGCCGACGCCGACGTCTCCTTGGCCGCGTACATCGGGGCCAGGACCGCAGTCGGCGTTGGCACCGTGAATCCTGGGGCAATCGTCGGCATGGTGAGACCCATCCCCCCCGTGTAATTGCCGAGGTATCCGGGGGCGCGGTTTCTCCTGTTCATGTCTCTCATCGGTTATCCGATCGGATAGATGCGCATTTGGCGCACTCGCTGGTGCATACGCTCGGCGCGGCGGCCGGCGACGGGGTCGAGCGTCCACCAGATCTGGGTGCGCGGGTCTTGCGCCTGGGCGAAGACGTGGGTGAAAGGGCCAGCTCGGCCGACACGAGAACGAGGCAGCCAAGGCGGATGCTGACGCGGCTTGAAGGCGACGGTGACGAAACGCGCCTTGGCTCCGATCACCATGCAGTCGGTAGCGATCCCGGTGGCGAGCTCATCGCAGTCACAGACCAGGCGGCCGGCGTCCGCGTCTTCCACCATCCGCTGTGGGTCCTTGAGCAGCTCGACGTGCAGCGGGTCTCGAGTGTAGCGACCCGAGCGCGTCCACCAGTAGTAGATGGCCATCACCTCGGACGCGTAGTCTTTGGGACGCAGGTTTCCGACGATCTGTTCAGCGTGGCGCCGAACCAGAATCGACTGCTCGCCGCGTTTGCCAAGGCTGAGCTCGACCATTTTGGCTACGGTGTCCGGCGTGCCTCGGTACTCGAGGACTTGGCCAGGCACCTGGTTGTAGCGTGGGTCGTATGTATTGGCGCGAAGGTGGGCAGTCACGAAAGTTTCCTCGCGCGGCAGCCCGTCGAAAGAATCGCACACCGCACGGGGGGCACGCAAACGCTATGGGGCTTGCTCTTCCGTTGCGGACGACGGGGCGGCTTCCCCGCACCCGCTACATCCCCACGTCTGATCACCCTTTCGCGCGAGGTCGTAGACCCACGTGTGGCCGCATCCACAGTGCACCAGCCAGACGTCCTCGTATCCGCGCGCGTACACCGCCCTCGTTTCAGTTACCGACACGAGAGCGACCCGGCTCGCTCTTGCGAGCGGCGCAGCGCAAGCGTGCTGGGCGTCAACCTAACGTACCGATACCCGAACCTGGTGCAGACCGGGACCATGTCGGGGGGGCCGATTGCCTTGGGATACCGCGAGCGGTACTCCAAGGTGGCGCGGGGCAAGCGCGGAGGCTGATGACGATAACTCACCCGGTGATTGTTGCACACGCGGCTGTGCTTCGACCGTACCGACGCTTGCAAATCAGCGCCTCGTCGTCACTGCGCGACCGTCTTTGATGTAGATCGCCGGGGTCGTCGTGCGGGGCGCACTGGCTTTGGGGGGCGCCACGCGAAGGATTCGAGGAGCGTTGTGCCCCTTGGTGACCAGATCACCACCCGGTTTGCGGTGCACGATGAGCACGAACCAGCCGCCT
>JAJDCE010000120.1 GCA_029260985.1 Patescibacteria group bacterium | reverse complement strand
CGCCAGCAGCACAGGAGATGCCACAGGCTGTATGAACAGAGACATTGCTATCCGCAACGATCATACTCTTACCACAACCAATGAATCTGTTTACTGGAAACTGAGAATACCAGCCTCACAGGGAGTAGGTTCTTACACAGGGCAAAATACCTTTGCCACCACAGCAAGTTCTACTTGTAGTACAGGGCAGAGTTATTAACCTGATATCTGGACAATTGCGCTATATACAGGTAAAATCGGGTGCATGCTAAAAAAGCTTAAAAAGCATCGGCACTTTCCTCATTTGTTTTGGTCTGTGATCATCGCCCTAGTGATACTTCTGGTTTTCTTCTTCGGGAATTCAGCTCGCTCCGGTTTAGAGATTATTGATACCCATGAGCATATTGAATCGATGGCTAAGGCTGAAGAGCTACTGCTGGCAATGGACGAACGCGGCATCAGCCAAACAATACTAGTCCCCTCGCCTATCGAAACGATCACCTTAAATGGGAATCAGACTTTCACCCATTATTGGCCAAATGTGGAGGAGATTTTAGCTATTTCTGAGGCTTACCCGAATCGCTTTATCCCCTTCTGCACCCTTAACCCTGCCGATGAAAAAGCGTTAAAACTTTTTGAGAAATGTCATGAAATGGGTGGAAAAGGACTTAAGCTCTATAATGGTCACTCCTTTTACTACGAAACATTTGGTATGGCGCTGGATGCACCGGAAATGGACCCAATTTATGCCTACGCAGAAGAAAATCGACTTCCTATTCTTTATCACGTAAATATTAATAATTATGGGGATGAACTGGAGAATATACTTGGTCGATATCCGGATCTTACTGTCTCCATTCCTCATTTTATGGTCTCCAGTCGGAATTTAGATAAATTACGATCCTTTTTTGACCGCCATCCTAACGTTTACACCGACTTAAGCTTTGGCCATGAACCCTTTATGGCTGCTGGATTTAGACGTATCAGCAATGATATTGAGAAATACCGAGCATTTATTGAAGAATATGCAAACCGATTTCTTTTTGGCGCTGATATGGTGCTGACCGAAATTGAAAGAAAGGAACAGACTTATATGGAAACCTCACTTCAATGCTATAGGGACATTCTGGAGAAGAGGCGCTTTAAATGCGACCCTGTAAACAACTATTATAAAACTGAGGCGGACAAGAATGTTGAAGCGGCTAAGAACTGTCGCCCTGTTGATGGGAAGTACTGTAAATCCAGAAAGGAAAAGAAAGAGAGTTTTACACGTTGGTACGAAGAAACGAGAACGATTAATGGGCTTAATTTAAGTTCAGATGTTTTGAGGAAGATATATGTGGAGAATGCGGAGAGGTTTTTGGGCAATGATCTAAATTAAGGCTTATCTATAAGAAATGGATATTCAGTTAAAAAAATTAGATGAAGATAACTTTGATGAGTTTTGCAGAATTTTAAGCGCAATGAGGGAATGGGCGGAGATGGGGACTTTGGATGACAACTCAAAATCCCGGCTGCGATCGGATTATTTTATAGATAACCCTAAATTCGAGAGCCTTTTGGCTTTTGTTGATAATAAGGCGGTCGGATTTATATCTTTTTATGAAACTTACGCGACTCTTGAGGCAAGGGTTACGATGTACATTGAAGACCTTTTTATTCTGGATGAATATCGGCATAAAGGAATTGGGAAGGTTCTTGTTGATGGGTGTTTAAATATCGCAAAGAATCGCAATAATTCCCGCGTAGATCTTTTGTCTTTTGGTGAGGGTCCCAGAAAATTCTATGAAAAAATTGGGGCAAAATGGAAAGACCATAATTATCACTATCGTATTACTGAAGATCTGATTGAGAAGGGGTTGTTTGATTAACAAATCATGACCAACAGATTATTCAGCAATATTTAACCCGAAATCCATATACCTTTTGCTTCTTCAACATCCTCACGGCGCCGTTGACGTTTTTCAGCAATTTTTTCCCAAAATACCTCGTTATCTAAAACACTATTTTGATGCAGGACTGTCATTAGTTTATCAAAATAGTCATCATCAGAGACAGCTTCCACGGAAGGAAGTTGGTTGATCCAATTTTCTGCTGAAGGAAGGCAGAGGAGATGCTGCCGGGAGCGTTGAAGTAGATACGTCATCGCAAAACCAGCCTGCTGAGGATGGGTCATTGGTTCAAGTCTCACCTTCAATGGAGGAGCTGGCTGAAAAGCCAGACAGATCTTAAGTTCCCTGTTTACCAGTCTGTATAAAAATCAGCTAAAAAGAAGTCAATTCAACTTATGCGAAAAGCTCAAACTGCCTAGCTCCTATTTGTACTTTGTCGCCATCCCTTGCCCGTTTTCTCTTACCCACCAATCTGCTGCGTCTTCTTCAAAGTTAGTCACAGGCAGCATAGCAATATTATCAATACCCAACCCAACCACCAGAGACCTCACTCTTTCACGAATATCTCTACAAACCTTTCCTACTTCGTCTTGGCTTTCTGCATTATCGACCCTTTCTGTAGCATTCTGAAGAATTGAGCCTATCTCATCTGCCAGGATAGGGTTCTTTTTTGCGATGATTGATAAATCTCCGGTAATCTTTTTTATTGATCGAATCCTAAAAGCAGGAAAACTCATAATATAGGGGTAAAAATGGGAGTAACAATAGCTTAATTTCTGCTTTCTGTCAAACTTCTAATTTTTACACAAAGAATTCAAATTGTCTTACTCCTATCTGCACCTTGTCCCCGTCCTTCGCTCCGAAACGTATAAGTTCTTTGTGGGCGCCTATCTTCTTGAGTACGTCCAGGACTCTAATGTGCGCTCCCCGCTTGCTCATGTCGGTCATGATGGCGATTTGCTCAATGCGCTTACCAACTATTTTGAAACCGTCGTCGGTTTTTTCGACATCAAATTTACGGGCATCGGGGATGTCGAGATGCGGTTTAAACACCTTGCGTTCTGTTTTGGGCCGGACGTGTCCTGCCCCTACAGAGCGGCGGTGTTTCTTTACAAAATCCTTCAAGCGATATAAAAATTCATCCAAGCCCTCTCCGGTTACACTGGAAATAAAAGAGGGTTTGAGTTTGCTGAATTTACCCTTGGTGTCTTTGATGATTTCCGGAATGGTGGCATCGATTTTACTGACTGCTAACATTTGCGGCTTATCGGCTAATGTTTTGCTGTAGAGCCTGAGTTCATCGTTCAATTTCTTGTAATCGTCCATCAAATCATCCCGTGTGATATCAAGCATATGCACTAGAAGCTTACAGCGTTCGATATGTTTGAGGAATTCATCCCCTAGTCCTTTGCCTTTATGGGCCCCTTCAATTAGACCTGGGATATCGGCAACCACAAAGTCTGTATCATCAACCTTCACCACCCCCAGATTTGGTACGAGTGTTGTGAACGGATAATCGGCGATTTTAGGTTTGGCGTTTGAGATTCTTGATATCAGAGTTGACTTTCCTACGCTCGGGTATCCCATTATCGCTACGGCTGCAATCAACTTGAGCTCCAGTTTGATTTCCCTTTCCTCTCCTGGCTCACCCAGTTCGGCGAAATCGGGTGCCTGACGGACGGAGGTGGTAAAACCTGTGTTTCCTTTTCCACCCAAACCGCCTTTGGCCGCAATAAAAGTTTGACCATGCGTTGTCAGATCAATCAAAAGCTCATCCGTCTCCGCGTCCAATATCAACGTTCCGGGTGGCACTTTTAATACGACATCCTCACCATGTTTTCCACTCATATCTTTTCCAAGCCCCTGGTCTCCTTTCTCGGCCTTGTAATGTTTTTTTCCCAGAAAGTTAGCGAGGGTGTTCAAATTTTCATCTGCCTCTATCACCACGTTGCCCCCATGTCCTCCATCTCCCCCATCCGGGCCGCCTTTGGCCACAAATTTTTCACGACGGAAGCTAGCGGAACCGTTGCCGCCATCACCTGCCTTAACGAAGATGTTTGCTTCATCGCAGAATTTCATAGTCAGAGCTTACAAGATTATTGAAGTAAAAGGAAGGGTAAAACTTGACAAATTAAGGTTTTTTGTTAGAATGATTATCCTTAAATAACTAATCAGATTAAAAATGCCTACATATCCTAAATCAACAAAGTCAATCATCATTGACTCTTTAGAAGAGCTTTCTCGTGAAGTTGATGAAGCAGATACAAATCAAACACACCTTCAGGAGGCTGCTAAAGGTGATGCGAATAAAGTGGCTGAGCTTGCAAATATTGATGAAGATGTAAGTGAAATCTGTGCTGAACAGGCTGAGCTTGCAAGAGCTGCATTATCAAGAGGGGTAATATTCTCCAGCCTTCTTGAAGAAGTGTGTGAATTAAGAGCTAGAGCTCGATCCGCAAGAGCAAAGACTATGCAGGCACTAGGTGAAGCTGAGCTTGAATTAAATTAATTTTTGTAATCTTGTAATTTTCTAATCTTGTAATAAAATTACTGTACTCGCAATATCACATAATTATCTATTATCATGTCAAAAAAATTAACACCTGAACCATGCGATCTCGATATTTCGGAGCAAGCGATGCCTGCCCCAAAAAAACTTGTTCTAAGTGCAAGGTTTAAAGAGCTTGCTCTATCGATAAAGAAAAGAGTTGTTGACACTGTTCGTCCAAATCGTCGAAGAGATAAATATCGTCGTAAATAAGAAACGTTTACATAGACCGAGAAAAAACATAAAATAACTATCGAAAACTCATTTAAAATTTATGAAACGTACACAACTCACCACAACGGCTGACCTCACCAAAGAGGAAGTCGATTTTTTTATAAAAGAGGCTGATGAATTAAGAGGTAAACGCACCAAGGATCTAGACGGTGTGATTGTTGGCTCTCTCTTTTTTGAACCCAGCACCCGAACCCGTTTAAGCTTTGAATCGGCAGTGCATCGTCTTGGAGGCCGGCTCATCACAGTAGCTAATGCCAGCAGTACGAGTATGAAGAAAGGTGAAACTCTGAATGACTCGATCAGTGTGATTGAAAAGTATGCGGATATTCTGGTGATGCGTCATCCTAAAGAAGGAGCGGCGGCTGAAGCGTGCCAAGTCACCAAAAGCCCTTTCCTCAATGCAGGCGATGGGGCCAACCAGCATCCCACTCAAGCGCTCCTGGATATGTATACGATTCACAAAGAGATGGGTAAGATTGATGGACTCACAATTGCTTTGGTAGGAGATCTTAAATTTGGGCGCACGGTACATTCACTACTTCATCTGTTTGTTCTTTATGACATTAAGAAGGTGATCCTGGTCAGCCCCGAGCAACTTAAAATGCCCAACAATTACCTGGATATGCTGAAAGAGAAAGGTATTGAATTTGAGGAATCCAGTGAGCTCAATAAACATATGCCGGAAATTGACATCCTATATATGACTCGCATCCAGCAGGAACGGTTTGAGGATTTGGATCAATATTACCAACTCAAAGGCTCCTATGTACTTACCGCTGACCTTGTAAAATCTGGTAAGCCTGAGATGAGAGTCTTGCATCCTCTCCCTCGTGTAGATGAGATCACAACAGATGTCGATGCTTTGCCTCAATGTGCTTACTTTAGACAGGCTGAGAATGGGGTTTATATGCGGATGGCGCTTCTTAAAAACTTATGGAAAAATTATAACCAGTAGTGGCTCAAATCGGTGCTCAAATTGGGGAAAATCTAACTGACCCCAACGTGAGCCGCAACATGAAGTGATGAGCCGCAACATGAAGTACAATAGAGAATATGAAAAAACTACTAATAGCAGGCGGGCGGGTCATGGATCCTGAAACAAAATTCGACCAAAAAGCTGATATTCTTATTGAAGATGGGCGAATTACTGTGATCAATCCCGCTCAAAAGCCTTTAGACATTGAAGCGTTTGATGCGTCTGGTCTTTTGGTGATTCCTGGCGCTATTGATCTTCATGTTCACCTACGTGATTTGGAACAAAGCCATAAAGAAACCATTCATTCAGGCACGTTGGCGGCACGACATGGTGGGGTGACTACCCTTCTTGCTATGCCCAACACCAAACCGGCTCTGGATAGTGAGGAATCGATCAAAGCGTACATGGATCTTATTGCTGAAAACGGGCATGTGGATGTATTGATTGCCGGGGCGATTACATCAGGACTCAGCGGCAAGGCTTTGGCGCAGTTCGACCGATATAAAGCCATGGGACTTCCTTTTATTACCGATGATGGGTTTGATGTGAATGACGAGGGGCTTTTAAAGGAAGCTTATGTGAAAGCTGCTGAATTAGGATTAATCGTCATGACTCATCCTGAAATGGATTCTATCAGCCCGGATGGTGTGATGAATGAGGGCGAAATCAGTCGCAAACTTGCGGTGCCCGGCCAATCCAACGAAAAAGAGTGGAAGGCGGTGGAAAGGGGTATCAGACTTGCGCTTGAGACAGGCGCACGAGCTCATATGACTCACCTGAGCACCAAGGAATCAATTGACTTGATCCGTGCAGCTAAAAAAGATTCTGACTTGATCACCTGCGATGTAACGCCTCATCATTTTGCGCTGACTGATAAAGAAGTTGAAGAAAAAGGCGGCATTGCTAAAGTTAATCCCCCACTTCGAACCGAAGCGGATCGGCAAGCGGTACTCGAAGGAATTAAGGACGGCACTGTGGATGCTTTGGTTACTGATCACGCGCCCCATAGCCTTGAGGAAAAGGAAAGAGATGTGGAGAATGCAGCCTTTGGGTTTACCGGCTTGGAGATTTTAATTCCATCGGCTATCGACGAGCTTCATTTCAAACAAGGAATCGATTTGATGAGGGTAATTGATCTTCTTACCTATCAGCCCGCAAAACTCGCTAATCTGGCTGTCGGACGTATTCAAAAAGGTGCGCGTGCTGATCTAACGCTAATTGATCTTAACCTCGAAAAAGAGGTCTCAGCGAGCGATTTCCAGTCATTGGGTAAAGTGACCCCGTTCATTGGGCAGAAGCTAAGAGGATGGCCTGTGGGCACCTTATATAAAGGAGAATTGTTCCTGTAGGCCCCATTGATTCCATTCGGGTCAGTTTTAGGATTGATTTTTCGGAGTGAATCTGCTATAATTGTTAGATTCGTTTTTATGGATCAAAAATTAAAATAAAAAAAGACAAATGAACCAACACGATATACATGAGATTATATCTCAGATTTCTCAGTCGCTAGACTGCCCTGAATGTACCGCTCGAATCCTTCCAAACAATATCGAGATCACGGATATCGTGGGTTCCGATTGTATGTTTGATGTGGTTTGTGACCGTTGCAAGACGGAAATGACCCTATCAGCTCATATTGAAAAAACCGTTGCTGAGGAGGCTATGGTTCATAACCAGTCTTCTCAGATCGTCCACGACAGTATTGTGGATGAAGGAGTGACTGCTGAGGAAGTGGAAATGATCAAAGAAGAGCTCGCTAATTTTAACGGGAGCTTCATTGAAACCTTCTGCCGATAGACAAGTCTCAAGTGCGAGTGCGAGTCTCAAGTGATTGTTTAACATATAATATTTTGATCACTTCTGTTTTTTTTGATATGAAAAAATAATCTCATAATAACCCTTGAGACTTGAGACTCGCACTCGCACTTAATTAGTGTATTCCGGCTTCTCGAGTGATGGCGTTGACATCGCAAAGGAGCTGGCGGTTACTTTGGAGCTGAGTTTGCATGCGGCTAATGGCGTTCATCACGGTGGTGTGGTTGCGGTTGCCGAGATACTGGCCGATTTTAGCAAGGGAAATTCGAAGTTTTGATTTGGCCAAATACATAATAACCTGACGAGGCAGTAAGTATTCCCGAGCTCTTGATTCGCCGAGAACTTCACTTTTTGGAATGGTGTAATAATCGGTGACGAAATCGGTGAGCTGCTCGATGGTTACGGCCTGATGAGGGGTTTTGTCATCTTTAATGAAGCCGATCATTTTAATGTCTTTCTGAGTTCGTTTGATGATTTCGGACACTGATTTTACGGTGGGCGCTACATGTTCTAACTCGTATTGGGCGATCACTTGATTGAGCACACCAATGAGGGCGCGAACGGAGCTATCGATATTGAAGGCAATGAATTCAAGTACCTGATCGCTGATGAAAACTTGAGTGATCTGGCATTTATTTTTGAGAATGGCGAGTCTGGTTTCATAGTCCGGCATTTTAACATCTACGATCATTCCGGATTCAAAACGAGACGTGAGGCGATCATTGAGCAAGGTTAGTTCCTGTGGAGGTCGGTCGGAGCTGATCAGAATTTGTTTTCCTGCATCGTATAGTGTATTGAAAGTATGGAAAAATTCCTCCTGAGTTCTGTCTTTATTGGCGATGAATTGAATATCATCAATGATCAATGTGTCGATTTTTCGGTATTTATTGCGGAAGCGGTTCATGTTTCGCGCCTGAATTCCTTCGATTAATTCATTGGTGAAACTCTCTGTTGTTGTGTAGACCACTACTTTAGAAGGATCGTTACGTAAAATTTCCCGACCTACTGATTGGAGGAGGTGAGTTTTTCCCAATCCTACTCCACCATATATAAACAGAGGGTTGTAGTTTTCGCCTGGATGTTTTGAAACGGTTTGGGCGGCAGCGTGAGCCAGTCTGTTTTCCGGAGCGATGGTGAAGTTGTCTAAGCTGTAACGAGGGTTGAACATTTTGGAAATCACTCCACCGGCGAGCTTAACTTCGGCTTTATTCGGGAGCTTCCGGGACTCTTTCATCGGGAAGTGCTTGAGCAGATCGATCACCCGTGGGTCTTTATCGTTTAGGGTGATGTCGACTTCGTAGGCGATCTTTTTGATATCGGCTTGGTGCTTTTGGGCAATTTTTAGTGTCACATCAGCATAATTCTGAGCGTGCCAACTCAAAAACATAGGCAACGGTAAACCTACAGTCATCTCTCCATTTTCTACTTTGAGGAGCGCGGTGTTCCTGAACCACGTGATCACATTCGCTCTATTAATATCCTTCTCGAGATCGGTGATGATGGCAAGCCATAGGTCTTTTAAATTCATAATCGGATGGAAATTGTAGAAAATAAAAAGGCGTTGAATATGGTGCTTCGGACAATAATTAAAGCGAGACGTCCGTTGTGTTTCGTCTTGTTTTTGGGTGGTTCTTTTTTTGAGACAGGCGGTTGGGCTTTCTAGTTTACTGAGTTTGGAGGAAAGATCAATTCAGATCAGTTGACGTGGTACATGCAAAGTTGTGATGAACTATCGTGGTTTTTGAATCGCCCTTTTTAAAGCCATTTTTGATTTTTCAAATACAGTTGCGTGAGTTTAGAAATGATTATATACACTCCTAAAAAGTGTCGTCGAATTCGACGACATGTCTAACATTATTTAGCCTGTTGAAAAAACCGACAACAGTTTTCCAAACGTCATAAAAAATCCAAACCGCCATCCTGAACTTGCTTCAGGATCCCAGACCACTAACATGGGATTCTGAATTAAATTCAGAATGACTGATTAGTTAGAACAGATTAACTATGTCATTCCATGTAATAGCCAGTATCAGAAGCATAAGCAGGGCGAAGCCTATCGTATGAACAATGGCCTCAGCCTTTGCATTCGCCCGCCGCCTGGCAACAAGCTCATAAGCAATAAATAGGAAGCGTCCGCCGTCTAAGGCTGGGAAAGGCATGATGTTGATGACTCCTAATGAAATGGAAAGAAGCGCTGTAAACTGAACGAGGGCCATAAAGCCCTGCTGGGCGAAGTAGTGGGTCATCTTAGCGATTCCGACTGGGCCTGCAACCCCTTCAGGAACGGTGAATTTAGCCACTAAACTTACGACCACATTCCCAATCATCTTCACGGTGAGCACAGAAAGTCTCCATACTTCTGAAAAGGCTTTTACCGGAGCAATGTAAAAAGGATAGCTGACTTCTTTTACATCTGAGATAAAGTTTTCAAGAGAGATAGTCATGCCAACTTTTCCCTCAGCATTTGCCAGTACGGTTGCGATGCTTTCTCTTTCTTCGTGCACGTATTTAATCGTCGCCTGTTGATCGGGCTTAATAATAGTTGAAAGATCGACCCCTTCTGCAACCGTGATGCCGTTGACTTCAATAATGTAATCCCCTTCTACGATCTCTGTTTTACTTAGGGGGCTGCCTTTATCAATATCATGGATGTAGAAAATCTTTTGAGACTCAACGATTCCCTGTTCTATACCCGTATCTAAATCAGCTTGCGTGACCAGGAAGGGCTTCATACCAAAAGTGAAACCGATAGTAATCAGGACCCACGCGAGCAGAAAATTCATCAATACTCCAGCGACCACAACGAGAGTTCTTTGGCCCATCGTCTTACTAGCAAAACTTCGCTTATCTTTAAGCACTTTTGGATCGGATGAGTCCTCTCCAAATAAACGGACATAACCTCCGAACGGAATCCAGTTTAACGAGTAAATGGTTCCCTTCTTATCTTTGTGTAGTGCTTTTGCGCGTGGAGGGAGGCCAATTCCAAACTCTTCCACTTTAATACCTGCCCGCCGTGCCGCTGCAAAATGACCCCACTCATGAACGAGAATGAGAATTGAGAAGATGATGATGAAGGCGATTACTGTAATTATCATTTGTTGGGACTAGGGACTAGGGACTAGGTTGAGTATATGGATGAAACTAAGTTGATACTTAGTCTGTAGTCCATAGTTCTTAGTCCTGAAAGATTAAATGGTCATGACGTCAGTTTCCTTTTTCTTTGAGGCTTCTTCAATCATTTTGTTAAATTCGTCTACTTTCTCCTGCACTTCTTTTTCCTTTCCGCGAAGCTCGTCTTCGCTGATCTCTTTATCTTTTTCCATTTGCTTGAGTGCGTTGAGAGCTTCATGGCGGGCATTCCTTACAGAAATTCGAGAGTCTTCGGCAAATTGGTGAACCATTTTTACCAAATCTTTTCGTCTTTCTTCAGTTAATGGCGGAATGTTTAGACGGATGAAGTTTCCATCGTTTTGGGGCACGAGTCCGATGTCTGCCTCCATAATGGCTTTCTCGATATTCGTCAGCTGATCCTTATTAAAGGGCTGAATGGCGATCTGCTTGGGTTCCGGAATAGTGATGGTGGCCACTCCTTTTAAAGGCATTTTAGCGCCGTAACTGTCTACGGAAATATCTTCTACAAGCCCAGCCGTAGCTCGACCTGTTTGAATCTTTACGTATTCTACGTGCAGGTGATCGATAGCATCTTGGCATTTTTTAATGAGTTCATCCATTTTTACTTTGTTAATAATTATTGCGAGGACTAGGGACTAAGGACTACGGACTAAGCAGACAACCTAGTTCTTAGTCCTTATGAAACAAGGGTGCCGACTTTTTTACCTTTAGCGGCTTCTAAAATGGCGTCCTTTTTATGCATGTTGAAAACCAGGATTTTCATTTTACTTTCTCGGCATAAAGAGAAGGCAGTTTGATCCATAACCTTTAAGTCTTTTTCAATAGCTTCCTGAAAGCTCAGCTGATCGTACCTCTTAGCGGTCTTCACCTTTTCAGGGTCTGCGGTATAAACACCATCGACCTTCGTGGCCTTCAGGATTACATCGCAGTTCAGCTCCACGCTTCTAAGAGCGGCGGCTGTGTCGGTTGTAAAGTAAGGGTTTCCCGTTCCCCCTCCGCAAATGACGACTCGTTTCTTCTCCAGATGTCTCAGTGCTCGCCTCATTATATAAGGTTCTGCGATTTGAGGTAGATCGAGTGAGGTGGCCACCCGACTATGAACACCTAGTTTTTCGATGGCACTTTGAAGGGCAACGCTATTCATAATCGTAGCCATCATTCCCATATAATCGGAGGTGGTTCTTTCAATGCCTGCTTTCTTGGTATCTCGATATCGCCAAATGTTTCCACCGCCACAAACAATCACCACTTCGATTCCTTCCTTCTGGACTTTTACGATCTCTTTGGCGATTTTTGTCAGAGATTCCGGATCAATTCCTTCGCCTTTTTTGTCACCCAGTACTTCACCGGATATTTTAAGCATGATTCGTTTGTACATTTTGAAAGGGTTTATTTTCTTAGATCATCTTACCCTAAACTTGAAAACTTGAAAACTTAAAAACTTGTAAATCTACAAGTCTGATGGCAATTTCCAGATTCTGGAGCCTTTTGCTTTAGTCGTTTTTCAGTTTATCTACCTCTGTCTCAAGTGTATGTACGTCATCTGATAGGGCGTCTAATCTTTTCTCATCGTCCTGAACTCTGTGATAAAGGGCAGACAGTTTTTTCTCTTCTGTTTCGATCAATTGTTTTTCTTTTTGCAGCAATTTTTCCTGTTCCGAAAGTTCATGCTCCTGATCTTTTAATTCCTGAGTGATCTGAGGCGTTATATGATCGGGTTTCACCACTTTAATCGCCCCGTGCTTGGTGTGATGCCAATAGTGTTTCAGATGCTTGAAGCGAAGCGTGCCGTCTGCAATTTCGGATAGAATGGGGATGTGGTTTTCTTCTCCTTGTGCGGCCTTAATAAACCCGAGAATCGCGAGGATGAGAACTAAGAATTCTCCGTAGCGAAGAAATGGGAAAATCCACAGCAAAATCGACAATATAAAGAGGACCAATCCCCTTCTGGCGTGATGTTGGATAAACGCGCTGTCTCGTTTGGCGAGCAAAATAAAGATGCTAAAGATCCACAAATAACTGATGGAGGCGAGCTCTTTTTCTTTTTTTATTTCCGGTGCATTTGATTCTTTATTTTCCATAGTTTAAAGTCCAATAGGTCGCTGGTGGAGCATTTTTTTTGCTTTTTCAGATGCATTTTCTGAAGCCTCTTTTATATTATTGGCAATCAGGTCTGCGATCAAGATAACTAATCTCATTTGGTAAGTGTCGTATTCCGACGCGCCCTCTTCTCTTTTAAGAACAATGCTGCCCAATTCTTTCATGTCAACGATCATAAACTGTCCATCGTTGCGGCTTATTTTCTGTGTTTTACTGAGGTCTAACTCTTTCAATTCCTCTAGGCTCAAATGCGGAGAAGATGAATACACTTCACGGTAGTCGTTGCTGAATGGATTTTTTAATAGCAGCATTCCCGCATTGCTTTCTGTGAGCGATATGAGCTTTTGAATGATATTTATACTGAGGTTTTTTAGGTCATCGCCATACATGTCAGTCAGTTCGCTCATCTCATAAATCGCAAGTAATTTTGTATTGGTTTTTGAAAGCCTGCCACCAACAGATCCTAAAACAGAGAGAAGAAAATCGATCGCCACATTTGGCCTATCTTTAATCAGGCTTTTAAACTTATCCAGCGACACAGTCATTACCGTTACTTCTGAAACAGCTTTTGCAGTTGTCGGTTTAACCACATTGCCAGAAAGCGACCCTTCCCCAAGAAATTCACCGGCGCCTAATTGAGCGATTACTTTGACTGTTTTATCTATTGTGTTCTTTTGGATTTCAACTTCCCCTTTTAAAATGATGTAAAAATTTGCGTCTTCCTTACCTTCTTCAAAAATCAAATTTCCCGGTTGGTACATTTTTTCATCTGCTAATTCTAAAATAGCCTGAACTTCAGCCAACGCCCCTGATGTCTTATTTACTTCATCCATTTTATAAATTTTTTAGGGCGTCAAATAAGGCGTCAATGTCATGCGCTTTAGAGAGCGCATCCTCTTTAGTGATTGCTCCTTCTTTTACTAACTGTTCCAGGCTTTGGTCCATTAGCTTCATTCCTTCGCTAGAATTCAATTGAATCATGGAATAGATTTGATGGATTTTGCCCTGAGTGATGCAATTCCTGATCGCATCGTTGCTCAGCATGATTTCTCTTGCAGCCACTCGCCCGTTGCCATCCGCCTGAGGCACTAAAACCTGCGCGATAACTCCCTTAAGAGTGGTTCCAAGCTGTGCTCGTATCTGCTGCTGCTGATAGGCCGGGAATACATCGATGATTCGATCGATGGTCTGAGCCGCGTCCGGCGTATGAAGGGTTGAAAAAACCAAGTGACCGGTTTCAGCGAGCGTAATCGCTGCGGCAATGGTCTCCAGGTCACGCATCTCTCCTACCATTACCACATTTGGATCCTGACGGAGGGCTGATTTGATGGCGTTGGAAAAGGTATGAGTGTGAACATTGACTTCCCGCTGCGTCACAAGGCAGTTCTTGCTTTTGTACAAATACTCGATGGGATCCTCGATGGTGATGATGTGAGCGCTCCGGTTCTGATTGATGTAATCGATCATGGACGCAAGTGTGGTCGACTTACCCATTCCCGTTGGCCCGGTGATCAATACCAGTCCGTGAGGCAATTGGCATAATTCTTCTGCCTCTTTGCCAAGTCCGATCGCTTCAAAATTCGGGATCTCTTCACCGATCATTCTAAACGCAATCGAAGGTCCGTTTTGCTCATAAAACACATTCACACGAAACCGACCCTGTCCCTTCACGGAATGTGAAAAATCCAGCTCCAGATTTTTCTCCAGTCGTTCCTTATGAGTTGGGTTTGTGATTTTTTGAATTACCTCTTCAATTTCTTCTTTTTTGAGAGGTTCATGTTTTGTCAGCGCTGCAATATCTCCGTTTTTAAGCCTTACAACAGGCGGCTGCCCCACTTGCAAATGCAGATCGGGAGATTTTGAGGAAATTACTTCATTTAACAGATTGTCTAGATCCAAAATTGAGTATTTAGAAATTATCTTATTATTATACCATAAATTATGGAGCAAGGGCAAGTGTCAGTCTTGTACAAATATCGGAGCTAATTTCGATGACAGTTTTTATTTTGAGTAAAATAGTATGTTGTGGG
>JAJDCE010000119.1 GCA_029260985.1 Patescibacteria group bacterium | reverse complement strand
GTAACGTTCACTTTTTCATCCTGACCTTCATCCGGTTTGTATTCTATAATCAAACCATCCCAGTGACCTGCGATCACTGAATCAAAAGCAATGGAAGAGCCGCTTTCGGTGACAACGGAATCATTCTTTTCAAAAAGGACTTTTTTGTGGATTTTCAATTCCCCCTTATCGACTGAGATCTTACCGGAATAATCAACTTTGGTAACATCATTTTGGCATTTTTCAGGAATTTCACGATCTTGAAGAGCTGTTTTAAGGTCGTTTAATTTAAGCCCTTTGCATCGCTGACGCTTGCCGGTTAACTGCCCCCATCGAATTTCATAAAGCTTGCGTGTTTCCACTTCCCTCTTTATCCGCTTTGCCAGCTTAATGTGTTTTTTTAGAAGTTTAACGCGCAATTTAGTGCGAAGTTGCTTTAGGTGCATGATCTTTTTAAGCAATTTGGCGCGCATTTTTGGGTTCTTCTGGATGTCCTTTTCAATGTCATTGATCTCATTTTCAATATCCTCTTCAACATCTGCAATGGCATCAGCTGCCCCATCCTCATCTTCACCCTCTAGATCTTCTAGAAGGTCTCCAACAGCCTCATCCACTAAATCATCGCCATCTTCTGAATTTTCATCATCAACATCATCAGATAAAACATCGACAACATTGGTGACATCAACTTCTTCACTAAGAGTTGGAGTCGCTGAATCATCGCCGCCACTCCCACCTGTAGAAACATCATCTGCTGATGTATTGCTGTCTGTAGTAGTATCATCGGCATCTGTTGTGGTGGCAGCTGCACCAGCAGGATCGACATAATCATTTCCGCATTCATCTTTCATATCAGCATATAATACTGAACTATCTTTCCATTCATCCTTACAGATAACACTACCATCGCTATCGGCTCCAGCGCTACAGCTAACTCCATCATGGCCGGAGCATGCACCAGTGCTTGCGGCATAGGCCGGAATGGTAATTTGTGTGGCTAACATTAAAAAGGCCATCAGGCCTGCAAGCCGTTTAATAAATTTGGTCTTCATAGATTAAAAATTATGAAATAAATGCATAATTAAATACACCAACAAATTATATCTGTTACAGTTATTTTAACAAGAAGCTAGACACTACTTCGGGAATGTCGCAAGAGTTTTATATTTTGGTCTTTCTGAGTCTAAATGGCTTTGCACCAGGCAAAATTGGCTTACTCGAAACTCTTGTGGTTTACCCTTAGTTTTACTTGGTGATTTGGATGGCGGTTTTTTGTATCGGCCTAAAGTGATATGAGCTTTAAAAGGCATGTCTGGCATCAGGCCTAAACTCGCCATTATTTTTTGAACTTTTTGGGCTAAGTTTTTTAGTGAATTAGACTCACATTCAATCCAAATTCCTCTTGGACTGACGTCATCTGGGAAAGGCATAATGTCTCCCATTTTGATTTTAAAAGGTTTGAATTTGATTTTTGATAAGTTGCCGATGATTTCACTGATGTCTTCGATTCCATCCCCTAAAAACTGTAAAGTGAGGTGAAAATCTCTGGTTGGTTTTAAATCAGGGAATTGCCTCTGCAATCCTCTGTAATAGGAGTGAAGTTCTTGTGGAGCATTGATGGCGATGAAGAGTCTCATTTTTAGTTCTGTAGTGCTGTAAGTAATTCTAGTATAAAAGGATTTTGGGAGATAGTATTGACTTAATTTTAGTTTATGTTAAAATAATCGCCTTAACTATAATTTATGGCAGAAACGCCGTCGGATAAAACAGAGGGAAGAGAGGTTGCGGAGGGCGATGAATTAGAAGTGGTTGATGTGCAGGAAGGTGGTGCAGGTGCACAGCCTGGTCAGGCAGAAGGGGCGGAAAATCTTTCTAATCCAGAGCTGCCATTGAAGCAATACAATGTGTTAATAGCAGGCATATTTGATGAAGATCATATTACAGCCATAAAAAGGCAGTTAAAAGAATTTGGAGCTAAAAATGTACACTTCGCGCAAGTAGCAAATGATGCAATAAAAAGGCTGGGAGACAATAAGATAGATATAATGCTTTATGATGGCATATTAGGAGGTCCGTCATTTATTCAATTTGTCAGTTCTTATTATACAGAAATAAGGGACGATGCTGACTCCATAAGCTGCATAATATCAAGTGATAAAATATCTGAACACAAAGAGCACAATATACAAAGTGCAGTATTAGATGAATTGCAAGATGTTTTATTGCCTAAAATTTATGCATTAATTGTTCACAAAAGCACAAATGTGCGTGAAAAAGTACAACAATGTTTAGAGGGAGCTGGTGTATCAGCAGGCAAGATACAGATTGCAGAAAATACAGAGATTGGACAAGAGTTAGTTACAAGCCCCATAACAGATGTGGTCGAAATAAACGGTGGTACTGCTGAGGTAGAAGAAGATGTTTCATTGGCCTTTGTGCAAGATGGTGTAGACGGAGCAAAAATGGCTGTCAGGGCTTGGCAAAATGAAGTTTACCCTTATATTGTGGCAATTAAAGGCCCTGATGATCCTGGTATAAATTGGGAAGATTTAGGTCCGCCTGATAATTTTAGCGCAATAGATGTCGACTCATTATCACCCGCAGATGTAAAAAGGATAATACCGCAGGCAAAACGCCACCTAAAAGGACAAAAACGTCAGCAATATGAAAAGGCAAGAACAGTGGTTCGGGCATTTGAGGAGCGTGAGATAGCATTAGCTACACCATTAATTGTAGAGGCTCCAACTATAATAATTCCAAAAGGATGTTATTACGAAAATGTTAAACAATTACCAGATTTACGATCTCCGGAATATCAGAATCATTTAGCTGCAGTTTTAGATTTAGATGGTACATTGTCCGATGCATTTACAATGGCACGCTTTATAGAAAGCTTTACTACGCCTCAAGGTGAATCTGAATTCGATAGACTGCTTAATGAATTACCCAAAGAGTTTCAGGAGAGAAACCGCAAAGCATTAGAAGATCTTAATGAGAAATTTGATGAATGGCGAGAGATGAAAAAAGTAGGCAGAAAATTTACACACCAGGAATATATAAATTTTATTGAAACAACAGATAATCTATTCGCAAAAGTAATGCAGGACCTTAGGGCGATAGACGTTTTTATGTGGGGCGAGAAATGGTGCAAAGGTGATTTTGAAAGTAGAAATGGAAATGGCGGCAAAGTGCAGATGTTGGGGGATGCGGAACAGCATGTATGGAGCCATGCCAGACCGTTGATCGGGTTATTGAAAAAAGTACACATTATGCCAACGCTTATTACCGGTACTCCGGCAGAAGCTGTTTCCGGATTCAGAAGTGTATTGGGAATTGATGAGCGATGTCATGCGATGGAATTGTATATTGATAGTAATGGTAGGTATACAGGAAATGTTAAGCATCACACAGGGTTACCAAGAAACAAGGCAACTCTGATGGCAAAAATAGGAAAGGTCGTATTCGCAGCAGGAGATCAACAATCAGATTACCCATTATTAGATAGATCACTATCTGTCAAAAATGATGGTCTGCAAGGGTTCGGTGTATTTTTTGGAGACCCTGGCCTTTTAAAAGACACTTATTCAGATGAATATAAAGATTTACTTGTAAGAGACATCTCCGTATCGGATTTGAGTGGAAAAGGTATAATTGAATTAATTGTTGAAAGAATGCAGGGAATTATGTCAAGAAATTTAGATAGAAAACTTGATGCGCAAACAGAAAAATTGGTTATAAGATCCAGAGACAAATTAGAAGAGCTTGTGTTAAATCGCACGTTAATAGATGATCACATGGCAGAATATAGAAGCGTGGCTTAATAACTCTCCCCATTACTACAAGTAGCACTAGCAGTAGTCTGAAAAGTATTAGCGCCGTAGTCAATTGACTGATAGAAGATAGGAGAATCTACTTCCATAAACTCAACAATTCATGGAACAGGTTTTTAATCTGTTTCAGGTTCATGGCATAGTCGAATACCTTCACATCAGAGATTTCTCCGGTGAAGTAGTCGGAAGTCAAAGCGCTTCGGCCGATTTGAGCGTCTAGTGCAGAGGTGAGGGTTTGAGCGCCTGCATTGGTCTGGGTGGCAATCACCTGGCCGTCCATGTAGATCTTTTCAAGATCGCTGGATTCATAGGTGACTGCAATGTGGTGCCAAACGCCATCGGCCGGAGTGTATCCGGAACTGACTAAACAGTCATTTTTGTTACAGGCTTTTACTTCGTTGGCAGAGAGCCCTAGTGAGAACCCATTACCGCTGCTATCTACCGCATCAATTACCTTCATTTCACCTGTGGTTTGAGTGGTGTTTATCCACGCCATCAACGTCATCTGGTTTCCGGTCAGGTAAGTGGAGAAGGTGTTGTTCATATCCATGTAATCACCTCCGTCAAAAGAATATGAAGGCCTGAACTGCTTGGTTGGGAAAGTGGTTGAGGTGGCTCCGTCACCAAAGGTGGCATGAATTAAGTTTTCACTTTGATCAAGGGTTCGGTTGTTACTCGGATCATGGTCTGAATCGGTCATTCTCAAACTAGCCTCCATGCAATGAGGATGGAAATCGCAATCGTGATGATCGGCACAGTCGGCTCGTCCGTCCGCATCGTCATCGGTAGTATTGTCACAAGTTTCTGCGCCACAACTGGAGGTAGTGGACACGGTTACCTGGCCGTAATAAGAGCCAACTTGCTGACCACTTGGTATTCTCAGTTTCCAAACAAGGTCTTGATTGGTTTCACTGGTTGAGGTTCGGTCGTCTCTTTTACGGAGGGTGTGATTGATACAACCGGTTGAACCACTTGTTGTGCCTGCTGTTTCAACTAATGGATAAGGCCCATCACCCGTTGCCGAGTTATCCCAATCAAAAGTCGAATCGCTGTGATGCCATCGCTGAGAGCTTCTTGGAATGAATTCAGCAGGGCATGTGGCGCTGTAGCTACCGATACACAAGTCGGTTCCCTGAAGCAGCATGTCCATAGATTGGTTACCAGCGTTACCAAGTGAAATGTTTTGCGAGGCTGATGTGCCGCCAATTTCAACGGCACCGTAACTGATCGAGGTTTCAACCACATCAACTCCTTGGAGTGAGACATTTGATATAGTTACCCCAGCATCCGCAAACGTTGTCTCGCCGTTTCCATCGGTTGCCACGGCATTCACATCCCAGTTGGAGGCGTTGGCGTTGAACCAAACTGTTACCTGGCAATCGGCTCCAAGGGCATTATCGATACCCGTAGCGGTTTTACCGGTTCCTGGAGTACTCACCGACGTTAAAGTACAAGTGGTATCGATGTAACAATCATTTTCATCGGCTGTGCAGGTATTTTCTGCTGCTGTATCATCAAAGAATATTCCTTTTATATTTGTTACATCATTATCACCGTTGTCGTCGGTTAAAGTTGCACTAAAGTCGACGGTGTCACTGCCTCCTGCGGTTGGAGCCGGAACATCGGTAGCGGTGTAACCGGTCGAAACGGGGGCAACATCTTCAACGGTAAAGGTCTGAGTTGCGGTTCCTGTAGCTGCCAAGCTATTTACGTCTTCTACATACACCTTAACATCATATGTACCATGTGCAGTTGGTACGCTTATTATGCTCTGGGTATCGTGGCAGACGGCATCGGTCGTACTTGGATCAACACCTGTCACGGAACAAAGCAATGTTCCACCAGTACAAGTATTGGCAGTATAATTAAATGCGGTTGTTACACCACCCATATCCGTTTCTCCACTACAGATGTACATATTCATTGTATCTCCATTGGAGTCGCTTAGGCTTTCTTTGGGAAGGGTAAATTTAACTGTTTCTCCGGGTTCAATAGTGCCGATCTCAGATACAATTACATCGTCAATGTCTACGTATTGCCCTAAAGCAGTATAAAATCTAGGCTTAGTAAATGCCGCTGTATAAACAACATCGAAAGATTGCCAGCTTGTAGATGATGTACCCGACCATATAAATCCATTATCCCATAAGCTTGGTGCAGCTGTGCCATCACCTCTGGCCCAACCAGTTATTCTATATACTTCACCTATTGTTGTGGTAGCTGATGCTGGTTCTCCATAAGGTGAAGTATCTGTACCTGTTATTCTTAAGGCCTGAGTTCCTGCATGAGGGGTAGTAGATGTTTTTGCCACTGTCGCTCTTATTCCCGTCCATGCAGCCGTGCCCCCTGTTTCCATATCTCCATCCGTTAATAATTGAGTGGGATTAACCTCGGCAACGATCACATCATCAAACTCAACATAATCACTTACACCAGTTTGGCTTCCAAGGTAAACGTAAGAGCCAGTTGCCACAAAAGTAACATCAAAAGACTGCCAGCTAGTCGAATTAGTGCCAGTCCAGATTAGGGCTGACCCCTTTGAAACATTTGGAACGTCTACACCAGCCGACCTTGCGTAACCTGTAGCGCGATAGGTTCTGCCAATCGTTGTAACGTTTTGGTAGGCATAATAGACTGGGGTAGCGTTATAGGCTACCCTTAAAAGATTGGTGCCTCCATGAGGACTAGTAGTTTGCTTGCTAAGTGTTGCATTGCTAAGTACTGTCCATGCGGTCGTGCCGGCCGTTTCCATATCCCCATCGGTTAATAACTGGGCAGGGTAGTCGGAAAATAGCACAGAGTCGAAGGTGCCTGCATGATTAACCACAAATGGACTGCCGCTATCACCAGTACCTTGGTTGGATGTAGAACAGGTCGCAGTGCTCGCGACTTTATCGCAGGCGAAGGCATACCAGGCATTTGATTCGGCATCTCCAACCAAAGCGGTGTAGGTTGCAGTTGCCTGAGACCCATCGGTCGTAGCGGTGCTAATAGCCCAACTGCCACCATCACATGTTGGGGCTGCGTCATTTCCAGCGGTGACAGCATCGGTTTTACAGATGGCTAGGTACCATTGGCTGGTGCCCGCTACACTTGCTGTACCTGTAAAAGTAACATCACTACCTACATTGGTAGGTGTTGTGGTAGAGCTGCTTCCATCGGAAGCATCAACCGAAAATCCAAGTATTTCAACATCGTTGGACTCAATAGTAGTACTACTTTCACTATTCCCCTCCGTAAAAGTCACATTGGCTGACCAGGTTTCGCCGATCGTGGTTTCGCCATATGCTATGCCTTGGTAATTCGGTTTACCGACGTTGTAGTTTGCAGTGATTTGTTCAGCCGTGAGGGCGCGGTCGTAGATTTGGACTTCGTCAAGAGAGCCATTAAAAGGATATGTCGCACCTAATATATGCTGAAACCCAATATATGTAGTAGTAGGTGTTGCAATCTGAGATAATCTTGCGACTGTTGCATCAACATCAGTCTGCTTTACCCCATCGATGTAAATACTTGAACCTGTACCATCATTAATGGCTGCCAGATAATGCCAGTTGCCATCGTTTACTGTGCTATTAGAGAACACATTTACTTCACCGCCACTATTTTTAATATAAGTACCAACCTTACCATCTCCTGGAAAATAGATTATGAATCTATTATTAACATCGTTAAATTTACCTATCCATAATGCCACATCTACCTCAGCAGTAGTTGTTTTAAACCACATTGTAGCTGTTGTATCTGTATTTAAGAATTCACTTGGAGGTAATAAAATCAGATCATCTCCATCAAAACTGTAACACCCGCCCGAATTGTTCCCACAAGTAGTGGCATTTGTCCAGGTTGGTGCTACAGAAACTGTACCAGCGCCTAGCTGGCCATGATTTGCATAAGAACTATAATCCAATACCGCGTCAGCAGCAGTGGAAGTAATACTTTCATTAAAGCTCATATTTAAAACTGCAATGGAAGTATCGCTCTCACGCCAATCCACTGTAGCAAAAATGCTATCGCTATCCGCATCGCTAATCTTACGACCGCCAACACCTAAATCGTGAGTGGCATAAACATAGGAAGTGTTGCTGTAGAGGTTGGCGATTTCGGTTGCTGATAAAGCGCGGTCGTAAGTGTGAGGTTCGTCGATCAAGCCATCGAAATAGGTATCGGTAGTTCCCGATGTATTTTCTTTAGCGCCAACATATAAATTAGAAATGTTGTCATCTATACTGGCAGGAACTCCTGAGGATTTTTGAGTGGCATCCGAAGAACCATCTACATACACATCCATAGTGCCGGCATTGTCGTAGGTGGCAATAACGTGATACCAAGTGCCCGTTGTAAAGGTGGTGGTTGTGCCAGTGTGGGTTACTACAGTGGAGCCATCAGTGGATACAGAAAAATTAAGATTATTACTGCTATCGATCCATAACCGGTAACTTCTGTCATTATTAGCAGTGGTTTCGTCCCATTTGCTGGTGATAGTCTGCTCGGTATCGATAGCACCCAACTTTATCCAGCCTCCTACTGTTAAATCTCCAGTAACAGAAAGGCTGACGCTATCAGATCCTGATATAACATCATTCGTTCCATCAAAATCATACCCTCCACCAATCGCACCTTCCGCCGTCCATGTTGGACAGTTGGTACAAGAGCCATCGTTACTATTGGTGGTTTCGTCGAGGATACTAGATGTAATGTCACCATCTTCGAATTGCCAATAGCCAACTGAATTAGCATCAAGCAGTGCATGGGCGCGAGAAGATGGAACTGCTTGTACCGGTGCGGAGTTGTTTGGAGAAATAGTGTTGGAAGTATTTGTAATCGAATCCGGATTAATCGACTGTGCATCGTTAATTACTGCTTTACATTCCCAACTCACATCTGCTTCAGCCGTTTCTTGATTAACGATGGTGTTGTAACTTGGTTTGCCATTGTTGTAGTTTTGGGCGATTTGTTCTGCAGAAAGAACGGAATCATACATCCGAACTTCATCAATCACTCCATCAAAATGATCGGTGGTTCCGAATGCGGAATGCTCAAGCCACCCTATCCTCCATGGTTTATTTGTGTCTTCCGGATTCTGCAATCCCGTATCGGTTCCATCTAAAACGCCATTAAGGTAATACTTTAGGGTAAATCCGGAATAGGTTAAAACAATGTGGTTCCATTGGCTAATGGTAGGGTTGTTAAATAAGGGTGTCCAATCTAAATTTCCTCCATTGCCTCGATCGACTGTTACAAAGAAACCACCCGCAGTAATATATGCCTCAAAATCATCTGCGTCCCCACTGCCTCGAGAAAAAACAGGATTGTAACTGGCTGTGGAGTCAGGCCTAACCCATGCTTCCAGGGTGAAATTATCGGTAAAGTCTAAGGACTGATCATTAGCTATTTCGATATAATCATCTGTTCCATCAAAATCATAAGCCCCTCCTTTCTTTCCGCTAGCTGACCACGTTGGCACATAACCAGCTGTGCCCGCTCCAAGCTGTCCATGATTCGCGCTTCCAGAATAATCCAACACCGCAGCAGCAGTGGTTGAGGTTACATTGCTATCAAACGGCATATTCAGGACAGTAATCGGAGTGCCGTCTTTTTCCCAATTGAAGATGGTGGTCATAGTGTCGCTATCGTGATCATCTAGGGTCAGGGCTTTACAGGAAAGGTCTTGGTTAGAGTCGTGGTATTTGGAGGCGTAGTAGAGGTTTTGGACTTCGGAAGCGGTTAGGTCGTTATCGTAAATACGGACTTCATCGATTTTTCCATTAAAATACTCACTTGCTGCGGCAGTTTCTCTTCCGATTTCAATTGTACCACCTGTTGTAGCTAATATCTGACCTGATTTAAGTTCTGAATTATCTAGTACTCCATTTAGGTAGATTTTTGCAGTAGTTCCATCATATGTTCCTGTAACATGATACCAAGTGTTGTCTTCAATAGATGAGGTGGTAATGACAACATCTGACCAAGATCCTGTGTTAAAAGAAAATGAAATATCATTAGTACCATCAGTCCTCCAGACAAGGGCATATCGCAGAGCAGCTTCGCCACCAGTACTAGCATTCTGATTCATTACTATAATGCAGTTGTTTGTACATGATCCTTCCTTTTTTACCCAAGCGCTAAGGGTTAAATTATCTTGAATGTTATGACTTGAATTATGAGGCACGGAAATGTAATCACTCGTCCCATTAAAATCTACAGCCTTACCGTAATAACCGGTTGCTAAAGTCGGCGCTATTCCACCACCCATCACCGCATCATTCGCTCCGAATTCATCGTCGTAATTGATTTTGGTGTAGAGGATGCGGTAATTTGTGCCAGTATGCCCGTTATACCACATTTTGTAGGTATTCCCTTCTTTGATTACACTAGGATTGTCAGCCCAAAATGTATCCCAATTTCCCTCTTGATTATAATTTAAAGCCTGAACCGGTGTAGTCCAGGTGGTTCCGTTGGTGGAGGTCGTGTAAAGAATGCGGAAATTAACTCCGTTATTACCGTCGTACCACATCTTGTAAGTACTTCCATCTTTGATAACACTAGGGCTACCAGCATGAGTTGTATCCCAACTTCCTTCTACGTTATTACTCAAAGCCTGAACCGGTGTGGTCCAGGTGGTTCCGTTGGTGGAGGTGGTGTAAAGAATGCGCCAATTACTTCCGTTGGAACCGTTGTACCACATCTTGTAAGTCGTGCCATCTTTGATGACGCTAGGCGCAGCAGCATCAGTGGTATCCCAATTACCTTCCTGATTGATATTTAGCGCCTGAACCGGTGTGGTCCAGGTGGTTCCGTTGGTGGAGGTCGTGTAAAGAATGCGGTAATTAGTACCGTCATAACCGCTGTACCACATCTTGTAAGTATCACCATCCTTGATAACACTTGGGCTGCCAGCATGAGTTGTGTCCCAACTTCCTTCTACATTATTACTCAAGGCCTGAACCGGTGTGGTCCAGGTGGTTCCGTTGGTGGAGGTCGTGTAAAGAATGCGGTAGTTAGTGCTGTCATAACCGCTATACCACATTTTGTAAGTATTGCCGTCTTTGATAACAGATTGTGAAACTGCATCATTTGTATCCCAATTACCTTCCACATTATAATTCAGCGCTTGTGTATACCCATCCGGCCCATCGTTAAATGACCAATGGCTGACGAGGTTGGTTTCTTGTGGGCCAGTGTAAGCGGCGTAGATTTGGGAGATTTCATCGGCGGTGAGGGCGCGGTTGTAGATGTGGGGTTCGTCGATTTTACCCTCAAAATTTCCACCAGCTCCAGAATCATCACCAATAGTTAGGGATGCAGTGCCATTAGTCATACCGGTATAAGTACCAGCATTAAAGTCTGTATCATCAGCAACCACACCATCTACATAAATATCTATACCACTTGAAGCTTCAGAGCCATCGTAAGTAAAGCCAACATACGCCCATGCACCACTTGTAGCAAAGCTGGTATCCCGTCTTCCAATTCGATCACCATAGCTGGTAGCCAAAGTCATAACAGCATCTAAACCGCCTGTACCTTGATTATACTGCATATACCATTCCCGATTGTTTGTCGCAGCATCGTACTTAGCCATAATCATATCGCCGCCTCCTATTAACTGATCCAAGTTTATCCACGCAAAAACACTAAATGGCTGATCATTACCTGTACCATCTGTAAAACTGAAGTCATTACTATCTGGAACTGATATCACATCATCTGATCCATTAAAATCATAAGCTCCTCCACTATACCCTTCCGCAGTCCAGTCGGGACAAGTTGTACATGAACCATCATTAGCATTTGAGGCTTCATCATCAAATGCTGTAGCTGATAGGCCATCTTCAAATTGCCAGTAGCCGACGGAGTTTGGCAAAGTTGCCGCATGGACATCGACTTCTGGATCATCGTGGGTTGGGGCAGAATTTACGATGTTATAACTTTGTGCGTTGGTACCAGTGCCTGGATAGTTATGATTATCTTCTACGTAAACTTTAAAGTTTTCAGTGCTTCTGGTATCGGTTGTTGGAACAAGAGTATTTCCGGTTTCGTCACAAGTCGCATCCGTTGTTGTCGGATTAACAGCAGTGTCGGAGCAGATTAGAGCACCGCCTGTGCAGGAGTTATTTCCGTAATCAAATGCGGTTGTTGCATCGGTACAGATGTACATATTTAGGGTGTCCTGGCCTCCTGATGTGTCAGCGTCAGCTATATCTGCCTGAGCAAGCGTGAAGCGAAGAGTATCGCCTGGATTGATGACGCCACCCGCATTATCGGTAACTGCAACTGTGCCGAATGTTGGGACGTGGTTTACGATAAAAGGAGATGCGTTATCAGCACTTCCACCAGCTAAATTAGCACCGGAAAGGGCAATGACGGTTCCAGTGTCTCCGGCTTCTGCTAAGGCGATGGAATTACCTCCTACACCTTCAGTGTCGGCGTAAACGTAAACGGTACCTCCGCGGCTAACCATATGGGAACTTGCTCCTGTTTCTGCTGCTACTAAGGCATCGGCTACATCGGCCGCACCCTGACTACTGGCGCTGTCAATTTCTGTTCCACTACTGATTCCATTATCAGCGGTATCGAATTCGTAGGTTACAGAATCGATAGTTACTGTCGCGCCATCAACAGGGATTCCTGAAAATACCACTGTACCCAAAGCAGAACCTTGGTCGCCATTGGCATTGGCAGGATAACAAGCCCCTCCCCCTGTGACTTTATCGCAGACGAAGGCATACCATGCATTTAAGTCTGCATCGCCAATTAGGGTGGTATAGGCAACACTTGCCTGACTGTCACTATTGGTGGCTGTGCTGATGGCCCAACTGCCACCATCACAAGTAGGAGCTGCATCATTACCAGCAGTTACTGCATCGGTTTTACAAGCTGCCAAATAATATTGATGACTGTTAATGTCGTTGGCTGTTGTTGTAAAAGTAACATTACTGCCCACGTTGGTTGGTGTAGCTGAAGCTGATCCGCCATCAGAAACGGTTGCTGTTATAACCGGTGATACATTATTGATACCTGTTGTCGTTGGGACATCGATTTGAGCTCTAGCTGGCTCAACCTGGCTCACTCCGGCTTTATCATTTATCTTTCCTCCAATAGCAATTGCTATCGCCAGAAATAATGCGAATAAAAAGTAGTGGGTTTTGTTGCTGACCAATGATTTGAAGGTTGATTGGTTCATTCTCTTTTTTGTCATCCCGGACTTGATTCGGGATCTGGTGACATATTAATTAGCTATTTACCAGATTCCCGCCTTCGCGGGAATGACAATGAGGGGTTAGTATGATTGGGCGGCGGAGCAGGTGGTGCTTGTGGCGGCAGAGAAAGTGTTCTGACCGGTATAAGAACCTAGAGCTTGGTTGATTGGAATTTGCATTTTCCACCAAATGGATTCATTTGTAGTGGTTAAGGTGTGGTCATTTCTTACAGCGATGTCACGGTTAAGACAACCGGTTTCATCATCGGTTCCGGAGGCTGTGTCAACAAGTGTGTAAGGGCCTGGAGCTGTAGCCGTTGCTCCCCAGTTGAAGTCAGTATCCGTGTGATACCACTTTTGTTGAGCAAAATTAATAGTGTCTCCTGCACATGTGGCATAGTCGGTACACATGGTGTCTCCATCAATAAACACATCAAGTGTTTGATTTCCCATATTCTGAATGGTTGAAGTTTGTCTTGATGACGTTTTACCCAGTGCCAACGTTCCATAAGCCAAGCTGGCTTGAACCAGATCTAAGGCTTGAAGGGCTGGATTCGTCACATCTGCAGTGCTATCTGCAAAGCCAGTTTCTTTTCCGATCCCATCAGTTGGGTTGGCATGTACCTCCCAGTTGGCGCTGGCATTTCCGTTGTACCAGAAAGTGACTTGGCAATCTGCGCCTAGGGCCGTGTCAGTCCCTGTGGCTAACTTACCCGCACCTGGTGTACTGACGTTAGTGAGAGTGCAGGTGGTGTCAATGTAACAATCGTTTTCATCAGAAGTACAATTATTGCCGACAAGCGTATCATCGAAGAGGACGCCTTCAACTGCTGTAACATCATTATCTCCATTACCATCAGTAAGACTAACTGAGAAATCTACCGTATCACTTCCTCCAGCTGTGGGAGCTGGGGCATCGGTGGCGGTGTAGCTGGCAAGGGCTGGAGCTACATCGATTACGCTATAGTCGTGATTATTAGTGCCGGTTGCCGTTGTATAAGTACTACTATTTTGAGCGTAAATATAAACCGTGTAAGTTCCATGTGCGTGAGGGGCACTTGCCACTGTTGCACTGCTGCATTCTGCATAATCGGTGGTGGTATTTACACTTGTAACGTTACAGATTTCAGTGCCGGTACAAGCTGGACTGGCGCCATAAGTAAATCCAGCGCTATCGCATACGTACATGTCGACGGTGCCATTGGTAATGGCGGCATTGAAATATACGGTGTCGTCTGGAGCGATGGTTGCTGTTCCAGTGGCTGGGTTTAAGCCTCCTCCGCCTGAGGTATCACCGATAGTGACCGTACCTATAGCTGGGGCCGAGACTACAACAAACGGTGAGGCGTTATCAGCGCTTCCACCTGCAAGATTCGCACCGGATAGGGCGATGACGGCTCCAGAATCTCCTGCTTCCGCCATTGCTATGCTGTTACCAGCTGCTCCTGCGGTATCAGCGTATACATAAGCTACATTGGAACGAGCTATCATGTGTGAACTGGTTCCAGCTTCTACCGCTGCCAAAGCAATGGCAACTTCCGCACCTACTACTGAAGCTGACGTATCGACTTCGGTTCCAGCACTAATGCCATTATTCGCTGTATCAAACTCATATGCAATGCTATCTATTGTTACAGTTGCTCCGTCGACGGGGACGCCTGTAAAAGTAATGGTTCCTAAGGCTAAACCTTGATCACCAGCTGCGTTAGCTGGATAACAAGCCGGGCTGGAGGCAGTCGCCAGCTTATCGCAAACGAAGGCATACCAGGCGTTTGACCCAACATCGCCCACTAGAGTTGTGTAGGTTTCTGTTGCCTGCGAAGCACTATTAGTAGCCGTTGGATTCGCATCGGGCCATTTGCCGCCATCGCATGTTGGGAAGGTGTCATTTCCAACCGTTACCGCATCGGTTTTACAGATGGCCAAATAATACTGATCGGCGTTCACATCTTTGGCTGTTACCGTAAATGTAGCATCACTTCCTACTATTGTTGGCGTGGAGCTTGAAGAGCCTCCATCGGATGGAGTGGCTGTTGGAAAAGGGGCTTGGTTAGTGATTCCGGCAGTGGTACTGGGTGCGCTTAAAGTGGCTTGGTAGTAAAGGTAAGTACGCCCTTGCCTGGTTCCCGCATTGTAATAATGGGAGCCTATTGCCAAGTCCGTGTCATTATCGTCATCCAGATCGCCTGAAGCGACTGAAATACCAAAATAATCACCAGTAGATTCACCTGTAAATATGAGATCCGCATCAGCTGCACTACATAAGGCAGGTGTTCCGGAACAAGTCGCCGTGCCAAAATTGACTGTTCCATCATTATAAAATATGTAAGCTCTCCCCTGATTAGTGTTATATTCTATGGCTCCCCCGATCAAATCCTGATCAGTATCATCATCTATATCTGATATAGCTAAACTCCAACCGAGACCACTACCCGTTTCGCCTGTAATAATCACATCTGCTGCTCCTGCTGTGGTGGGCCAGGAGCCATCCTGATATAAAATATAGGCACGTCCCTGATTGGTATTGTATGCATAAGCTCCAATGGCCAGATCATCATCAGTGTCACCATCTAAGCTTCCAGTGGCAAGGCTTCCTCCAAATTTACTACCTGCCTCCCCTGTAATAATCACATCTGCATCAGCAGCTGAACAGCCCGTTGTACAAGATGAAGTGCCCCACAAGGTGGCATCTTGATAAAAGATATAAACACGGCCTTGACTGGTGTTATAAAAATTACTTGCGATAGCCAGGTCATCATCAGTGTCACTATCTAAGTCACCAATTCTCAAACTTCCTCCAAAATTATCACCAATCGTTTCGCCAGTAATAATTACATCTGCATCGGCAGCTGAACAGCCCGTTGTACAAGATGAAGTGCCCCACAAGGTGGCATCTTGATAAAAGACATAAACACGGCCCTGATAGCTGTTGTGCCCCCTTCCTGATATAGCTAAATCTGCATCATTATCATTATCCAGATCGCCCGTGGTAATGTTCCACCCAAACACACTACTAGCTTCTCCTGTAATAATTATATCTGCATTCGCAGCGCTGCATAAAGCGGGTGTTCCGGAGCAAGCAGCAGTGCCAAAATTGACTGTTCCATCGTTATAAAAAATGTAGGCACGGCCTTGACTGGTGTTGTAGGCATTCGCCCCAATAATTAGATCCACATCGTTGTCATTGTCCATATCACCAGTAGCAATCTCCATCCCTAATCTATCACCGATAGTTTCACCCGTAATAATCACATCCGCACTGCCTGCTGCAGTCGCATAAGATCCATCGTTATAAAAAATATAAACACGTCCTTGCCAGCTATTATATTCTACGGAGCTTATTATTAGATCATCATCATTGTCATTGTCTATATCGGCAATCCTTACAATTGATCCGAATCTATCACTAGCTGCCTCCCCAGTGATATTACTTTGCAGCTGAAGTGTCGGATCCAATGTCAGTGGATATTGATCGGGCTGAGCCTTAAACCTGATGGTTAGCTGATCAGACTTTTCACCACCCACCGTATATTCAACTGGAATTTTGCCTCCATTCACATTGATCACGAAAGGAATTGGGATTTTAAATAGTGAATTTGCGCCATCTGTCTCCTGAAAGCTTTTGATCATCTCGGCGCGCATTGATCTGGCAGCATGAGATACTAGATCTGGATCAGCTCCGGCAGCCTGGCCTTGGAGGTCATCGAAATAGAAAAGTTTTACTTCTCCGTTATTTGCCTTATGAAGGATTGCATTTTCGAAAGTGTAGACTTCAGACTCCAGACAAGTTTCTTCACAAGTGGGCGGAGCGGCGAAATAATCTGTAAAATGCTTAAGACCTTCTTTACTTTCAATATAACGATCCACCTTCCTGCCATCTGAATGCTTAAAGGTAGTTGTGAGCTCTTCTTTTTCGTAGCTACCTTCAAATCCCTCACTGGCCATTCGAATCACCTTTGGGCCAACATTAATCTCAATGGTTTGATTTTTATCTTCTAGAAAGTTAAAAGAAATGACTGGCTTATCGGCTATAACCATATTTTCGAGCCTACCAATTTCAGCCTTTCTCTCAATTCCCCAAATAACCCCACCGATGAAAATTATCAGTGCAGCAATGGCGACCCATAATGTGTTGTTGTTTTTCTTTTTCATTTCTTTTGACACAGTTCAAAAGCGACGTTTTGCGCTTTGGGCCTGTATTTTTGAATTAACTTTTTATATTACTTTAACTGGATTTCTCGATACCTATATTTATATGTTTAAAATTTTATCACACCAGAGGGGAATCACCAATAAAAGATTGTTGAAATTATTTGAAAAAATAGTACTTCTTATTGCATTAAATTTTAGATGTTATTTAACAAGCTTTTGTAATGATCCAAAAAATTTGAAATTTAATTCAATTTCGTTGTATGGTTAGGCTGATCTTTAAACTAAAAAATATGAAAACTAAACTCATCAGCACTCCCTATAACCTATCGCTTTTGGCCCAATTAGGTGACTCTAAAACGATGCAGCCTAAAATCAGCCATTTGATACATGAGCTTTATTCGAATTTATTCAGCCACATTGCTGACGGTGAATTGGAGATGGAGATGGTCAGTGCAAAGACTCGCATCTACCCTCAGGACAAACGAGGTCTTTGGAAAGGAAAACGGATTAAAAAAAATCAAAAAGTGGTGATCGCCGATGTGATTCGGGCCGGCATTCAACCCTCTCATCTTTTTTACCTCAAATTAACTGAAATTCTAAATCCGAAGTCAGTTCGGCAAGATCATATTATGAGCCAGCGAATTGAGACCAAAAATGGGGTGGAAGGAAGCTCACTTTTGGGATCTAAAATCGGAGGAAATGTTACAGGTTCGATTGTGATTATTCCTGACCCGATGGGGGCTACTGGTGGCAGCATTGCGGAAGTGGTTGATTTTTACCAAAAAAATTACGGAAAATCTAAACGTTTTGTGGTGGTGAATTTGGTGATTACCCCACAATATCTGAAGCGGCTTGAAAAAATAAAAGCACCTCTTTCGGTTTATGCTGCAAGGCTAGATAAAGGGCTTACGAAAACGGATTTTATTTATCCTGGATTAGGGGGTGTTGGGGAGATGATTAATAATACAAAAAAATAGCTCTACTCAGCCTATTTATATTGTCTGAACCGCTGATTTTCTGGATTAAAAGATTTTACCTAGATGGATTTAACAGGATTATCATATGAATCCATCCTGGCTATCCATACAATCCTGTAAATCTGTGGTTCAGACAAGGAGGGTGGCGGGAGGTGCCCTGTACATTGATTATTGTGCGAACTATACTTGCTATATTATTTTTATTATGTTATAATATAGTATTGAAATTAAAAAATAAAAGCATGTTACCGATTATTCTAGTCGCTCCACATTCACACAGCACCATTCATGAAGGATTGAGAGACCGGTTTTCCTTGGAGGACTATGACATCTGGAAATGCAGTGATCCATTTACGGATCATCTGGATGAATTTACGAATGCTAGCTATAAACACAAGGCTGATGTGAGCCGGCTTGTATGTGATTTAAACCGTGCGCCGAACACTGCTGATGCTTTTCGGGAGTTTGATTTTTATGGCCGTACCGCTTTTCACTCAGGTCAAGAATTTACGACTATTGAGAAAGAAAATTTACTGATGCAATACTGGTACCCCTTTCATCAGGGAATTGTTGAAAGCATCCAGGCATTGGATGATGGTAAAAATGAAGTGATTTTACTGGTGGATTATCACAATACCTCTGGGGATCACGCGCTGAATAAAAATGATG
>JAJDCE010000118.1 GCA_029260985.1 Patescibacteria group bacterium | reverse complement strand
TGGTGATTATATCAGAAAGGTTTTTTGCCGATATTTAGAGGATGGTTCGCCTAATGTGTTTGAGCTTTTTAATCGATTTGAGTCTCAGCTTAATTTACGTGATGTTGAGAACTACCAGGCGTGTGTGACGAATGGTTTTACCGAAATATTAGCAAGGGGAGATATTACTATAACCCTTGAATTCAAGCGGCTTTTTGCAAGAGATTTTGATCTGGCAGATAATCCTAATATTCGTTTTTTGATATTGAATATGGCCACTATGCAGATGACTAGCAGGGAAGCTATTAATTTTGAGCTTTTGAAAAAGTTAGTTGATGAATTTAGTCTTGAACTTGCCTTTCCGGCACGATATACCCGAAAAAAACAACCGACTGACGAAATTAGTCTGGGTCTGGCGGATATTGAGCCGGATGCTGAAACGTATGACGATACGGAGCCTGTTGAGGCTTCTGGAGCTGAAATCACCAAAGATTCAATTGAGCAAGGAAAGCTATTCCTCGAATTGATCCGGGGTGGTAAAGCGAGCAAAGCCTTGGCATTGATGGCTGAGTTGGATAGAGATGAGCTAGAGAGGCTAGAAGGTTTTGAAGATGCAGTTCGGCAGGGGTATAAAAAATGCCTGATCGATGGTGATATTGAAGAAGCTGTTGCTATTCAAGGCGAGTTTGTCAGACTATTTGATTTCGCCAATGAAGAAAAGGCTGCCTGTATGGCTGTTTTGCATAAAACTAATATTACGGCTCATTCATCAGAAAATCCTTCCATAGAATTTGCTAATGTAGATAAATGTTTGCGTCGGGTTTTAGTTATCCGTTCGACATTTGATCCCGGAATGTCTTTTGTGAATGAAGCTGAAACAATTAAGAGAATATTCAACTTTTCTTTAAAATGTTGCGATTTTAATACAACCATTATGTTTTATCAGGATTTTTGTGGTGACATAGACATGCGAACGGAGGTTCAAAATGTTTATGCTTATTTACGAAGAAATGGTGAAACAGAGCGTGCAGCAAAAGTGTGGGATAGATTTTCTTCCATATATTCATTAATTTTTCCTGAATCTGGGAAAACACCGAGTTCAATTGGTACAGATAAGACGATTGGTGTCGGGGTGGAGCAAGCTGCTACACTTCCTGCCGGTAGTGATTCTTTCAGCGATCAGGCTGCTGCTCCTGCCAGTGGAGGTTCTTTCAGGGAGAGGCTTACTGATGGAATGTCAGATGAAGCTCTAGCAGCAATAGCGGAAATAGAAAGGTCACTTCCTCCTTATGGTGCGGATCAGCCTAAAGCAACGGCGGGTGAAGTTGTTGATATTGATATTGAAGCTGAAAGTCAAAAAATTGTAGAAATGAAGGCGACTCTGCTTTCCCATCTTGAGAACGGCAGCTTTGCTGAGGCCAAAGGAGCTGAAAAGGAACTTTCAAGGCGCACAGTTGAAAAGCTTGTATTTTTGGAGGGTTACAGTGATGCTGTGAAAGAGGGGTATTGTCGGAATCTGGTTTTTGGGAACTTTTGGCGAGCGTGGTGGTTTAAAAGGCGTTATGGCGCTGATATGAGTATGTATGAGGAGATTTGCCGAGCCTATAACTATTGTGTTGAAAACGGGTTGCAGATCAATGCTAAAAGAATCCTTCGCAAGTTCCGCAAAGAGATTCGTCGGGCTAGCTATACGGAAATTCGACGGGCTACCTAGAGCTAATTAGTGATCACCTTTTGCTGCGGAGCTGTTGAGGTTTTTTGCGGTGTAAATTTTTAGATTTAAATACTTTATTTTTAGCCCTAAAATATACTATTGACAAATTACTAAAAACTGCTAAAATAATATCCTTTGCGTGATTTACCACATATTTATTTTTTCCATGTTTTTTGTTGAAGACAAATCTGAAAAAACTAGCGGGGTGCCCACCGATCAACTTCCTACTTTTAGTTTAGACTTGGATAACGCTACCCCTTTTGTCCCGCTCAATTCAGAAGTACCTGAATTAGTTGAAGCTGATGAACGATCTGAGGATATTATCTTTGCAGCTCGTGAATTTCGTGTGTCGGCTGATCATATACTCCGTAATGCTTATGCAGGGCTCGAATCACAAATTGCTGAGCAAAGGAAGGCTAAAGAGGCATTGTTTTTAGAGAAGGGGTCACCTAGTGAGAAGGAATGTTCAAAAGTGTCTGATGACGTCATGAAACTTCTTCATGATGGATGTCTTAATAAGGCTATTTCAATTTTTAAGAAACTAGCGAACCAGACTATTTTTTTTGAAGGTTCAAAATTGCTTTGTCAGACTATTTTTAAGAAGTGTCTAGCGGTTGACCCAGAGAAAGCCATTGGTTTTTATGATTTCTTCAAGGGCAAATCCAATATTGATATTTCTGCTAACAATGATTTTTGTGAACTTGTTGAAGAGCATGTTTGCCGTTTACTGTTAAAGGATGATGGGATGGCCTTCGAGCTTATGGATCGTTTCCTTGGGACTTCCTATAAGGTGGATGATACATCACATACGAATTTGCTTATTGATATATTTCGACAGTATCTTCAAAGAGGATCAAGGAATATTATCCCTTTTTACGAAAGATTTGGCTCAATTTTATCATTGGACGAAGCAACGGATTTTAAAGCCCTGATTCTTAATGCGGGGAGAGTTTGCCTTGGAAGGGGCGATATAGAAACCTATTCGCAGCTTGTTGATCGAGTAGCAAAACCATATGCGGTTAAAAAACTTGGGGATCGCTTCCTGAACGCTCTGTCGAGTGGTGAGTTTGAGCTCGCAAAGGAGTTTGAAGGAAGATATATAAGTTACTCTTCCTCTTCGATTTCACAGATTGAAGGTTATGAGGAGGCTGCGAAAGAGGGCTATTGCCACAATTTGATTTTCGGTGATCTTAGGCGGGCTATGGAACTAAAAAACACTTATTGCGCTGATGTAGACCTGCGTGAGGAGGTTAGTCGCGCTTGTGAGTATTTCAGCGAGGGGTCTGACAGAAAAGCAAGGCAGATATTGCGCAAGCTTCAGGAAATCAATTCTGATTGTCCGGAACTGAGCGAGCCCCATACGGAAGAGTATGAAATTGTTTTTAGTGCGGAAGGATCCCTTCTTGGGGCAGATACACCTTGTGAATCTGAGGAGCTTAAGGAGGAAGCTAATAATGAAGCTGTTGTTAAATCGGTCACTTCGAATTCTAGGCGAGAAAGTGTCAGCCTTAAAAAGGCTCATGAGCGAAAAAGTGTTTGCAAACAATTAAGGAGCCAATTTCTAGAACTCCTTACGAGTGGGGAATTTGCACTTGCAAAGAAGGTTGAGCGAAAATATATGAAGTATTCGCCTAAGCCTGTTTCGCAGATTAAAGGTTTTGATAGAGCTGTGAAGGAAGGTTATTGCCGTAATTTGGTTTCTGGCAACTTTTGGCGAGCGTGGTGGTTTAAAAGGCGTTATGGTGCTGATATGAGTATGTATGAGGAGATTTGCCGAGCCTATAACTATTGTGTTGAAAACGGGTTGCAGATCAATGCTGAAAGAATCCTTTGCAAGTTCCGTAAAGAGATTCGCCAAGCTGCCTAATCTTGACAGATGTACGTTTTCTTTGTTATGTTGTGCATGAAAAACAACAGTATGAAATTTAATCTTATTATTTTCGCCTAGCATCTGATAGCCCGATTTATGTCGGAGTTATCGTGTGAGGTGATTTTTTTATATAAATTTATTCCAGTATATATGTCGGAGGCATTAGTACAACAAGGTCTAGTGGAATCTAGTTCTGGTGGCACAGATGGTTTGCATGCGCAGCAAATAGCTAAGGTAGGTGAGACACGTGATACAGTAGCTCTAAAAGTTTTACAGCAAAAAGATCCGGATATTCAGCAATCAATAGAACGGGCTCAAGGAGTTCTGATGGAGGAGTTGCCAGATAAGTATGAGGAGATTGAATCAATATGCGGAAGTGATCAGCGCAGATGGATGCTTTTTACCCTATTGGCTAAAGCTAAATCTCAAGAGGTAATTAGCATTATTGTTAAAAATAGAGATGCATATGAGAATAATAGTTTTATGTTAGAAGAAATTTTAAAGACTAATATTCATGATTCGGCACTTGAAAAGTTATTTGGGGCTAAACATATATATGCTGGAAATTTTTCAATGTTCAGTAAATTTATTTATGTGGCAAAAAAGGGTGGCGCTGACAGACTGCATTTTCTTACACAGGCAAACATCGCATATGGAAGTAATATGGATATGTTCGATGTATTTGCAGAGTTATCTTTAGAGAGTGATGGATTAAATAGAGTTATATTTCTTACTAAAATTGCCGATGTCTATGGCCAGGATATGGAAAAATTTGAACAATATGTAGAAATAGCAAGAAGTAGATATCTTAATACTGTGAAACTTTTTCCAAAGCTAAAATCAGCCGCAGGAAATACTGCAGATATATTACAGGTTCTTAGAGAGTTTGGTTTGGCAGCTTAGCTTAGAATGACTCCTTAACTTCGTTAATATGTTCTGCAACCCGCTTTCTTAGTTTTTTATCCGTAAGCGCTAAAACTCTAATAGCTGCCATGGCTGCATTTTGAGGATCAACGACTGTCATTGCTGGTGTGTCGCTGGGCATCATGGTGGAAGAATGAATATTGGCTAAATAATCGGCCTTATCGCTGAAAGGGGGGCAGGCGATGACTGGGTGGATGGCACTGGCGGAGACGACTCCAGAGAGTCCATTACTTCTGCCGGCGATGGTGATGTAGCAGATGGCATCACCGGATTTGTTGAAATCATTTACGATATCCAGCACCACTTCTGGTACTTTGTGGGCGGAAGCGACGTAGAGTTCGGCTTTTACACCAAATTTATCTAAATGTTCTACGATTTTACGGGCGTGGGCTTCGTCTGATTTAGAGCCCATTACTATAGGAACTAACATATTTAATTAAGAATTATGAATTAAGAATTATGAATCCATTTGTCATTCTGAATTTAATTCAGAATCCAATGTTAGATAATTTAACTTAGAATCCCGGATCGAGTCCGGGATGACTCTTAGTGGATTAGGATGCGAAGTATTTATCTAGATTGGTTTGGATGCGGTTGTTAATGGATTGGTCGGTGAGGTATTCGAATTGCTGGCCGGTGAGTTTTTCGTAAATATCGATGTAGCGGTAGGAGAGTTCTGAAACTAGTTCATCTGGTGCTGGAGGGAGTTCTTTGTCGTTGTAGGGGTCGCAATGGTCTTTAAACCACAAGCGTAGGAATTCCTTATCAAAGTTATCGGGCTCTTGTCCGGCATTGAATTTTTCGGCGTATGTATCTGCCATCCAATATCTGGAGGAGTCGGGGGTGTGAACTTCATCGGCTAGTACAATATTACCGACTTCATCTTCCCCGAATTCATACTTAGTATCCACTAAAATAAATCCTTTTTCAGCGGCCAGTTCCTGACCTCTTTTGAAGATGGCTAAGGCATATTCTTCAATCTGTTTCCATTTCTCTTCTGGTACGAGGCCTTGGCTTATAATTTCGGCCGCGGAGATCTTTTCATCGTGATCTTCGGCTTTAGTGGTGGGGGTAATAATGGGCGTTTCGAACTTTTGATTCTTTTTTAAGCCTTCAGGTAGCTGAACTCCGCAAAAATCCCTTATGCCTTTTTCGTAATTGAACCAGGCTGAAGTATCGGTTGAACCAGTGATGTAGCCTCGAACGACGACCTCTACTGGGAAGATATTTACCTTCTTTACTATAGAAACATTGGGGTCAGGTGTGGCAATAAGGTGGTTTTTGACAATATCTTTGGTTTTATCGAACCAATAAGCGCTGAATTGATTGAGGATGGCGCCTTTAAAGGGGATGGCGGCTAAAATTCGATCGAAGGCGGATTGACGGTCGGTGGTCACAATGATTCGCTTCCCGTCCTTTTGATACGTGTCTCTCACTTTGCCTGCATGAAGTTTTTCGAAGCCTTCAAAATGGGTTTCTGTTAGGGTGTTTTTTAGGTTGGTTTGGATGGTGTATTTATCGGCCATTCTTTTTTAGTTAAGAGTTACGAATTACGAATTACGAATTACGAATTATTCTACGGCTACAAACTTGTAACTCGTAATTTGAAATTCATAACTGTATGTGTAGTTTAGCGAAAAAAGGTGGTGAAAAGTAGGGTTTTTAAGTACTTGAATTTAGACATTTTACCTTGACATTTATCTCTAAAAATTGCATAATATTAACCTTACATTTAACTAAGCCATCCAAATGTCTAAAAAACATAGTGAAATTGACTTTAATTCTCCTCTGGCAGACGCTTTAAAAGTCGTTCTGGATCAGAAGCATGACGATCCGCAATCCTTGCGCAGAGTGCACAATATTGTACGTGCTGCCTTCAAGCAGTACAGAGAGTCTATTCCTTACCCGATTTTAAACATTGGGAAGAGGTTGATGGAAGTGGTGATCAAAGATGCTATGGGAGAAGGGGAATATCAGCCTCTTTTCCACCAATTTTCTGATGATCCTTATAGGCTGACTAAGATTCTGACCAAAAAAGATCCTGAGCGCTTTTTTGATTTCTTTTTGGTTGCATGGAATCTGCATGGAATATTGGCTGAATTTTTGTATCCCAGTGATGAAGAGCAGCCTGCTGTTTTTGATGAATTAGAAAAAGGGGCCAGCACTTCTAAAGGCTCTAAAGGTGTCTCCGGTGAACTAAGTGAAACAAAGGTGCCGAAGACACTTGTTGACAGAATAAGGGAGAATATACATTTTTTGGATGAGGATGATATTTTTGAGTTAGCTATTCCTTTATTTAAATTGCAGGGTGATAAGGATAAGGATGGTTTTGAGAAGGGATACGAAGCCCTTATGGGACTATTAGATGGAATTGAGGATGAAGAGGATATCAGAAAGATTGAAAATGTTTTTGATCGGTTTTCTGGACTTATAGATATGGAGTTTGGTCAATTTCGACCTCAGCTCAAACGTAAGAATTTTCCATATATCACTGTTAGGGCTGCAATTAAAGAAATGGAGAAAAATCATGAAAATGGCGAACGTAGACTTGCGCATTTTGACACTAGAACTGGCAAGACCTCTTTGGCTCTTTTAGAGCCTGAATATTTAAGGAAGGAACGTACACTTTATGTCTGCCCTCCTGACACTATTCCAACAATCTTACGGGAGTACCGTTTATACGGTGGTGATGAATCTAAAATCAGAGTTGTGCGGAACGATGCAGATTTCAAGAATCTGATAAGAGAAAACGGCAATATACGTTATTGTATTATCCCATCCACTTTACTGATAAATATTCAATCTTCATCTGGTGAAATTGAACACAAAATCGATGAAAAAGTGGATATTGAAACTCTTATCGATGATATCGACAAAGATCCTGATGATCTACAGGATGGGAATGGTACTAGCGAAGACATCAGCGAATTAAGAAGGCATGTAAACCCACTTGTGTTACAGCTTTTTGAGAGTTGGTATCCGGATTATATAGCTGTTGACGAAGCAAGGCATTTTACCGGTTATCATTGCGACCCTAATAAGCCTAGCTCTAAGCGTTCACAGGCTCTTCTTTATCTTTTAAACAATAAAGAGAC
>JAJDCE010000117.1 GCA_029260985.1 Patescibacteria group bacterium | reverse complement strand
GGATAAATGTGAAATATCATAACATTCAATCCGCTTAGGCTCAGCTTCTAATTTTAATGCTTCTTTTAGCTCATCCAAAGCCTTCTCTTCCTTCTTGTCTGCCATCCATCGAGCCCGGTTCTGCTGGGCAAAACTTCGTGCGTTCTTTTCAGAGAGAAGAATCAAATCATCTTTTTTACCTACCTGAGGGTGAATGAGCTTCACCGCCTTAGTTGAAAATTGACGAATGTAATCCTGCATCAACTTTGGATTTTCAAGTTCAACTGAAATTAAAACTTCTTTTGGAATATCAGCCGCCATTGAATAATAATCCCGAAGAAAAGTTTCCATAACCTCAACCAAATCCTCTGAACCTTCAAGAATAAAATTTTCCTGACCAATCAGCTTTCCATTACGAATCTGAAATAGATTAAAAAAGCTCTTGCCCAGATCCTGAACAAAACCAATCACATCCCGATCCGCAATATCCGTATCGGTAATAAGCTGCCGCTCAGCTGAACGCTCAATAGCTGAAATTTCATCCCGTAATTTTGCCGCCCGCTCAAACTTCCGATCAGCAGCAAACTCAGCCATCTGCGCCTTTAGCATTTCAATCGCAATTTTATAATCACCCTCCAAAAAAGCAATCGTCTTATCAATAAGAAGTTTATATTCCTCGGGAGTCACCATGCCTGCACAAGGTCCAACACATCTTTTGATATGGTAATCCAGACAAGGTCTTTTGGCAGGAGTAGTTCCGATTTTGACAGCCATTTTAGCCCCCTTTAATAGTGTCCCTTTTGAATCAACTGATATATTTTTTACGCTGCAAAGCTTAAAAACTCTTCGAATCGTTTCCAAAATCTTCTTCACATCCGAACCGCTGGTTTTAGGTCCAAAATACCGCGCTTGATCTTTGGCAATGCGTCGAACTGTATATATTTCCGGATAATCTTTATCAACAGTAACCTTGATATACTGGAAAGTCTTATCATCACGCAAAAGCACATTATATTTTGGCTGTAACTCTTTCACCAAATTATCCTCCAAAACCAAAGCCTCAATTTCACTATTAGTTTCAATCCATTGAATATCCTCAACGGACTCTAGCATCTTCACCGTTTTTGGCGCATGTTTTGCTGACTTTCGAAAATAACTCGAAACCCGCTTTTTTAAATGCTTCGCCTTACCAATATAAAGCACCTCCTTATCTTTATTTAAAAACTTATAAACACCGGGAGAGGCAGAAATCTTTGCGATAATTTTTTCGATCGAATGGGACATGAACTGATTATACAACACAAACTTTTATCCCATAAGCCCTTAAGCTATAATCAAACCATGAATCTTAAGAGTTCCATTCTAAAAACCATAGCTTTTTTTGATATCTTCGACTTCCCATTAACATCTGAAGAAATCAAAACACACCTTTATGGATATCATAAACCCCTGCATATCAAGGAATTAAAAGGTACTCTGGATGAAATAGATGAAATAGAAAAAATCCATGATTATTACGTATTAAAAAATAGAGGGAAATTAATAGAGCTAAGAAAATCCAGAAAATTCATTGCTGAAAAATTTTGGGGAAGGGTAAGGCAATATGGCCAATACATCGCTCAAGTGCCATTTGTTCGAATGGTGGCAGTGTGTAACAACCTAGCATATGATAACCCTTCCGAACTTTCTGACATCGACCTATTCATTGTCATTGAAAAAGACCGAATGTGGCTCGCCAGATTAATCATCACCCTTATCCTCCAATTTCATGGAGTAAGACGTCATGGTGATAAAATCGCTGGCCGATTCTGCCTAAGCTTCTTTGTTACAACCGAAAAGCTAAACATGGAACCATTAGCCCTAAAGCCAGAAGACCCTTACATGGCCTATTGGACACGCCTACTATTGCCCATTTATGGCAAAAAAACATACCAAGAATTTAAACAAAAGAACGAAGAATGGTTAAAGAAGGAGTATGGAATGAACTTTTCGGATAAAAACGACAAACAGCTCTCATTTATATCTGACAGCCACTTAAAGAAAATCAAAGAATGGCTTTATAGAGGGTGGTTCGGCGACTTATATGAATCTATTTTAAAGAAAACATTCAAAAAACGAACGCTCCGAAAAGCAAAAAAACTAGGACCTGAAGCCAGCGTGATTGTTTCAGACAGTATTTTGAAATTCCACAACAAAGACCGCCGCCAAGAATATTTGGAGAGATGGAAAAAACAAGCTTAAAACTTAAGACTTAGGACTTAAGACTTTTTAGGCTTAAGCTTTATATGTCGCTTCTCAATCTTCTGCTTAATTTCCGCCAACCGAAGCCGATTTAAGCTATGTAAAATTTTGGCATAATCACTATCACTTTTAAACCTCTTTTCCTCTGCCATCTCCGTCATCACCTGCACAGGAGCTTCTTCTAACTGATATAGCTCTTTATTTATCTGAAAAATATGCTCAGCCCCAAGATAGTGCTTTAAAATGACATAATCAGCACCCCGATTAAACAGCTCAACACCCTCACGCCCAGTATCTGCTGTAACAATAACAATTGGACGTTTTTTGTGAGGGATTTTTTCAATATATTTAATTAAAAATAAATTATTCTCTGGGTTCGGGAGCGTACTAATAATGATTTCTGCATCTTCAAGGCCAAGCTCATTCAAAAGCTCTGTATCCTCGACATCTCCAAAAATACAACTCACACCTTTTTTTATAAGCCCTTTAATAACAGTATTATCATGGTCAACAACTAAATATTCCTCTTTAAAACCTTTAATTTGATCCAAAATTTGCTGACCCATTTGCCCACAACCCAGAAGGATAATATGGTCACTTAAGCCAGATTTTAAATTGACCAATTTAGTTTTAATTTTTCTAAATTCAAAAATTTTAAGCAATCCTCTAATGCGGTTATAAATTTGATTATTGTAAATCATCATATAAGAGGAAATCGTCATAGTTAAAATACCAATAACCGTAATCATAGAAACCACTTCTTGGCTAAGATGTCCAAGGCTCAAGCCCATAGCCGCAACAATCAATGAAAACTCACTTATGTTTGCAACAGAAAGGCCGGTAAAAAAAGAGGTTCGCCTGTCATACCCCAAAGCACCCATAATAACCATTACAATAATTGGATTTCCAATCAGCACAAAAAGAGACAAAATAATAAATTTGGCAACCAAGGGGCCCATGGAAGTAAAAATCAAGCCCGCACCCAAAGCCACAAAGAATATAGTAATAAAGAAATCACGCAATATTTTTGCCTTGGTGTTAATTTCGAATGTATAAGGAAGACTGGCCAAACTAATACCTGCAATAAAGGCTCCAATTTCAATGCTGAAGCCTATGTATTCCGAAGCCAAAGCAACTATAAAAGCCCATCCTAAACTAAATAGTATTAATAGTTCGTGTGAAGTTGCAATTTTATTATAAAGATAGACAAGAAATTTGCGAGCGACAAAAATAGCAAGGGCTGAAACAAAAATACCTTTAATAAGAATTAAACCAAATCGCGCAAAATCAAAAGAAAATGAACCGGCCTGAAAACCTGTAAGAGCGATTAAGGCTAAAATCGCGATAACATCCTGCACAAGCAATATTCCAATTGCCACCTGACCATACAGAGCATTATTATCACGTTTATCATAAATAATTTTAATTGCAATTACTGTACTGCTAAAGGTCAATGCAATCATTATATAAATCGCTTGAACAAGGGGAAAGCCAAAGAAATAAATAATCCCGTACCCAATCAATCCGGTAAAAAGCACCTGTCCGATACCTGCAAAAAAAGATACTGCACCCAGATCTTTTAGTCGCGCAGGGTTCATCTCCAGACCAACCAAAAACAGCATCAGCATAATACCGACTTGCGCAATAATATGTATAGTCTCCACATCATGCACCAATCCAAAGCCAAACGGCCCAATAAGTATTCCAGCAACAATATATCCTAATATAAGAGGCTGCTTAAGAAAATAGCTAACCACACCAACTAGTGCAGCAGAAATGATTACAAGGCCTAATTCGAAAAAAAGAGATTCCATAGTCTAAAATTCCAAATCACAAAATACAATTAACAAAAAAATTCCAACAATCAAGATCTAAATTACAAATTTGAATATTCAAACTCACCTCTTCCTCTAGTATACAATTTAGGATTTGTTGTTTGTTCATTGTTTGTAATTTGTGGTTTTTTGTATTTTGTAATTTGTGATTTGGCTATTGAAGCGTAGCGAGAGCTTCTTCAACCGTATTGAAATACTTAATTATCGTAGTAAGGCCAACTAAACTGATCACATCCATCACTGCTTCATTTGCCCCTGCGATCACCATTTCACGCTTATCTTTGGAAAGGTGAGTATGTACAGAAACCAAATAACCAATACCCTTACTATTAATAAATTCTAACTGCCGAAAATCAAACAAAAGAACTTTCAAATTTTGATCAGCCAAAAGCGGATCAAGTTGAGTTTTTAGGGCATCAATACTAGTTTCATCCATTTCACCCGTAAGTGAAATAACTTTCACAGAAGGATTTGGGCCATCAGCTATGGCAACCGCAAGTTCAGGCATATTTAATATAAGTTACGTAACGCTTAAAATATAACGACAGAAAGGTAACTTTACAAGATTTTCATAAATACTTATAGCTTAAAGCTTATAGCTTATAGCTTTTACATTGCAACCAAAGAAGAGCTTTGATACCGTATAGATGATCTTAAAAAACATGAAAAAAAGAGTACTTTCTGGAATCCAGCCCTCCGGTAGTTTGCACATTGGCTACTACTTCGGAATGATCAAGCGAATGATTGAATACCAGGAATCCAGCGACCTTTTTTGTTTTATAGCTAATCTGCATTCCTTAACCACAATTTCAGACAAGAGTGTGCTGAAAAAAATGACTTTGGATGCCGCCATGGACTTTTTAGCCTTGGGCCTAAATCCTAAAAAATGCTACTTCTGGGTTCAGTCAGATGTGCCTGAAACAACGGAGTTGGCCTGGATCTTATCCACCCTGGCGCCAATAGGTCTAATGGAAAGAGCTCACAGCTACAAAGATAAAATTGCCAAAGGCGTTCAACCAAATCTTGGATTATTCAACTATCCAATTCTGATGGCTGCCGACATTCTTATCAACCAATCAGATGTGGTACCAGTTGGGAAAGATCAAAAGCAGCACATTGAAATGGCGCGGGATATAGCAATTAAATTCAACAATACATTTGGTAATATCTTTACAATTCCTGAACCGGAAATTCCAAAAGAAATAGCTGTCATTCCGGGAACGGACGGACAAAAAATGTCCAAATCCTATAAGAATACAATCCCCATTTTTGCTGAACCAAATGTAATCAAAAAAGCAGTAATGGGAATCGTCACAGATTCAAAGGGAATTGATGAACCCAAAAAAGCAGAAGGAAATACTGTTTACGAACTCTATAAACTTTTTGCCTCCAAAAAAGAAGCTGATGAAATGAAAAAAGCATTTAAAAAAGGTGGTATGGGTTACGGTGATGCGAAAAAGATGTTATTAGAAAAAATCCAAAAAACCTTTGAACCTTTTCAGAAAAAAAGAAAGGAGCTTGAAAATCATCCGAAAAAAGTAGAAACCATTCTGGCTCATGGAGCTGAAAAAGTAACTGAAGTCACTCATCAAACTATGCAAAAAGTCCGCAAAGCCACTGGGCTCAAATACTGATATATTTCAGATTTCTGATTTCGCATTTCTGAATCAATTTAAGATTTGAAAATTTATCATTCCATAAAGTAAATGTAGAATATCAAAATTAAAAAATGACAATCTGAAATCAGAAATCTGAAATGCGAAATAAACACTCATTTTGCAATTAAACAACAAAACCTAACCAATAATCAATGCCAAAGTATATATTCGTCACAGGAGGAGTCTGCTCATCACTTGGAAAAGGAATAGCCTCAGCTTCAATCGGAAATCTATTAAAATCTTCAGGATATTCTGTTTTTACTCAAAAACTAGATCCTTACTTGAATGTTGATCCCGGAACAATGAGCCCATTCCAGCATGGTGAAGTATTTGTAACCAATGATGGAGCAGAAACTGATTTAGACTTAGGACATTATGAGAGATTTATCGATACTCCCTTGAGCAAACTAAGCTCATTTTCCACAGGACAAGTCTATCAAACTGTATTAGATCAAGAGAGAAAAGGAGACTACTTAGGCGGAACCATCCAAATCGTCCCGCACATCACAGATGAAATAAAAAGAAGAATCAGAGAAGCTGCACGTAAATCAAAATGCGATATTATGATGTGCGAAATCGGCGGAACCGTAGGGGATATTGAAGGACAGCCTTTCATTGAAGCGCTAAGGCAAATGAGACAGGAAGAAGGGAAAAGTAATTGTTTATTTGTACATCTCACCCTTCTCCCCTTCTTACAATCGTCTAATGAACTAAAAACCAAACCTACTCAACTTTCAGTTAAAACCCTTCAAGGCATGGGCATTCACCCAGACGTGATGATGCTCAGGGCTGATTCAAAAATTGAAAATAAACACCTTATAAAAATATCTAAGTTCTGTGACGTTGAAAAAGAAGCTGTAATACCAGCCCCTACCGTTAATTCAATTTATGAAGTACCACTGATTTTTGAGAAATACAATTTGACCAAAACCATTTGTGAAAAATTAGATCTAAAATATAAAAAACCAAAAATTTCAGAATGGGAAAAAATGGTTAAAAATATCATTACCTCCAAGAAAGAAATTCAGATAGGACTTGCTGGAAAGTACAATGAATTAGACGATGCCTATTTATCTGTCATCGAAGCCATCAAATCAGCCAGTTTTCATTTCAAAAGAAAGCCAAAGATTGTGTGGATCGATGCTGAAAAAATTGAAAAGAAAGATCGGTTAGAATGGAAAAAGCTCCATAAAGTTGATGGTGTAGTTGTACCTGGTGGATTCGGAATACGTGGGACAGAAGGAAAGCTAATGGTGGCCCAATATTGCCGAGAAGAGCAAGTTCCCTACCTTGGACTTTGCCTTGGCGCACAAATTATGACCATTGAGTATGCAAGAAATGTGGCGGGGATCAAAAATGCTACTTCAGAAGAATTTTCGCCAAAAGCCAAAAACAAAATAGTGCATTTCCTACCAGGTCAGCATGAGAAAAAAGCTAAAGGAGGTACGCTTCGGCTTGGCTCATGGCCCTGCAAAATCAAAAAAGGAACTCATGCACACAAAGCATATGCGGAAGACCTAATTCACGAACGACATCGGCATCGATATGAGTTCAACAATAAATTCAAAAAAGAGTTAGAAAAAAACGGTCTGATATTCTCAGGTGTTTCACCCGATCGTGAACTGATGGAAATTGTAGAAGTTAAAAATCACCGCTTTATGGTTGGATCTCAATTCCACCCTGAATTCAAATCCAGACCGAACAGACCTCATCCATTATTCAGAGACTTCATTAAAGCAGCCCTATAGTTAGAGCTTCCCTATTCCTATTATATAGACCTCTTTACTCGACTTTCTCACGGCATCCGGCTTAAATAGCTTAACATGCATGAATTGTTTTTTAGCTAAACGGATAAGCTCACTGTGATCCACACCTGGAAAAGCTTTCATAACGACATGCCCACCTCTTTTAAGATGCCCTTCAGACACTTTTAGAACTTGTTCATTAAGCTGAAATGATCTGCCCGCATCCACTGACTTGATTCCAGTCGTTGCTGGGGCAAGATCAGATGTAATGACATCAAAAAGAGTAACACCTGCCTCCACTTCAACCTTTTCATAAACAGCTTCATCAAAAATATCCCCCTCAAAAGCCAACATGGTCAATTGCCTAAAGGGCTTAATAGGAAGTAAATCAATTCCAACCACCAATCCTTTATCGCCAACAATCCTGCCAGCTATCTGCATAAAACTCCCTGGCGCTGCCCCAAGATCCAAAACCTTATCCGCAGATCGAATTAACTTAAAACGCTTTTGAATAGCATCTAGTTTAAAGGCACTTCTAGCCCGATAGCCCTCATCCTTTGCCTTTTGAAAATACTTGTCCTTTGGATCAAAACGTTTTGACATGTAATTATAGTAATTCTGAATTTACTGTAAATATGGTAATTCTATAATGGAGCTTTTTTAGGCACACCGACACGACGAGGATAAAAATGAGGTGTTACCCGTTTTTTTGTAATAGTAATTAGTGATCGATTGCCCATCGCACTTGGTAAACTGTAATGAGATATCCTCGGTTGCTCCGCTTTAAGCTTTATTATAGCATTCCTTGATCGACTCAATTCATCAAGGTAATCAGGGCCTTTATAAGCCACCACATTCCCATATAAATGAATCAAAGGCACTGAGTATTCGATAAGAATAGGTAGCGATGCAAGGGCGCGAGAAAGCACAGCATCATATTGATCCCGATGGTCAGGACTGCGACCCAACTCCTCAGCACGCGCCGCAATCACTTTTACATTTCTGAGTCCCAATTCTTTTACAAACTCTTTAATAGCATCTGCTTTCTTTTGAACCGAATCCACCAACACAAAATCAATGGAAGGGTAAAGTATGGCAAGAGGAATACCTGGAATTCCCCCTCCGGTTCCTAAATCCATCACCTTCATCCCCTTTTCCAGTTTCAGAAATCGGGTTGGGATCAACGAGTCAAAAATATGCTTCACCCACACCTCTTCCTCAGAAGTAATTCGAGTTAAATTCAGGTGCTTATTCTTTTCAATCAAAAGTTGAACGAATTGGTTCATCTTGTTATATTTACTCTCCGTTATTTTAACTCCTTCTTTTTTAAGAAAAGCTTGAAAGACCTGAAATGGGGACATCAAATTGATGGCCTTATTAAGGACATTCCCCAAACTCCGTGTCAGCCTGCGATATATATACTGTTTATGAGTCAATCCCTCTGAGTTAAAAGTTAAGAGTTAATAATGAGCTTGAAGCTTAGGACTTAAGACTTAAAACTTCCTCTTTTGTAAGATACCTCCACTTTCCCAATAGCAAATCTCCAAGAGATAATCCTTTTATACGAATTCGCCTCAATTGAACCACGGGAAGGCCCACTTTTTTACAAATACGACGTATCTGTCGGTTTTTCCCCTCCGTTAGAATAATCTGCATCCGACGAGGCCCAATCTTCTTCACTATTGTCGGCTTGGTTTGTTCACCCCATAACTTAACCCCCTTCCTGAGTTTTTCCATCGCCCCATTCGTGACCACACTATCAACTACCACTTCGTACTCCTTCTCACATTCGGAGGACGGATGAGTGAGCTTAAAGGTAAGAGTTCCATCATTCGTAAGTAAAAGTAAACCCGTGGTTGATTTATCTAAACGACCCACCGGGTAAACCCGCTCATCCGTTTCAACTAAGTCCATCACAACTTTTTTTTCAACCCTTGTCCGTTTTACCGAAGTAACATAGCCTGCCGGCTTATTAAGAGCGATATAAAGTAACTTTTCCTGACGCTCAACGACCTTATCACTAACAGCCACTTTATCAGTCGCTGGATTTACTTTGACCCCCATCTCCGTTATCACTTCTCCATTTACAGAAATAAGACCATCAGCAATTAAGCGGTCCGCCTCCCGGCGTGACGCCACACCAAGCTCAGCCAGATATTTATTTAGACGTATTAACATGCTCCGATTGTAAGCCGATTGTGAACCAATTGTAAATCCAATCGTCAGACAACTGGAAAACTATTGGAAAGCAATTGGAAAGCAATTGGAAGGCAATTGGCAAACTATTGGAAGACAATTGGCAAACTATTGGCTATCAACTGGAGTTGGATCGTTGGGTCCATGAGTCGGTTGAATTTTAGAAAGATCCGGCCCTTGAGTTGGCCCCTTAAATCCATCAGGAATAATAACTTCTGGCTCTGTCTTCTTTCCGCACGCGGCTAAAAAAAGAGTTATCAGGAGGATGGCAAAGATTTTTCGAATCATGTGATTTAGTAAATTGAATTGTAACGGCTTTCCAGCACGTCAGATTCAATACTACCATCAAAATCTTCTATATGTCGAATCCAT
>JAJDCE010000116.1 GCA_029260985.1 Patescibacteria group bacterium | reverse complement strand
ATGAAATTCAATCTTAAATCCGATTACAAACCAGCAGGGGATCAGCCCAAAGCCATTGAAAAGCTCCTAAAAGGGCTTAGCGGAGGTGATAAACACCAAACCCTACTCGGTGTTACGGGTTCGGGCAAAACGTTTACACTCGCGAATGTAATCAACGAAGTGCAGCGCCCCACCCTGGTGCTCTCGCACAATAAAACGCTTGCAGCCCAGCTCTGCTCGGAATTTAAGGAATTTTTTCCTAACAATGCCGTCTCTTATTTCGTCAGTTATTACGATTACTATCAGCCGGAAGCCTACATTGCCAAAACCGATACCTATATAGAAAAGGACGCTTCAATCAATGAAGAGATCGATAAACACCGTCACGCCGCCACTCATAACCTCCTCACCCGAAAAGACGTACTAATCGTTGCTTCTGTCTCGGCCATCTACGGATTGGGTGATGTAAGTATGTACGAGGATTTGGCCGTTGAGCTCAAGGTAGGGGAGTTTGTAAAGCGCGATAAGCTCCTCCGTAAACTAACTGACCTTCAATACTCCCGTTCCCACAACGATTTCAAACCGGGAATGTTCCATGTGCTCGGGGATTTAGTCGAAATCATCCCACCCAGCTCAGACAATATGCTGAGGATCGAGTTTTTCGGAGATGAAATCGAGGCCATCCAAGAAGCAGATTCATTCACAGGTGAACTGATCAATGATCTCAAAGAGGTTAAAATCTTCCCCGCCAAACACAATGTAACCACCAAAGAGGCCATCGACAAAGCAGTCGATCAGATTCGGGAGGATCTTAAAATTAGGATCGATCAATTCCAAAAAATCGGAAAAATTGTTGAGGCAGAGCGCGTAAAAACCCGCACCGAATACGACATCGAGATGATGCTGGAAACAGGATATTGCTCAGGAATTGAAAACTATGTTCGCTACTTAAATAATCGCGAACCTGGAGAGCAGTCCGCCACCCTTCTTGATTATTTTCCGGACAATTCTCTGTTTATGATTGATGAATCTCATATAACCATTCCTCAGATCGGCGGCATGCACAGTGGAAATTACTCCCGTAAAACCAATCTGATCGAACATGGCTTCCGTTTACCGAGCGCTCATGACAATCGGCCGCTGAAATTCGAGGAATTCGAAAAACATGTGAATCAAGCCATTTATGTAACCGCGACACCCGGAAAGTATGAGTATAAAATGACCCCTAAAAAAGCCATTGTAGAACAAATTATTCGTCCTACCGGCTTAATCGATCCACCAATTGATGTGCGGCCCACTGAGCATCAGATAGATGATTTAATGGAAGAGATTAGGCAAGTGATCGAAAGAAAAGAACGAATCCTGATCACTACGCTTACAAAACGTTCGGCCGAAAAGCTCACCGATTTCCTCCTGGAGGCCGATATGAAAGTCAAATATCTCCATTCTGACGTCGATACGATGGAGCGCATCGAGATATTAAGAGAACTTAGATTAGGTGAAATCGATATCATCGTCGGGATCAACCTGCTCCGAGAGGGGCTGGACCTGCCTGAAGTTTCTCTCGTCACGATCCTCGACGCAGACAAACAAGGTTTCTTACGCTCCAGAGACGCTTTAATCCAAACCGTAGGCCGAACGGCTCGTAATGTAAATGGAAAAGTGATAATGTACGCTGATAAAATGACCGTTGCTATGAAAGAGGCGATTGATGAGACGAGTCGCCGTCGCGCCATCCAAATGGCCTACAACGAAAAACACGGCATTACCCCACAGACGATTGTAAAAAAGGTCCATGACATACAAGATATGTCTCATAAGCCTAAAAAGAAATACAAAGGCTCTGAAGTGCCAAAAGAGGAATTGCCACGTCTAATTGGCGAGATGATGAACAAGATGAACATCGCCGCCCAGAATCTTGAATTTGAGAAGGCGGCTGAGCTACGGGATCAGCTTGATGAATTGGAAGCGGAGTTGAAGAAGAAATAATTGTCTGAACCGCTGATTTTCTGGATTAAAAGATTTATCAAGATGGATTATCAGGATAATACAAATAAGTAATCCTGAGAATTTGCGGTCAAAATCCATCCTGTCCATCCATACCATCCTGTGAATCAGTGGTCCAAAGGGGGTAATGAAAAGAGCCTGCCATTTCTTCAAAAGTTGCGACAAGCTCCTTCCTTTGTTTTTTATTTTTGTTTGGACTAAACGAGGTTGGCAGCTATCCAGTTCACAATCGTCGGAGCCAACAAGCCGACGATTAACCCAATCACCGCACCCACAATTGCTTTGCGGGCCTTTGAAGTTTTTGCTTCATCACCTGCGGCAGTGGCATAAAGCACACCACCCCAGATCATAACGAGTACTGAAACGACCATCACCACTTTACTGAGGAGGTTCACTACCTTATCTACAAGTCCTCCTAAATCTTTATCTCCACCTGCATTATCGCCAAGCAGTGAACTGTCTTTGCCATCACAATCTTCATCGATTCCATTATCAGCCACATCTAATGCCCCAGGATGCACCTGGCTCCCTTGTAAAGGAGAGGTCTGTTTTGCAGGATCATAAACGTTACTATTGTTTCCGACAACCGGGCTGTCACAACGGGTTGGCTCAGCCCCTTTCTTAAAATTGAGCCCATCACATTTTTCCTCATCTGTTAATTCAGCCTCTTTATATTTATTGAAGTAATCCGTCCATTGAAGAGCTGAATAGTCACCGTTATCTACATAAGGAACATCTGGCGCAATGTTGCGCATCACTTGAGTTGGCACTACAACATAGCCATCACCATCTTCATCACATTCAGCCGCTAAAGCCGCTGGAATAAAAAAGAATCCCAGCATCAAAGTAGTAAGGATTCCGCTAATGATTTTGCTGGCAGTTGGCTTCATAATTGATTGATTTCCTTGTTCAAAAAAAGTATACAATAATGAAATTTGAGTACAAGGCTGAAATTCAAAATAGGATAGACAACTGAATTATTTATTTTTTAATAATTAACAATTAAAATGTTACATTTTACTCCGAAATAACTCATAAATGTTACACAATTTATGTAACAATTAGATGTAACATTTATGATTTTGAGTTTCAGTTATCCAAAAAAATAATAACAATTGAAATAATATAAAAATCAGACAAGCTAAACCCCCGCATTGCCTGGTAATCATGTAGATATACCATATGGCAATGCGGGGCATTCAGCATCGGTTGTGTTTAGGGTGTTGGGCAGCGGCCTTCGATGACGTAGACATCACCGAACTTCTTCTTCACCTCCTTCTCCGAGATGCCGTTCTTGGCGCTGTAAGCGAAGAGTCCGCACACCTTGGTACCGTTGGCCAGGTTTCCGCAGGCGCAGTTTTTCTTGAACCGCATCTCCGGATTGTTAGGGGTTCGCAGGCTGTGGCTCACTACCCACCGCCCCTCCTTCTTGTTGTCCCTCCAGGCGATGGTGAACCACCCGTCGGAGAGGCTGCATTTCAGGTGGAGCGACAGATCCTTCTTGTCTTTGCCGGCGATCATACCACCGGTCAACTTACCCGTTGGGCATTTGCCCAGCCCCTTGGCTTGGTCACGTGTGAAGACGGTGTGGACGATCAGCCCAGCGCCCTTGACGAACCCGACGAAGGTGCCGGGTTTCTCGAAGACAGTTCCTTTGTAGGGAATGATGGGCTTTGCGATGACCGCCGCCCGCCTGACCTGGTCGTTGAGAAGTTTGGCATTTGCTTTGGTGTTGGCGTCGGGCTGCTTCTTGTCATCCTCACAGCCAGCGACAGTTAGGGTTGCGATTGCGAGAACCAGGATCAATGCGCGCATAGCTTTGTCTCCTTAGCGGCATGTGGATTGTGGCAAAATTGCCTTTTCTTTATCCGTTCTGAGCGTGGCATTAAGCAATAAATTTACAACCTAATGTAACGCCCAGAATATATAACCGATGCTGTTTTAAAGGAGCAGATCTGGGCACTTTCAAAATAGTAAAAGGCAACAGATCAAATTTGTGCCTATTTTACCATAAAAAAGTACAAATGTCAATAAAACATAGTGCTTTAGCGGAATTGAGAAATTCTGAATTTCTTAACTAATTCCCCCTAAAATAAACTTAACCCCAACCTTAGCCAATATAGCAATGCCCAATCCAAGCACACTCCAGAACATATTTCGCTTCGAACGATTGATTTTTTCACCATCACCTGCTGCCAGCGCGTATTGAATCGCAGCCACCATTAGCATAATCACGGCCACTGCCGCCACGATCGTCATAAAATGATTGGATCCCGTTAAAATAAGCTCAGTCAAACTGGTCTCAGATCGAACCAAAGCACCTGGAGCATTTACGCAGCCAATCGTGGGATCTGCCTGAGTTCCATCAGAGCAGTTGATAAGCTCTTGAGCATAGGCCGTTTTAATGTCTGTCCAAAGGGATAGATGTTTCATTCTATAGAAAATAATTTAATGCAGTATTTACGATCGCGAAGGCAAAAACACCAATGACCAAACCGAAAACTGCGTATTTTAGGGCGGAATGGGCTTTGCTCACCTTCTCGGTATCACCCCGAGCTGTTACATACATAAGTCCTGCATATACAAACATAAAAACAGTAAAGGCGCCGATGAGTCCCACCAGTAAATTGGAGGCATTATTGATCACTTGCGGCACATCGGTAAGAGCCCCTGCTGTTCCCTCAGCCGGCTTATGAAGTGTTCGAACCAATACACCAGAAAGAATCACAATGACAATAGCGACAAGAGAGCCGATGATCATTTGTTTCCCTTGTGAAATTTTAGCCTCATCACCAGCAGAGGCCACATAAAAGAAGGCGCCCAGAATAATGAAGAAGACTGCTAAGGCAATAATGACTTGAGATCCATAACTCCACACCAAAGAGATAAATTCACCAAAGGTCGATACTTCACCCAGAATAGTTTGAGTTCCTTCAGGCGCTGCCTCAGCTTCTTGTGCGAAGGCCATGATTGGACTGAAGAGTCCAAGTGTCAGAAGAAGGCCTAGGGTTTTATTAAATATTTTCATTTACGTTTTTTATTTTTTGACTTTCGAGACTTACGCTCCTTTTTTCCTGGATCGCCGTCCGGAACATGCTTTTCGTCAGTGTTTTCATCTTCTTCAATGTCCTTCTTCATTTTGAGATCGGTGACTGACTTAGGAGTTTTCGTTTTTTCCTTCAAAGTCACATCAACCTTAACAGACTTCTCGTCAGATTTAACTTCAACTGCTGGAGCTTGAGTAGCCAGTGTGGTTTCATGATCATGAATTTCATTCATTACAGTTGCCGCATCAGCATCACCCTTGTTCGCTCGCTCAGTGATTTCCTGACGAACCGCTGTCACTTGTTTTTGTAATGCAACGTCACCAATTGACTCCGGATTTGCCAGCGTTTCAATCGATTTTTGATGGGCATTCCGAGACCCCTTAGAATCACCGGCTGTTAAATCCAGAAGCTCTTTCATCGGAGTTAAAGCGAGGTGTTGAGGAAGAAAGCTGCTGGCTGTTTCCATATGCTTAGGTGATCGGGCTTGAGGGGTTTGCTGAAGTGATTCAGGAATCGGCGTAGCGGTAAGTTTAGAAAGTTTTGCCCCTAGGAATCCTTTTACTCCGCTCACGAGTGACTTCGCCCCAGGAGTTTCCTTTTCAGCTTTAGTTTCACCAGTGGTGCTCCTTGCTGGAGCTACTTCATTTCGTGCTGATTGAACTTTTTCGATCACCGTGGTCGCCGCAGCAGACCAGAATTTCTGACGGGTGAGCATAAACGCAAACAGGAGCGGCAGGTAAAGCATGATGAGGAATAAGAAATACTCCATCATTTGTGGGGTCGTACTCAGAGTATTGATCGTATCGGTACCCGGTAGATAAAAACCAATATTCGAAAGCAAGCCGAACTGACCGGCACTGGTATAAGAACTGGTGATCGGCAGACCCACGACCTCCCAAATATTCACCACAATACTGATGCCAAGCGCCAGAAGAGGGCCGATAAAAAGCCATCGGGCGTAAATACCGAGCCAGCTCTTAAAATAACCTCGGGTAGCCTTGAAGATCGCCAGTAAAAACAGAACAGGTGATACAATCATTAGCGCCCAAAGTAGTACAATTCGAACCATAAAAAGAAGCGCCATTCCAAAGTAAGCGAGCCCTGTAAGAATGAACATCAGAAAAGCAAAAACGGAATGCTCTTTATTAGGATCAAACCCCTGTTCGTCAGTCAGGGCAATTTTCTGACCCGTGTCCAAGCTAAGAATCTGATCCGCTGTGGACCTGAGCTGAACCGTCTCTTCCTCAACTTTCACTATATTACCCTTATCATCCGCAATCGGAATCATAATCGTCCCGATATAATTAGGCTTCTGAAGACTGGTAATCCCTTGGCCAATTCGTCCGACCGGAGTGGATACTGTACTATCAGAACCTTCATTTGAAACCGTAAGGCTCAAGCTTTTTTGCTGAGAGGTTTTTAAGAAACCTGTTTGATTTTCGTAACCCACGGCTGAGGTGTCATTATAATTCGGCGTTTTAGCGATCTTTGTAATATCTATGTCCGATATAAACGTCTTCTGTAAAAGGCCGGTTCCATCAATAAATAGTTGATTGATCGGGAGTGCAAAATTCACAAAAACGACCGCCATTGCATAAATCAGAATCACTCTCTTTAGGGTACTTCGTGGAATGAGTAAGCTAAAAATCCACATTGCGGCAATGGCAAGAAGGCCAATGATAAATAAGCTATTCACTACCGTCAGTACCTTGGCATAATTCTGCCGTATGGCTGGGTTATGAAAACCGGATTGGTCTATCCCCAACGACCAGGCCAAAGCTTCTTTACCACGAATAATGAATTTAAGCCCAGCCGTGTAAAGACTGCTGACTTTCCAGTTTGGATCATCCTCAACATTGAAAAGTGAAACATTCTGACTGCCTGATGGCATTTCGAGCGGCGCCTTTGTCTTGAGAAGTTCAGCGTTGGTGGAACCAGAAGCAGCCGCAATAGTCTGTTTGGTTTTTTTACCGATCTGAACCATCAGATCTTTCAGATTATTAGTGGTTTTGTCATCCGCATTCCCGGGCTCTTTGATCGATGCATAGGTTATAACCTTATTTCCCAATCGGGCATTATCAGCCACAAAACCTGTGAATCCGATACTACCGGATTCACCTGTATTTAAGGGGGAAAGGTTACAGCTAACCGATATTCCGGTATTCACACATCGTTTCGAATCTCCCACCACAATTCGCTTGAAAATATTCTCATCAAAATCAACCAGTAGGATTAGTGGTTGAGACGTAATTGAACCATGATTGGCATAGGCCACAATAAAATCCACCTCCGCTTCCGGCGCCGGCTCATCCGGAATAATCACCATATCCGTTAAGGCCGGATCACTGATATCTGCAGCGTGTACATGAGCACTGGTAAAGCAGGTGAGTGCTAAAAGGAATACGGTGAGGAATCGGGACAGTTGTTTCATCTAGGGATATTTATCTCTATATTATATCATTTTTTTTAATCTCATGCAAGTCTTTAGATAGTCTTAGTAGATATGTCATTCCTACCCATCCCCCTGTCATTCCTGCGAAAGCAGGAATCTATGCCAATAAACCTATTCTAAGAAAATTGCCTGATAGTTCTTTGGGAAATAGGTCGTTCAATCATTGATAATTATAAGATTCCTGCTTTCGCAGGAATGACAAAGAGGAGAAAAATTTGACTCCTTCAAAATCCTGAACCATCCATAATCTGACCTTAACTAAACAAATTCCTATTTTCACATTTTCTAAATCCGTCAACCAACCCTTTACAAAAAATAAGCCTCTCTGAATACCAAATAAAATTAGATAGCTTTTGAAAAAAGGGAGGATTGATTTGATTCGACAAATCTCCTCGTATTATTTTGTGAAATTTAAAAACAATAATTCACAACTTGTGTCAATTCTATACAATTGATAGATTGGCTAAAATTTGCTATAATAATAAGATTTACTTTCTCTAAAAAAAGAAACAAACATGAAACGATTCGGACTGATTCTCGCCACCATTGGACTATTCTCCCTTAGTATTTACCTCGCTTATCAGCAAGGCAGTGCGCCTGACATGGTACACCAAAGTGCGCCTGAGGCGGCTCTGAATTCCATCCAGGCTAGTCCTCATGTGTATTCTGGATTTAAGGCAGAGGTAGCCAATCTTTTCGCCGTTATTTTTAACGGCTTGATGACATTTTTAGGCGGTAGCGTTCTTCTTTCGATCATCGCATTGGCACTGCTTGTAGAACTCATTTTACTCTATCCAAGCACCCGAATTCAGCTTAAGCAAAAAAAGATTCATTTGTTCCACAAAAAACTAGTAGACCGTTTCAATAGCGGTGAGCTTTCAGTCAGTAAAACTGAGGATGAACTTCATAAGCTTTATGATGTGAACGAAAAAATCCATCACCGCGGAGCCCTGATGGTGCTCATGCAGATCGCTCTATTCTTCTTCACTTTCTGGGGTTTAAGCCTGATGGTGAAGGCACCGGAAGCACTTATAGGCTCATGGACAATTCTCGACTTTAGCGTTGTTTCTAAGGCTCAGGGTGCAATCCTTCCGATTGTTGCCAGCTTAGTGTATTTCTTTCACGCGATGGTGAAGATTCACTATAAGCAGCGAGAGGATTACATCAGCAACTCTCAGGTGACCATGGCTTTTGTATTCGCCATCATTGGCGCAACGATTGTCTTCCTGTTTGCTGGTATTTTTGCAGTTGCCTTAAGTCTCTATTTCATCACCCTCGTCACCTTTTCAACTCTTCGTTACATTATGGTGGAACAACACGCAAAAGAATGGGGGAGTCTGGCCCAAAGAGAACTTATAGAAATGCTAAAAATTGCCGGACCGCACAAAGATCGTTTTCAATATTTTTCCCGAATGTGGAATCACTTGCCAGTGATCCGCCACATCAATTTTAACTTGCTGGAAGAAGCCCTATCAATGACGCTCGGCCTTCTTTTGGCTCTCACGTTTTTTGGAGCTTTCCAGAAAACGGACGCAACTTCATATTCAAACCTGACTCAGCCCCGTCATGGGATTGTGCAGGATATCAATTCACTTGTATAAAACCTAAACTCTTAAATCCAAAAAAATGGATACTTCACATCTAACCGAAGAACATAAAAAAGCGCATCACTTCATGCGAAATACCCTGTTCGCCATCGTCGCAATAGGACTTTCGATAGTCAGTTATCTGGCTTACACTAACCCAACGCTTTTTCAGGCGGCCATCACAGGTGGTGCAAGCTCCACGGTAACAACCGATCTGTACATTCCAACCGATTACAAAGGGGCAGCAGGTGAAAGTGATTACATTGAAGTAAGGGTAGGGAAGGCGATGACAAAAATGGAAAAATTAAAAGTAACCCTTTCAGCTCCAACCAGTCAGCTCGTCTTTGCAAGCGCAGACACTTCTCAAGACCTTTTGAAAAATGAATCATGCACGACAATAAAAGATATTACCCAAGGTGAAATCGTAGTTGATTGTGGCACATTCACAACAAAACTGGATGCACTGGATAATGATGTGCTTTTCCGCGTGCTTGTAACATTAGATTCTAGTCTTGCCGACGGAAACACCGTGGTGCTAACCACAGAAAAAGGAGTTGGCGATTCAGTAATAAAGGAAGAAGCTGACACAGCTGACCGAATCCCAACCTTCACAGACGGTAAAATAACCATAGGTGCTGTACAAACAACTCCCAATTTAGATTGTGGTACTTACGGATTCAAAAAAGACAATGCTTGTGTTTGTGATCCAGGTTATTTTGGTGCCCGTTGTAATGTTTGCGATGAAGCCAGTGGTTATACTGGTTATCCAAGTTGTAAGAAAACAGCTCTCGGCAATGTGGCTAGCTTAGTTCTAACATTAAATCCAGAATCCATTAGTAAGTTAACCGACGCAGAAAAAGATCAGGCTTACTCATCTGCCTATGTCTTCATCAATTCTACGACTGCTTCAGGTAAGAAGATTTCATTGGAAGGGGTAGATATTACGATTCCGGTTTCATCTAGCGGAACCACCAACGCCGAAAAAATCGATTCAATCACGGATAACTTAAAACCATTACTGGAAGTTATACCAGCAGTGAACGTGAGTAAGGTGGCGGGTGTATCTGGTCTTTTGAAATTAGAGGCTGCAAGTGCTAACCTTGACAGCACTCTTGATCCAGTCACCACCACTTCGGGAGACGTAGTAATTGTTCCAGGAATGAATTACACCATTAAGCTTCATCCGAATAGCAGCTATAAACTCCAAATTCTAGCGAAAAATAGTGATGCAGAAGCTTCAATGCTGGACCTTAATTACAACAATGTTCAATGGAAGCCTCAGCCTATGAACCGCTTAAGTGATACAGCGCTTAAAGGAGGGTTGCTGGAGAAAGGAGATAAAAGCGGGCTGACCCCACTTTATGCTCAGATTGCAAAATCAACAGGTACTTCTATAGATAGTAATCAGCTCACGGTCGAAGTTCAATCTGCTCCATTAATCGAATACGTTAGGCGCATCGGCACCAAATTAGTTGAGCGAGGTGGTCGTGTGAACTTGAACATAAAAGTGATCGACACCGAAAAAATCAACGACATTAAAGACATCAGTTCTTCAGTAGTCCGAAGCACAGGCGCTACCTACGCAGCTATTAACGCCGACACAACGGCAGCCTGGTTCACCGCCACTCCATTTAAAACAGAAGTGAAGACGAGCGACAGCGGTACGCAAACGGGGAGTGATGGAACCACCTCAGAAAACTATAAAATCTATTCAATCCCGGTTGAAATCCCACAGGACGCAAACCTAACCGATGGAGACTATAAATTGGTGATCGAAATCACTGATACATCCGGACGTGTTACAGCTGGTATTCTTGCTGTTAGCATCGGCTCAGTGGCAAGTGGGGATGTGAACGGAGACGGAAAAATATCCATGCTGGATGTGATCACTGCTTTTCAGATTTCCAATGGAAGTCTTTCAAATCCAACTCAAGCTCAACTTCAGGCAGCCGATCTCAATAACGACGGCAAAGTAACCATGCTTGATGTGATTTCTTTGTTTAACAAACTCTAAAAAATAAACTTCATACCAACCTCATTTAAAATGGAAAACGAAAATCTAAATTCAACGGAAACTAACCAGGCAACACCCATTGCAACTCCTCCGGTGCAGTCGCAAGGCGAGGTAGCGAGCCACAATGGAGCCACAATGGAGCCACCAAAGAAAAAAGGATTAAAAACCTTCTTTTTCCTATTGGCATTTGCGGCACTTGGAGTTGCTGGTTACTACGGTTATCAAAATCCTCAGCTCTTCCGCGCCGCCGTCACCGAAAGTACCGTTCAGCCTACCGTGCCATCCACCACACACCTATATATACCGGAGTACGATGCGAGTGCTAAAGATTCAGGAAAGATTTCAATTAAAACCAAAAATTCTGCACCAGCTGAAAATTTGGTCAGTATGGAATTCACTCTAAAATACACCCCTACAGATGTCCTAACATTCAAACAGGATTCAATCGTATTCGACACAGACACCTTATTTAAGGCGGCTGATTTGAAATCAGTAGACGCTTCAACTCCTGGAGAGGTTAAAGTATCTTTCTTCTCAAGTACGCCAGCATCGGTAACTGCCGATGAGCAGACTTTAGTGAAGCTAGCGTTAGACATCGATGGAACCTCTGGCAGCTCTGTGGCAATGACCGTTCAGGATGTTGCACTCATCAAAGAAGTGGCAGGCGCCTATAGTGCAAGCACTACATACACCTCTATTGCAGCCGGTAAATTCAATTTAAAAAGCCAAAGTAATTTAAGGGTTATGCGGGCTGAATCTTTGGATGCAACTCATGTAGCAGTTACCTTTAATGATTTCTTGTCTAACATTGGAACAACCGCTAATTATGCTTTTAATGGCCTAACAGCTTCGACAGTTGAAAGCGGATTTGGACACACTACATTTAACGGATATGACCAAAAGACAGTCATTATTACTACTTCATCTCAAACCGCTGGTGACGCTTACGCGGTCACAGTGAGTGGGGTTGGGGTCACTGGGAATGTGAAAGGAGGAATGGATACCAATTATCCTAGTGCATTATTCGATGGCTATAAGGCCTTAGACGGCATTGCGAATAGTAATGTGATCGTAAATACAATTACCGTGAAATCAGGAACAGAAGTTGATATTTCATTTAGTTCGCAACTTAAAGCGGAAACAGTTACTCCGGTTAATGTTGTAATCAAAGATATCAGCGGAACGGCTCTTACCGTCACCAGGGCAACGCTTGTGAATGGTTCAATCATAGAAATTGAAACCGCTCAGCAAACCACCGATAAGATTTATTTTGTAAACTTTAGTAAGGTACAGGATATTACCGATTTGCCTGTTATCAACAACAGCTACAGAAGCTTCCTCGGTTACACAGTTCCGGCAATGACCGTAACCAGCCTAAATCCAAAATCAGTGATCAACGACCAGGACCGAGCCGTGATCGCAGTAGGTTCAAACTTAGACACAGTCGATAAAGTCCGCATCGGTTCCACAGAAGCCACTATTACTCAGCAAAGCGCTGGGACATTGACCTTTTCCGTCCTAAAAGATTTCAAGGAAGGGGCTTATGACATTACACTTCTGAATAAAGCCAACGAAACTAAAACCTTAAAAGATGCGCTTACCGTTTCAGCGCCAGCCATCCAGATGAAGATTGTATCTGAAGATTCCAAGGCCATTCCAAACAAAGTGAATCCTGATGGCAAAACAGAAGTAACATTCTGGGTACTGGTCGAAGATCCAATCGGCATTGCCAATATCGATAGCGTCACCATCGACCTGGAACAAATTGGCGGAAGCAGAGCTCAGGAAATGACAAAAGACACCGGCCTTCAGCAAAAAGGAAAACAATTCTACACTTTTAAATCAACAGTCAGCGACAAAACAGCCACTCAGGCCGAAGCTTATAAATTACCAGTTGAAGTCAGAAAGGGGTCAGAGATTGCCAAAGGTACAGTTGAAATCACTGTCACAAAAGACATTCTTAAATCCGTGGCGCCAACGGTCGACCAGGTATACTCAAGCCCCGCGACGATCGCACCCGATGGAAAAACCAAAATCAAAATCTCTGCCAAAGTAAGTGACCAGGATGGCGCTGACACCATTAAGTCTGTGGTCGCTGACCTTGGGCCAATCGGCGCTGGATTTGTAACCTTGAAAGACCTCGCGGTTGCAGGTCAGGCCAATGAGCAGATCACCGGATGGTTTGAATCTACTGAATTCACGGTTCCAACCACAACAAAAGATGGTAACTATGAAATCACGGTCACTGCCTCAGATGCAACAGGCGAAACAGCCACCGGAAAAATCACACTTACTGTTTCTCAAAGCATAACCGGTCCAACACTAGACAGTAAAAATACCTATATATCACCAACCAAATCAATTCCAAAAGACGGGAAAACAACTTTCTCAATCAATGCGATGGTCACGGATCAGGATGGAGTGAGTGATGTCGACAGTGTTACTGCCTACATGAGCACGATTGGTATTAAACCTGTAACGTTACTAAAAGATCCGAATGCAACTGATAGTGCAAAGTCAGCTCTATTTGCATCTGCAGATCTCACTGTTCCAACCACCGCTCCTCAAGGAGTTCATGAAATCGAAGTGGTTGCAGTGGATAAAAACGGCGGAAAAGGAAGTCTGATTCTTCAATTGGACGTCACTTACAAAGATACAGTGGGCGATGCACCACTCGTACTTTCAAAAAAGTCTTACACCAATCCAAAAGTAGCGATCAACGATGGTAAAACCAGCATCACGCTTTACGCTTTCGTCCGAGACGATGACGATGATCTGGATTCAGTGGTCGCCAATCTTTCAAAAATAGGACAAGTCGGCCTTGCCACTCCTCCGGATTTCGGCCAGACAGCTCCGGCATCTGTTCCGGCAACCACCGTTTCAAGCGCTGGTAGCTGCCCAACCAATTCTCAGACAATTGTCTGCATGCAGCCAAGCTTTAAAGAAGGTCGCGATGGCCAGTGGTTTGTGCTATCCGGCGTCACCATTTCAGAAAATACTCCTGCCAGTTCAACCCCATATGTTGTTGAAATAATTGCCACTGACAAACGCAATAAAGTCACTCGGGGACAAATTGATGTGATTGTGAGTGACAGTCAGACTTATGTCGCTGACAAAACCGCTCCTCAAATGCTGGCGGCTGTACCAACAGCTCCTGGCAAGCTCGAAGCACTCTTCAGTGAAGAAATGTCTGCCCTTGCTCTATCATCAAGTGGATCCGATTTTACCATTACAGAGAAAACAGACATCAGTAAAACCGTAAATGTGCTTGGCGCTAGTATCAACGCCACTGGCACAGTGGTAACGCTAACCACCGATTCACTCACGTCAGGCAACGAGTACGTGTTAACAGCGGGCAGCCGATTAGCCGATGCAAGCGGAATCAATCTTGCACCAAAATCAAACCGAGCCTTCTTCAGCGGCTACGAAGCCAGCACGAAAGCTCCAGTGGTTCATTACATTTCAGCCACTGACACCGAAACGGTTGAAATTGAATTCCAGAACGATTTGCGACCTTCAAGTGTAAAAGTCGGAACCACAACAAAAGCAGTAGGGGATTTCGACATCAAAATTTTTGAAGCCGATAATCCAACCGCCATTCTGCCGATTAAATCCGTTCAATTCTTAGATGGTGGTAACGGTTTAGAGATAAAAACCGCACAGCAGAAGAACGCCAAAAAATACCGCGTTCAGATCAGTGATATCGCGTCAGCCTCCGGCTCACAGCTAAAATCGCCGATCAGCAAAGTATTTAAAGCCATCAGGATTAGCTCCATAAAACAAGCAGCCGTGAGCAATAAGGCTGACTTGAATGGAGATGGAAAAGTAGACTTTATCGACTTCACGATGTTCTCCGCGGTTTACGGAAAGGTGTTTGGTGACGCATTGAGTGGTCAGGCCAGCTCCGCACCAGCTGCATCAACCCCTAGAACACCATCCCCAATCCCACCAAAACCGGATTCCACAGTGCCTCATACCACCGTTCCTGCAGGGGGAGACGTAGTCACAACTCCAATCAGCCAATAAATTAAACACATTAACATTCGTTAAATGAATTCTAAATATATTCTCATCGCCACCGCTGTCATTATCTTACTCACCAGTGTCCTAACTGGGTGTAGTCTGCTCGAGAAAAGCTCAGGGGGCGAAACAGCTACAACTAAAACAGAAATCACTTCAGGGCCAAAAATCCCTAAAAAAGTGAACGATTTAGTGATGAAGGCGGCAGCCGCTAAAAAGGAAGTTAAATTGATGCTGGAAGCTGAAAAGTCGGAGGGTAAACTTGTAGTAATGGTTAAGCTGGATAACCCTGAAAAGAAACCCATTACCTCCGTCCAAAGCTGGCTTAGTTTTGACGCCGCTAAGCTGAAGGGGATTGAGTTAAACACAGACAAATCTGACTTTAGTTTACCCGCTCCGTACGACAACACTTTTGACAATACAAACGGGTTGATGATGCTAGGACGTTCAAATCCTGAAGCAGTGACCGATGAATCTATTCTTATGGCGGAAGTCCAATTTGAAGTGCTCACCGAAGAAACAATAATGATCGATGCCTATGATTATCGCGATGACCTAACAGGCCATATGTCGGTGAACACAGTCATTGACGGAACTCCATATAATATATTGATCCAACCGGAAAGCCCGACTTTGATCGTGGAAAACCAATAAAAGTAAAGACGCAAAATTTTGCGTCTCAACTAAAAAAACAAAAATGAAAAAGACATTCACAAAACTAATCGTTCTAACCCTCGTCATTTTGGGATCCTCATGGGCACTAGCCCAGAGCGATGCCGATCTTGAGCTCAAATCGACCGTTTCTAGCGCCAATAGTGGTGAAGAATTTTCGGTAGATATTATTCTCAAGAATCCAGGGGCAGAAAGTGTCATCTCAACTAGGTCATGGTTAGATTATGATCCTTTAGCTTTAGAAGCACAGAGCATTGAAACCACCAACTCCAAATTCACATTGTCCGCTCCGGGAGAAGATACGATCAGTGCGAGTGAGGGCCGGGTTAAAATCGGTCGTTCTAATATTTCCGGTGGGGTATACGAAACTGAAACTACCGTCGCGACCGTAAAATTTAAAGTGATCGCAACCGCTAAAGTGGCTGCAACGATCAGCTTTTACGATTATCAAGTATCCGAATTAGGTCACACCAGCGTAAACATCATCGATCAAGGCTTCCCGCTAAATATTTTGGCGGATGAGCCTGATGCTCTCCAGATCACCCTAAATCCCAATGCAGCCGCAGCGACAACGACAGCTCCAGTGGTCACGACTCCTCCTGTTGTCACGACTCCCATTACAACTTTGCCAACCACACCCGTTACCAGTACAACTTTGCTTCGGCCAACCAACTTAAAAGTAAATACAGGCAGCGGTTATGTAGATCTCATCTGGGATGATCCTGCTGACATTGCAAGAGTTGGTTTTAATGTGTATTACGGTCAGGTGAGTGGTCAATATTCCCGAAGGCGAACCGTCGGAGATTTTAGCTCATATCGCTTAGACGGACTCCTTAATAATCAGACCTACTATTTTGCGGTAACGGCTTACGACGCCTTGAATCAAGAAAGCGATTATTCAAATGAGGTAGGAGTCATCATCAACCAACCTCTCAGCTCTACACACCCCTTTACTTCATTATTGTCAGGGGCACTCGCGAGCTTACCCTCTCAACCACAAAACGGACCTCTCGTTGGATGGTTGGCTTTTTCAGCCGTAGGGTTAAGCGGATCTATTTTATTTGGAAGAAGAAAAAGAAAAATAACAGTAAAGACGCAAGATTTTGCGTCTCAACCTAATAAATAAACGTAAAGACGCGATTAATCGCGTCTCAACTAAAAAAACAAAAATGAAAAAAACAAACTGGATCACCATTCCCGATGAAAAAAACCACACGCCAGCCTCCGGAAAGGCGAAAAGCCAAGGAGCCGTGCCGGTAAAAAATAAACTCTTTTGGGGAGTTGGTTTCATCGTCTTAATTTTTGCAGCTTTTGCTCTGTTGGCACCGAGTCAGTTCAGCCAGCTTTTACAGGGGAATCTGTTTGATACCAGTGGAGTGTCCGAAGAAGATCGAAAAGTAAGCTTAATTCCCGAAAAGCATGCCCCGGACAATGATTCGGGGAAGGATGATTCAGCCGCAACAGAAATTAAGGATGAGCCATCAGCCGAAACTGATACCTCAGCTTCAACAGCCACGGAATCAGATGAGTCAGAGGGTACCACCGATAATCAAGTGGTAACAGCAGAAGATGAAGCCGTTTCTATTTCAGTGGAACCAATCTCCACCCCTGCTGAACCAGTGGATTGCGAAGAGGATATGGTTTGTTTTTTAGCAAGCTTAACAGACTGCAAGCTCTCAAAAGTGAATTTCAGTTTTACAGCACTTGATAAGGATTTTACAGCTGACCTTAAAATCACCGGTGAAGAGGGAAGCGATTGTATAATGTCCGTCGAGTTCACCAAAAGCCCAGTCCAAGCTATTGTGGGTGAGTCTTTCGATTTGAAATTGGCAAAGGGTGATTACACTGAAGAGGATATTGAAAAATTACTCACAAACGCTGATGAGTTAAAAACAGCTAACAACGACTCGACCCCAAAAGATTATGCAAACTTCCTTGCTGGTAATCTGGCTGATGAAGCAGCTTCAACCGAAGGAGGAGAGCAGAATAAGCTGATCGAAGACTTAAAAAAGCAAATTGAAAATTTACAGGGTCAGAGAGAAGAAGATAAGAAAACCCTTGAAGACTTAGCCGTAGTATTGGATGATCAAGACGGTACAACCCACGGAGCAGCCTCTGATTCCGCAGCACTTCCAACCAGTATCACTTCAACTACCACCATTGGACAACCTCCCGCTGTTCAGCCTGGATTCAGAGTAAACCCATACAAAGTAACCGTTTCTCCTCAGCAAGTCTTGAGTCAGAACACGGCCGCAGGTGTGCAATACGCACAATCAGCAACCATCAGCACCTATCAGCAAGCGCAAGCTCAAACTTCACCAATAGTCACCTCAGGAACAACTCCGGAGACCGGGCCCTCTGAAGTACTGCTTTTGGCATTTGTCGTAACCTTCCTTGGTTTGATAAGCTGGAGGTTTATCCGAACATTCGCCTAAGAGGTTCCATATAAGAATCCCAGTTGAATCGTTGCCAGATGTAAGGTAAAATAGGCACGCTTTTTTAACGTAAAAAAATATGAAAATCAATTTTCACGGCAACGCTTGCTTTACCATCAAAGAGGGGGATTTTACGATGGCAACGGATCCTCATGACAAGCTCAAAGAGCCCTTATTAGCTGGAGCGGTAACAGTGAGTAATAAAGATCCTGGACACAGCCACCTGGAAGGAATCAGCGGCGAGCCAAAAGTGTTTAACTGGCCGGGGGAGTACGAAACGGGAGGTGTTCATATGAAAGGAATAGCGACATTTCACAACGCCAAAGAGGACACTGAACAGAAAGAAAACACAGTATTTAAGATTGAAATGAATGGAATTCACCTTTGTCACTTAGGAGCTTTGGGAACCAAGCTTACCCCTGAACAACTTGAGCAAATTGGTGACGTTGATATTCTTTTTATTCCTGTCGGAGGAGAAGAGTCAATCGACACGAAAAAAGCTAAAGAGGTGATCGAGCAAATTGAGCCCCGAATTGTCATCCCGATGACTTATTGTGTTGATGATGATCAATGTGGATTAGGGCCTCTTCAACCCTTTTTATCTGAAATGGGCGCCCAGAATGTTGAACCATTGGATGAATTCACCTTAAAAAGAAGTGAACTGCCTGATGATTCCAGTAAGATTGTTGTATTGAATCAAAAATAGCATAAGTGAATTTCAGAGTGGTGATTCGTAGTTTTTTGGAGTATAGTGATTTCGCAAATGGCCCCATAGTTCAACGGATAGAATAAGGCACTCCTAAGGCTTAGATGCTGGTTCGATTCCAGCTGGGGCCACCATTTTAATAACATGAAAAACTGCAACCAATGCAACAACGGCTTCGAGGTCACAGATTGGGATCGTAAGTTCTACTCAAAAATGGAGGTCCCGGAACCAAAACTGTGTCCAAAATGTCGCCAACAACGGCGCTTAGCTCACACTAACCAGATAAATCTCTACAAACGCAAATGCGATGCCACTGGTGATGATATAATTTCGATGTTTGCACCCAATAGCCCCATAAAAGTTTACAATCAGCCTTACTGGTGGAGCGATAAATGGGATGCTACAGAATATGGGCAGGAATTTGATTTCAACCGGCCATTTTTTGAGCAATTTGCAGAATTAAGCTTAAAAGTTCCCCGCCCTGCATTGCAAACCGCATATCAGTTCAATGAAAATTCAGAATATACCAATCATGCGGGCTACCTGAAAAACTGTTACATGCTTTTTGATTCAGATTTTAGCTGGGACTGTTATTACGGATTAGGTGTGAATAAAAGCAAAAACTGCATGGATAATATGCAGGTAAAAGAATCCGAGCTTTGTTATGAATGTGTGGATTGTGTTAAGTGTTACGGTCTTAAATATTCTCAGGATTGTGATAATTGCAATAGCAGTGCTTTTTTAAAGAACTGCATCGGCTGTAAAAACTGCTTTATGTGCAGTAATCTGAAAAATAAGGAATATTTCATCTTCAATAAAAAATACGATAAAGAGACATATGAAAAGTTAATGCAAAGCCTGTCTAAGCATTCTGAATTACAGAAATACTTTAAAGATTGGGAGGCTTTTAAGCTAAAATTTCCCCAAAAATTCATGCATGGCGTGCAAAATGAGAATGTAACAGGGGATTATGTAGTCTATTCAAAAAACTCTGAACAGTGTTTTGATTCCATGGAAATGCGTGACTGTAAATATTTTTACCGCTGTTTCGGCGAAGCCCATGATTGTATGGACTGTGATGAATGCGGAGAGAAGATTTCCATGTTCTACGACACTATTTTGTGTGGTTATAATTCTCAATACGAGCGGTTTTGTTATCAATGTTTTCATGAATCGCACAATATAGATCACTGTCATGATTGTATGTTCTGTACAGATTGCTTTGGATGCGTAAGTCTGCAACGCAAAAAATACTGCATATTGAATAAGCAGTATTCCAAAGAAGAATATGAACAACTTGTTCCGAGAATTATTGAGCATATGAAAAAGAATGGTGAATGGGGAGAATTTTTCCCTGATAAATACTCAAATTTTGGATATAACGAAACTGTCGCCCAGGAATATCATCCGCTGACTAAAGAGCAGGCTTTGGCTAAGGGCTATCACTGGCTCGAAAAAGACAAAAAGGAATATCAGCCTGCCACTGCTCAGGTTCCAGACGACAGCAGCCTGGCTGAACAGTCGATTTGCAATGAACTGTTTGCCTGCGAAGACTGCGGTCGTAATTACAAAACAATAGAACAGGAATTAAAGTTTTACAAAGAACAAGGTGTGCCGATTCCGAAAAAATGTTTCTACTGTCGCCATGCTAATCGGTTTAATTTAAGAAATAAGCGAATCCTGTACGATAGGAAATGTGATAAATGTAGTATCGGAATAAAAACGACGTATTCCTCAGAACAACCCGAGAAGGTATATTGTGAACCTTGTTATTTGGAAAGTCTCGAATAATTTATGTCCAACTGCAAGCAATGCAACAATGGCTTCGAAATAACCGACGGCGATCGGAAATTTTATGAAAAAATGAATGTTCCAGAACCAGCTCTATGTCCGGATTGTCGACAACAGCTAAGGTGGGCTTTTCGCAATCAAGATAAGCTTTATAAACGCAAATGTGATTTTACAGGTAAAGAAATGATTTCTTTATACTCACCAGACAAACCTTATAAAGTATACAAAGAGGACATTTGGTGGAGTGATAAATGGGACCCAATGGAATACGGAAGAGATTTTGATTTTAACCGCTCTTTTTTTGAACAATTTAATGATTTACTTTTAGACGTACCACGACGCGGTATGCATCAGGATGGCAGCAATGAGGGATGTGATTATATTACATTTGGCTTTAATAATCGTAATTGCTATTTAGTTTTTACCGGCTTTTATTGTGAGGATGTCTATCACAGCACTTGGACCGGGATGATGAAGGATTCAATGGACTGCCTAAGGTCATTTGAAAGTTCACTTTTATACGAATGTATTAATTGTGAAAAATGTTACGAGTGCTTTTATTGTCACAACACTCAAAATTGTCAGGAGTCATATTTTTTAGATGACTGCCGAAATTGCAAAAATTGTATTAGCTGCAAAAATTTACGAAATAAGGAATATCACATTTATAACAAACCAGTATCTAAAGAGGAGTTTAAAGCTTATAAAGAACAAATGTTAGAGGGAGGGCTTTTAGGAGAAAAAACTAAGTTTGATAAGTGGAAACTTAACCTGCCTTATCTATATACCCATATTGATAATTCGGAAGGCTGTACGGGTGATTATATTGAGAATGCTAAAAATTGTCATAATTGCTTTGATGTTTTGCTGGGAGCTGAAGACTTACGCCATTGTCAATTTTCCGGCTGGAAAGGAAAAGATATGATGGATTGCTCAATGTGTGGCAAGGAAGCCGAATTGCTATATCAAATGCATGCCACCGTCGGGTCGATTAATTGCGCATTTACTATTTTTTGCCGTGGTAGTAGCAATGTTTATTATTCTGATTGTATTAGCTCATGTGATCACTTATTTGGCTGTGTAGGTTTGAATCATAAAAAGTATTGCATCTTAAATAAGCAATATACAAAAGAGGCGTACGAAGAGTTAGTTCCAAAAATTATTGAACATATGAAAAAAACGGGGGAGTGGGGAGAGTTCTTTCCATCTAAATTGAGTCCTTTTGGCTACAATGAAACTATGGCCGAATACTTTTTCCCTCTGGATAAAGAAAAAGCTTTAAAAGACGGATTTAAGTGGAGTGATTATGAAACTCCTCCATTAAAAGTAGAAAAAATTATTCCAGCAGATCAATTACCGGATAATATTAAGAATATTCCTGATGATATTTTAAACTGGGCCATTGAATGTGAGGTTACTAAAAAACCATTCAGAATTATTACTCAAGAGCTAAAATTTTATCGCTCGCATAATTTACCCATTCCCCATCGATGTCCTGAGCAGCGTAATTTGGATCGCTTAAATCAGCGTAATCCATACAAACTTTGGAATCGAAAATGTTTTAAATGTGAAGCTGATATCCAAACAACTTATTCTCCTGATCGTCAGGAAAAGGTATACTGTGAGCCATGTTATTTAGAGTCTCTAGCCTAGGTCAAATCCGATTTTCTTCTGTTCTTTTTTGTCATTGATTGGCTTTGCCAGCTTGTCTATTGTTTTCCATATACGTTTAAATTCCCGGTCGTTGGAATTCGAATGCTTTAGGAAAAAATTCTTTAAATCACTTACTTCTTTTGCTGTTTCTTTGTGTATCGCAATAATCTGACGAAGGCGGACAAAAGCACGTACAATTTTAACACTTACTTCAGTTGCCTGATTGCTTTTTAACAAATTGGACGCCATTACAACACCATGCTCTGTAAAAACATAAGGGGTATATTTCCTGTGTTTCCCACGACCCTTTTTTAAGGTCACAATTTGTGACCTTAAAAAATCCCATTCATCTTGATTAAGTTGAAAAGCAAAATCTTTTGGAAAACGATCAAGATTACGTTTTATTGTCTGGTTAAAAACTTTTGTTTTAACTCCATAAAGGACTGCCAAATCTTGGTCTAATATAACTTTTTGACCTCTTATGATATGTATTAGCCCTTCTATTCCTTCTGTTGGAATAACCATCTTAACATCTTCTTTATTCATAAAATTCATTTATTACACTACAAATCAAATCAATTTTAGTAAACATTTGTTCACTAGTCAAATAAAAAGGATAAAGATAGACTAAAAAACATGAAGAATTGCAAACAATGCAAATCGCCGTTCGAAATCACAAAAGCAGACGAAAAGATCCACAAAAAAATGCATGTGCCGCCGCCTAAATTGTGTCCTGATTGCCGCCAGCAACGGCGTCTGACTTTTCGGAATGACAGCAATTATTACAAAAATGAGTGCTCGCTTTGCAAAAAGGCGGTCATCTCCGTTTATTCGTCCGACAAGCCGATTAAGGTTTTATGTCCGGATTGTTTTTGGAGCGACAAATGGGATCCTTTGGAATATGGTCAGGAATTTGATTTTAACCGCCCATTTTTTGAACA
>JAJDCE010000115.1 GCA_029260985.1 Patescibacteria group bacterium | reverse complement strand
GCTCTTGCCGAACTTGGAGGCGAGGTTCTCCTCGCACTTCGTGTAGTCGGCCGGTTGCCCCTTCAGCGTGGCTTTCGAGTCGGCTTTCAACCGGCACACCGCGTAGAGGCCCGAGAACTTGAGCTTCTTCCCCTCGCACTTCTCCTCGGGGGTGGCGGCGACGCCCGCGGTCGCCATGGCGCCAATGAGTGTAGCTACTGTGAGAGCGATTCTGATGGACATCTCCAACCTCCTCGGAATGCGAGTTCCATTGGAAGCCTACCCAGAGTCGGCGGATTCGCGCATCCCATCATCAGGGGATGCGAAAAAACGTCCGAAATCCAGGGCAAAGGAGCGCCCGACGCTACGCCTCCTCCGGGGGCTCGCCCGCCGCCGGATTCAGCATCGCGATGCGCGCATCACGCATGGCCTCCGGATCCGCCGCCTTCGCCTTGTCGATGTCCTCGATTTCGTCGGGCACGTACCAATGCAGCCGCGAGTCGCCGTCGAAGCAGCGCCACACGGCATCGGCGACCATGCTCGGCTGAACCAGACGAAACGGCCCTTCGGCCGCCGCCGCCGTGGAAATCGCCTGCCCCATCGTAGCGAGTCGCTTGCCCTCCACGTAGACGGGTGAGTCACCAAAGATCGCGGTGTCGATGACTCCGGGCAGAACGTCCGCGACTCGAACGTTGCACCGCGACAGCTCGACGGCGAGCGCTTCGGTCAGCCCCTTCACGGCGAACTTCGTGGCCGAGTACGCCGCGAGGTGCGGTGCTCCGTAGGTCGCCGCCGAGGACGAGGTCGTGAAGCAGAGACTGTTCGGTGTCGCCTTCAGCAGCGGCAACGCCGCATAGATTCCGTTGATCACCCCGATCAGGTTGACGTCGATGATCTTCAAGGTCTCCTCGATCGGGATCTCTTCGAAGAAACCCGCGGCGCCAATGCCCGCATTGTTGAACAGCAGGTCGAGCCGTCCGCCCGTCTCCCCGGCGAACTCGGCGATGACCGCGTCGTACGCCGCCTTGTCCGTCACGTCGAGCTGCCACGTACGACAGCAGCTCTCTCCGAGATCGTCGCGCAGCTTCTCGAGCCCACTCGTGTTTCGGTCCGCCGCACCGACCCAGATACCCTTCGCCGCGAAGAGCTCCGCGGTGGCACGCCCAATGCCGCTCGCCGCTCCCGTGATGAACGCGACCTTGCGGCCCCCGGTCTTCGATTCCACGGATACGCCCCTAACCGCCCTTCACCATCTCCGCGTAAGGCGCAATGAATGGCGAAAGGCTCTCGTTGTCGACTTGAACGTTGACGATCGACGGCTTCCCGTTTGCGGCCGCACGCTCGAGCGCGGGGAGAATGCCCTCAGGGTCGGTCACCTGCTCGCCGTATCCGTCCCACATCGCGACCATCTTCTCATAGGCCCGCATCGGGTGAAGGTCCGTGTTGCAGGGCCCTCGCTTCTCGATCTCGTCGGGCCGGATGTACTTCTCGACCAGACTGATCATGCCCCAGCTGGAGTCGTTCGAGATCACGCACACCACCGGTATGCCGAGCCTGGCCATGGTCTCCATCTCCATCGAGTAGAATCCGAAGCTGCCGTCGCCCGTGTACCAGAGGACAGGTCGACGATCGGCGGCCCAAGCGCCGACGACCAGGCCCGGGCCCGTCCCGATGGTTCCATTGGGCCCCGTCGCATGAAGCTGCCCGGGCCGATAGGCCGTCGCGGCGCCCCCCATCCAAACCGAGGCCTCACCGCCGTCGATGACGATCGACCAGTCTCGACCGACTTGCTCGATGAACTTGGCCACCTCGCCCGCACAACGCGCGGGATGAATCGGGGTCTTCTCGTCCTTGTAGGGCGCGGGCAGATCTTCGGTCGTCTTCGGCGTCGCGGGGCCGACCCACGAGTCGCCGGCATTGGAATCACACTTGCGACGAATCGACTCCAAGAGCTGACGCGCCACGGGCCCGGAGCCCCCGGCGATCCCGATGTCTGCCCGAAGATTGAAGCCGATCTGTGTCTGGTCCGCATGGACCTGGATCACCTTGGTTCCCTTCGGGATGAACCGGCCCGAGCCGAGCCTGAAGTCGAAGCGACAGCCCAGTGCGAGAACGACGTCGGCGGCGCCGATCGCATTCGTGTTGAGAAGACGGTTCTTCGACTCGTCACCGAAGAGACCTCGGCAGCCATTGCCCGCGATACCGATCGGCATCTTCAAGAAGTCCGACATCTCCGCCACCGAGCCGGCATCACTCCCGATGGTGGGCCGCGCCCCCTCGTCGAAGAGCATCGCCGGGCGCTCCGCCTTCGCCAGCAGTTCGGCGGCTTCCTCGATCAAGGACGGGTCGCCGCCCGGGGGAGCCCGGCGCACCGTGCGCGCGGGCGAACCGATGCCGCCTTCGTCGAGCTTCGCGAAGAGCAGATCCGTCGGAATCTCCAAGTAGACGGGCCCGGGGCTCGGATTGGTCGCTTGCCGGAACGCCATCGAGACGTACTCGGGGATGCGGCTGGTGATCGTCACCTTCCGTGCCCACTTCGCCACCGACTCCATCAAGGTCAGCGTCGACATGTCCTGCAGATCACCGGCGTCTCGCATTGCCATCGCGACCGCGCCACCGATGTGCACGATCGGAATGCTCATCGACGCAGCTTCCATCATGCCCGTCGCCGTATTCGCCACGCCGGGCCCCGCCGTGGTCATCACCGCCGCGATCTTGCCCGACGCCCGTGTGTACGCGATCGCCGCGTACAGCGCCGAACATTCGTGCCGCACGTCGATGATCTCGATCCCGGCGCTCCGCATTCCGTACAGGGCCGGCATGATGTGGCCGCCGCAGAGAACGAATGCCCTCTCGACGCCCTCGTTCGCGAGAGCCCGCCCAACGAGTGTGCCTCCGTCGATGCTGTCCATTCGATCTCCTCGCGTTCGGTGGCTGGAGCCACGGTGCGCCAGAGAAAGGGGGGCTGCAAGGGGAGGGGCGAGACGCTCCCTCGTGGTGGACTTCGCGCGCGAGGCCAGCGAAGATGGCGTGCTCAACGACACGACAAAGGAGAACGTCATGCCGAAAGCATCAGCACGACACATCTTGGTGAAGACCGAGGACGCGTGCAGCGCGCTCAAGACCGAGATCGAGGGCGGTGCCGACTTCGCCGCGCTTGCCGCGCAGCATTCCGACTGTCCCTCCGGGAAGCAGGGCGGAGACCTCGGCGAGTTTTCGCCCGGACAGATGGTCCGCGAATTCGACGAGGTCGTCTTCAGTGCCGACGTGGGTACCCTGCAGGGACCTGTTAAGACCCAGTTCGGATTCCACTTGATCGAGGTTACGCGGCGGTCGTAGTCCGACCCGGGAGTTTACCGGTTCTCATCACAGAGGAGCCGAGACACGAAGAAATATCTGTTCTCCGTGCCTCCGTGCCTCTTTTCCGAGAATCGCCCCCGTGCGCGCTTTGCGCTCCGGTGGGCTCGGCCCTGCGGGCAAAGCCCGCAGGGCCTCCTTCCTCATTCTTGTTGTCTTCCTGTGCCCGCTGGTGGGCCTAGAGACTGCGGTGAAGTTTCTTTCTTGAACGAACGATCACTCCGGCGTGCGGGCGAATACTCGGAGGACGCGAAGCGGAGGCTGGTTGGCGCGTTCGATCTCGATCGTGGATCGGAGCGTGTTGTTATGGATGCTCCACGTTGCTCGGATTTTCGTCGTGCGATCGCTCTCCAAGTGTAGTGCGCGATGGATGAGTACTGACTCTCCGTCTGCGCTCCAGCGGCTGCTCTGGTCGTAGGGACGGCCGAGATCGTCGATTCCAGGGTTCGCGACCCCGTCTCCCCGTACGGTTTCGGTGCGCGAGCCGAGGAACGACGTCGACTTGATGTCGAGTGTTCGCTCGTCCTCAGCCAGGCTAACTTCGAGCGTCGGCGTGAACGCCGCAAGGGCGACGCGGAAGTACCACGGGACCTCGATGGCCTTCATCATCTCGTTGGGTGAGTCGGAACGCGCCTTGTCGAGTTGCCATCGTCCCGTCCAGACGGAGCGGTCGGGGGTTTGTGCCGCCGCGGCCCCAAACACCAGCAGCGCCATGGCGGCGAGGGCAATGCGACGTCGCGTTTGCTGGACGAGTCGGTAATCCATGCGGTGGAAGTGTGATTGGAAGCGCGGCGGCATTCAAGCTGCGTATGATGATTTTCGTCGACCAACGATTCTCGTTCGTTCGGCTCAGCCGGCCCCAGGTTGACCGCGACAGCTGTGGCCCGTAGCCATCCCCCGGATGTTGCTGAATTTCGATGGCGAGGGCTTCGCGCGCGAGCTCGACGAGTTGCGAGCACGCGCCGGTTCCGAGCTCGGCCCCGACGATCTCAGGCATCTCAGGAAGATGGAGCGGTGGGGGCGGGCCTGTGCCTTCGCCGGCTGGGCCACTTCATTCTTGGCGCCCAATCCCGTCTCCGCGTTTCTGATCGCCCAGGGGCGTACGACCCGTTGGGCGATGGTGGCGCACCATGTCTTGCATCGAGGCTACGACAAGGTGGAAGGCGTGCGCGCCGGGCACACTAGCAAGGTCTTTGCCAAAGGATGGCGGCGATTGATCGACTGGAACGACTGGATCGACCCGCAGGCCTGGGCCTTTGAGCACAACCGACAACACCATTACCGCTTAGGCGAAGACGCTGATCCCGACTTCGTGGAGCGCAACGTCCACTGGTTGCGTGACGCGACCTGGGCATCGCCGATCAAGCTAGCCATCGTTTCCTTCTTCGCGGCGACCTGGAAGTGGAGCTACTACGCCCCGAATACCCTTCGTCAGCTGCGTGCCAGCGAGGGCAATCGGGAGGTTTCGCTCGATTCCCTCGAGCCGTTGGCGTCGATGTTCACCAAACCGGCGTTTTATGCGCGTTGCGTTCTTCCGTACGCCCTGGTCAACTTTCTTCTCTTGCCCCTTTTGTTCGCCCCGTTGGGCGCCTGGGCCGCGTTCAGCGTCTTGTGCAACAGTGTCTTGGCCGAGGTGATTACCAACGTTCACTGTTTCCTGATCATCGCCACGAACCATGCGGGAGCGGATCTCTACGCGTTCGAGGGCCGGCCCAAAGGCCGGGCCGATTTCTATCTGCGTCAGGTGCTCGGTTCGGCCAACTTCAATACCGGCTCGGACCTCAACGACTTCATGCACGGCTGGCTAAACTACCAGATCGAACACCATCTTTTTCCGGACCTACCGATGCGTGCGTACCAACGCATTCAGCCCGAAGTGCGGCAGATTTGTGAGAAGTACGGGGTGCCTTACGTGCAGGAGTCGGTGTGGATCCGGTTGCGCAAGACGGTTTCGTTGATGATCGGCCGAACCGGCATGCGCCGATTCGTACCCGAACCGGGTTAGGAGTCTGCGCGGCTACGGGGGTTGGTGTCGGGGACAGCCGGCCAGGCGAACCCGAGAGAGCTCGGGCTCGCCTGGCGCAGATCTTAGGCGACATGCACGTTCGCTCCGCGCTGTGGATTGGCTTCGTGCTCAGCCGGGCGCGCCTTCGAACGCGGCGACTCCTTCGGGCACTGTGTGAAAACACTGCTTGTCGGCGGTGAAGATCGCCATTTGCGGACTGCCGTAGACCGCCGGGTCGTCGAATGTGCCGACCTTGATCAGCACACCGCCGGGAAGGCCGGGGGCCTTGGTTAGGATGTGAGTACCGCATTTCTCGCAGAATTCGCGGGTCACCGGGTTTTCGAGGTCGGCGCGGCGGTACGCCTTTGCGCTTCCCGTGGTGTATGCGAAGCCCGCCTCCGACATACCCATGACGACGTTGGGGTATCCGCCGGAAATGTACTGGCACTCTCGGCAATGGCACTGACCCTTGAAAAGCGGGTCGCCTTCCGCCTTGTAGCGCAGCTCGCCGCAATAACATCCACCTTCGATTTCCATTTCGACTCCTTTCGACTTTGGTCCGCCACTATGAGGCGCCGCGGCCCAGAAGTCATCCTTTCAGAGTGGGTAGGTGGAGATTCCGATCCGGCGCCCATCTGGATCGCGTAAGTATATGGTGTGTTCGGTCTCGCCGTCAAAACAGCCGAGCCGGCAGCAAAGGTCGCGGATTCGCTCTTTGGTTGCTCGATCGACTCGGAATGCGACCAACTCCATCGAGCCCTCTGGCACGGACGATTCGCCGTCCGTCCGTGTCTCCAGCATCAGGACCGATTCGTCGTCGATCTCCAGCCAAACCGAGCGCGGGCGGTCTTCGCGGCGAACCGGGAAAGCGAGAATGTCGCGGTAGAAGTCGGTCGACACCTGGAGGTCCGCGACCCGGAAGGCGATGTGGTGAATCTTCATGGATTCGCTATGGCTGTTGAGGGTCGCTCGGTCAATTGGCGGTGAATCGCATTGGCGGTGAATCGCCGTAGGGAGGGATTGTCCCGGTGTCTCGACGCGAGCATAAGGGTCCATTATCCAGTTTCGTGTTGCACCAAGTATCGTGATGAACTCATGACCTCTCTCGACGCCACCAAGCGATCCGAAACCCTCGACCTGCTCGAGGACGGTGTCTTTGATCTCGCCATCATCGGCGGTGGGATCACCGGCGCCGGGGTCGCCCGCGAAGCTTCGATGCGCGGGCTGCGGGTTGCGCTGCTCGAGGCTGGGGACTTCGCGTCGGGCACATCGAGTCGGTCGTCGAAGCTCGTGCACGGAGGATTGCGTTACCTCGCGATGGGTGACGTGGCGTTGGTGCGAGAAACCGCGCTCGAGCGCAAGGTCCTGCACCGCATGGCTCCGCACCTCGCCGAGCGCCGCTGGATGGTGTTGCCGGTGCGATCCCGCGCCGGCTTGCTCAAGTTTCGGACGGCGATCACGACGTACGAGAAGCTCGGCGCGGTGGAGGATGTGGATCGTCATCGCAATTGGGACGCCGCCGATCTCGAGCGGGAAGAGCCGTTGCTCGACCGAAAGAGCTTTCCCCACGCTTGCGCCTACCGTGAGTACCTGACCGACGACGCGCGCTTGGTCATTGCCAACCTGCGGGCCGGTGATGCGGCCGGGGCGGTGTGTTCGAGCTATCTGCCGGTGAAGGGTGTTCTCCTCGACGACGCCGGCCAGGCCCGTGGCGTACGGGCTGAATGCGCGCTTTCCAGTCGACATGTCGAAGTGCGAGCCCGCTGTGTCATCAACGCGGCGGGGCCGTGGGTGGAAGGGGTGCGCCGGCTGGAAGAGCCGGATGCGCCTTCGCTGCTTCACTTGTCCAAGGGCGTGCACGTCGCAATTCCGCGACGGCGTTTGCCGGTGCGCAACGTAGTGCTGTTGACGACTGCAGATAAGCGCTCGATCTTCGCGATTCCGCGCGGCGACGTTACCTACGTCGGCACCACGGATACGTCGTATTCATCTGGCGCGCGGGTCTGGCCGGAGATCAATGGCGAGGATGTACGTTATCTTCTCGAACCGCTCGGGCGTTACTTCGACGGTGTCACGGTTGATCCGCGGGATGTCGTATCGGCCTGGGCGGGCTTGCGGCCTCTCGTGGCGCGACCCGGAAAGGCGCCCAAGGATCTGTCGCGCAAGGATGAAGTGTCGATCGGACCGGCCGGAGTTGTGACCGTTGCCGGCGGCAAGTTGACCGGCTATCGGCCGATGGCGATCCGCATCCTGGAGACGTCTGGGGCGGTTCTCGGCAGCCTACCCCCACGGCCCGAGCTGGAACCGTACTTACCGGGTGGCGACTTCGAGGGAGATCCCGGTGAGTTGGCGACGCGTTTGGGTGAGCGCTGCGGATTGCCCGCGACCGTGTCGAGGCGGTTGGCCGCGTTGTACGGAGCCGACGCGGACGAGATCGTGCGATTGGGGCCGGAGGCGATCGTCGGTGGGACGGAGGTTCTGGCCGGTGAAGTCGTGTGGGCGGTGTCCCGAGAGGGGGCGACAAGAGCTGAGGACGTTCTGTATCGCCGCACCAGGGCGGCTCTGTACGAGCCCGCCCGGCGATCCGAGCTCGCCGAGGCGATCGTGTCTCGGATGTCCGCGATGCTGGAATGGAACCCGGCCCGCCGCAGCGAAGAGTTGGATCGGGTCCGCGGCCTGGTCTCGAGTGAGTTGGAGTTCCTCGCGTAGCAACTCGGACTTGAGTCAGTCGCTTCCGTCGAGGCTCCAGATGCCTGGCCCACGAGCTGCGATGTAGAGGAATACGAACGTATAGATCGCCGCGAGCTCTCCGCCGTTTGCGATCGGAAAGAGGGCATTGGTGCCGTGCGCCATCCAGTACGCGGCTGCCATGGTGCCGCTACAGATGAACGCGGTCCAGCGCGTATACAATCCGAGGATGAGTAGCGCGCCGCCGACCAACTCGATCGGGCCGGCGGTGTAGGTGATCACCGCTGGGGCCCCCGACGGGGGTGGAACCGGAAACGCGAAGAGCTTGGCTCCTCCGTGGCAGAGAAAAAAGAACCCGGAGACGATCCGCAGCGCTGCGTAGGTCTGCGGTTGGTAATCCTTCATGAAGCTCGCCATCGATACCTCCACTGTCTCATTTCGTTCAGAAGCCGCTTTCATACACGGGTCTGCCGGCGATATGCCATCGCCGCCCAAGATCGGAGATCAACGGGTGGAGCTTCATGGTCGGAGCCTGACGATCGAGCGCTGGGGGGATTTCTTTGGGCTCCTCGGTGCTGCTAGGCGTGGGTTGGGTGCTTCGGCGCTTGGACGGCCGGCGACGGGTTCGGCGGAGACGTTGACGAAAGACGGGAGGCGCGGTGAGGGGATCGATTTCCGACCTCGCCGCGATGGATGAGATGACGACTGACGATCGGCCACACAAAGCGGTCCTGATCCCGGGCGACGGAATTGGTCCGGAGGTGACGAAAGCCGTGGTGCGGGTGCTCGACGCCGCGGCAGCTCCAATTGTCTGGAGTGAGAAGCAAGCGGGACTCGCGGCCCTCGACGCGGGTGGTGGCGAGGTTCTTCCGGACGATACGGTGGAGGCGGTCGAACGCGCCGGGGTCGCGCTCAAGGGTCCGTGCACGACTCCGGTCGGCAAGGGGTTTCAGTCGGTGAACGTCCAGCTTCGCAAGCGGCTGAATATGTACGCCGCGGTGCGGCCGGTGCGATCGCTCGAAGGCGTGCCGACGCGTTTTCGAGATGTGGACATCGTGATTATCCGTGAGAACACTGAGGGGCTGTACAGCGGCGCGGAGAACCGCGTCACTGACGACGTCGTGATCAGCATGAAGGTCGCGACCGACTCTGCGTGCAAACGCATCTCGCGCTGGGCGTTCCGCTATGCGACGCAGCGGGCCCGTCGGAAGGTCACGGTGTTTCACAAGGCGAACATCATGAAGATGAGCGACGGGCTGTTCCTCGACGCAGCGGCGCTGGCTCACGAGCGCGACTATCCCAATATCGAGTTTCAGCAGATGATCATCGATGCAGGATGCATGAAGCTGGTTCAGGATCCGACGCAGTTCGACGTGCTGCTGCTCGAGAACCTCTACGGCGATGTCGTCAGCGACCTCTGCGCCGGCTTGGTTGGCGGATTGGGAGTGGTCCCCGGTGCGAACATTGGGGACAATTGCGCGGTGTTCGAGGCGGTGCATGGTTCGGCGCCCGATATCGCCGGCAAGAACGTGGCAAACCCGTTGGCGCTTCTAATGTCGGCGGTGATGATGCTCAACTACATAGGATCCGAGCGCTCGGATCCACGCGCGACGGACAGTGCCCGCCGTATCAAGGTGGCCTACGATCTCGCCCTGAAGGATGACCAGAAGACCGGCGATCTGGGCGGTAGTCTCAGTACGGATGCCTTCGCTGAAGCCGTTATCGAACGGCTCTGAGGCCGCGGCTGCTAGAGCTGTCCCGACTCGGGAGAGTATCCGTGTTCGCTCTGCGGTGTGCGCACCCGCGACTGCGATCGTCGAGCGAGGGGCGGTGATCGTGGATCGCTCGTTCGCTTGACCAGCGCCACATCGATGCCGTTAGGATGTCCCATGATTTCCGCTCGAAGAGGTGTGCGTGCTGGCTGGGGGGTCGCGACGGTCGTGTTGTCCTTGCTCATTGTGGCTGGTGGCTGTGGCGATGACGACAGCGGCGGCGGTTCGGATCGGTTGCGGATTCTCGTGACCAACGACGATGGGGTGTCCGCGGAGGGTATCGACGTGCTGGTCGAAGCGTTGAGTGCCGATGCGGACAACGAAGTCGTGGTCGTCGCCCCGGACCGGAACCACAGTGGCCGTGGCGACCAGACGGGTCCCTCCGACACTTGCGGCAATCTGTCGGTTGTCGCGGCTACGACGCTCAGTGGTCATCTTGCGACTGCGGTCAACGGATGCCCGGCGGACGCCGTGAAACACGCCCTCGCCGAGATCTATCCGCCCGGTACCCAGCCTCATTTGTTGGTCGCTGGAATCAACGAAGGGCAGAACGTGAGCGTGTTTGCCGCGACCCAACTCTCGGGCACGGTTGGCGCGGCCAAGACCGCGGCGCGGCGTGGAGTTCCGGCCCTAGCGGTGTCGCAGGGCAACCCCGTCGTGGGCGGTGTCTATGACTATCCCTCGGCGGTAGAGGCCGTACAGGCCTGGATCGATGAGCGCCGCCACGATTTGCTCGCGGGCACGGCAATGCCGAGCGATGTCGACAGTATCAACGTTCCGAGCTGCGATAGCGGCGCCATCCGCGGCACGCTCAGGGATGTTCCGCTGGCGGCTGATAGCGACGGGTTCTTTATCTCGCAGGACTGCACGTCCACGTTGGTCGACCCGCGCGACGATATCGAAGCGCTCAACAACGGCTTCATTGCGCAGTCGAAAGTCCCTTTGGAGTGAGGAGCGATCGGAGCTCCCTCCCTCGGGCTCCGTGCAGACTCCGGATTCCCGTCGCCGATCAGTGCAGCGTCGCTTGCAGCGGCAATGCGGCGATGATCTTGGCTTCGATCTCGACCAGTGTCTCGATTCGCTTGGCAACCGTGGTCGGATCGAAGATGTCGCGAGCCAGGCGCGTGAACAATCCACGATGCCGAGCCTCTGCGCGTGTGAGGTCGGTATAGAATGTCTTGAGAGGGCCTTCCTCGAGGGCATCGGCCAACATCCCGAAACGTTCACATCCGCGTGCTTCGACGATCGAGAACACCAAGAGCCTGTCGAGCAAGAAGTCTGATTTCGCCTGCTTGCGGATCGCCCCGTGGAGCTTTGTCATGTACGGGTCGGGTGAATCTTGGCCGAGTCCCGTGTCGCGCTCGCGGAGGATCTCGTAGACTTGGCGGAAATGATCCATCTCTTCGCCGGCGAGCTCGACCAGCGCGTCGACGAGTGGCGGGATGTCGTGATGCTGGACGGCCATTTGGATCGCCGCCGCCGAGGCCTTGCGCTCGTTGGCGGCATGGTCCTGGAGGAAGGAGTCGAAGTCGGCGCGAACCGCATCGACCCATTCTCTCGGAGTCTGGTAGGCGAGTAGGATCACGGCCGCTGATGATAACGCCCGCCTGAATACGGCTCAATAGCGGGGCGCGGGCACTCCTCTCGCACCGAGTGCGGGCTGTGTCGGCTTAGACCGCGACGGCTCGAAGTTGGTCGGGCTCGGTCTCGATGACGGCTTCGCCGATTGGCTGGGCGGGGGGCGACAGGGTGAACTCGATCGGATGTTGCGGGTGCGCGCTGCGAAGGCTGTCGCGCAGATCGATCGGCATGGTGATTCGAAAGGTCGTCCCTCGATCCACCTCGCTCTCGAGGCTGATTCTGCCGTGAAGGTTCTCGACCAACCGCGAGACGATGTAGAGGCCCAGGCCGACGCCGCCAAAGGCCGGAGAGATCGAGCGGTCCGCCTGGCGGAACGGTTCGAAAATCCGCTTTTGGGCGCCGGGAGCGATCCCGATTCCGGTGTCTTCCACTTTGAAAATGACGCGCTCGCCGTCCAGCTCGATGCTCGTCGCGATGGATCCCTCGTTGGTGAACTTGAGGGCGTTCCCGATCAAGTTCTTCAGAATCATACGAAGCTTGACCGCATCCGTGCACACCGTGGCGCGCTCACCAGGGATCTCCCAGATCATATCGACGCCGGCTCTGTGACCAGCGTCTTCGAATTCGATCTGGAGGTTGTCGAGGACCTCACGTAGATCCACGTCGCTCAGGTGGAGCGGCACCCGCTTGGCCTCGAGACGGCTCAAGTCGAGCGTCGCCTCGATCAAGTCGAGTAGCTCGCGTGCGCTTTTGTCGACACGCCGCAGGGTGTCGACCTGATCGGAGCATACCGGGCCGAAGGTGCCGTCGAGAATCAGATCGGTGTATCCGATGATCAGATTGAGCGGGGTGCGGAGCTCGTGGGACATCGATGCGACGAAGTCGGACTTGAGCTGGTTCGCGTTCTCGAGCTCTTCGACCAGCCGCGCGTTGGCGAGGGCCATCGAGGCCAGCTGGCCGATTCCACTTGCGACTCGCAGCTCGGTCCGGTTCATCCTTGGGCGGGCCTCTTCCCAGTTGGCCACCTGGACGCCAACGATCTCGCCACCTCGTCGGAGTGGGATCAGTAGCTGTGTCTCACTGCAGGTGGCGTCGTCGAGGACCGTCGGCAATAGGCGGCGATCGCCTTCGACTTGTACTACACCTTCTTCGCCGGCTTCGCCGATGACGTTCTCGATGAGGCTGCGCGGTACTTCGAGTACTCGGGTGAACTCTCGCCACTCCGGCGAGAACCCGAAAGACGCCACCGGCCGAAAGACTTCCTCGTCACCGGCCATGAAGAGCGTGGCGCTTGCATCGCTTCGCAGTCCCGCCGCGGTTTGCTGACACAACCGATCGAGCAGCACCGGGGTATCGAGGGAGGAGATGAGATCCTGCCCGACCTGGGCCAGCGCCGACGTCACGGCAGCTTCCTCCTCGAGTTGTTGCGAGGTCTCCGTGAGCGCCGACTGGGCTTCGTCGCGCTCACCTTCGTGGATCTCCGCGCGCGTTCGCTCCGCGCGCGTTCGCTCGATCAGGTAGCCGTAGAAGGCGGTGGTGGTGAACAGGAAAGGGATGCGGATCAAGGACGGCGAATCCCAAAGGGTCGGCGTCTGCCCCGAGCGGATCATCAAGTAGACGTAGCCGATGCATACGACCACCGCGCCGATGGCGATGAGGCTGAGGCTCTCGCCGATCGCCGCCAAGAGGATGACAAAGAAGTAGAGGAAGAAGAACTCTGCGTTAAAATGCCCGCTGTAGAGAAGAGCTGATGTCACCCAGATCGTGTCGAAGGTGACGACGGCGAATCCGAATATCGGGGTTCGCGTGGTTCGCTCGTCGATGTGTCCCAGCAACAGATTGGAGGCCAGCGCCGCCCCGAGAAGGATCAAAACGGGCCCCTGCGGGAACGCGAACTCGCTCTCGACCAAGAGAAGGTAGGCGGTTGCGATGATCAGCGTTAAGCGGAGAAGTACGAAAGCTCGAGTGTTTGTCATCGGGTCCCTGGGTGGAAGCGTTGGCTTGTCTAGCCGGGTGGTGCCCGGTCGCGCCTATTTGTGATTGACGTGCTAAGAGCAACATCGGTGCCAGGTCGCATGCGGAGCGTCCGGGCAGGTCCGATGGTCGAACGAGTGCGGTGTCGTGTCGGTGGGGTGCCGAGGTCGCCGGATTGTTGCTCTTGGTGGGCGACGATTGGGATGGCGCGAGGTGGGAGTTGAGCTCCGGAGGCAATTTTGCGACATTGGCGCAAATCTGCCTTTCAGTGTCGCATTGGTGCGGTAACGGTAAAATGTACGGCTTTGTGCGGATCGGGCGCCGCAGTTCGGACAGGGTTGGCACGGGCCTGGCTGTGAGTCGGGAGTAAGATGGGGAAAACGGACGAGAGACATTGTCCGTCGTTGAA
>JAJDCE010000114.1 GCA_029260985.1 Patescibacteria group bacterium | reverse complement strand
AGATTAATCTCTTATTCCATAATGTTTTTATATCCACAGGTGACAAGCTATTTAAGTTTTGGGAGTGTATTAAATGGTTTTCAGGGGCAGGTGAGTGATCTTGAGATAACAATCGATGATCTCAAAAAAGAGAGAGACGGACATAAGGCTGCCTATGATAAGGAAAATAAGATCGAGCAGAATGTCATTGACACAGTATTCCCGAACACACCTGAAAAGCTCGAAGTGGTAAGGCTGATGGAAGATTACGCGACATATCTTTCAACCTCATTTGGAGATTTTGAATTCACCTCTATTAATTTTCAGGAACCAATAGAAGAGGAGGGTTACAAGGTGTTACCTTTTCAAACCTCGATTCATGCAAGCCAAAAAAACTTTGACCGCTTCCTGGCCTTTGTTGATTTTTCAGGAGACATTGCGCCGGAAAGTCAGGATCATATTAGATTAATGGAAATCTCAAATATCTCGCTTCGTTACCGCGGGGTCGACAAAACCGGTAAAGATCAGGGAGTTGATTTCGACGTACAGCTTAACGCCTACTCAAAATAATTTATTAATGGCCGATATCCAAGTGGAACAACCACCGGCACCTTTAGCTGATAAAAATACGGTGCAGCCTCCCGCTGACGCTAATCCTACTGAAAGTACTTCACCTCAGACCGCTCAGGCTACTCAGGAAACAAAGCCAGAGCCACCGCCACCGCCACCGCCAAAAGCAGTACCCGCTAAACCAAATGGCGAGGGGGATGAGAAGGTCGAAGGGGCAGAAAAGCCAGCTGAAGCTGAGAGTGATGAGATCACCGCCGTTCAGATTAAAGAATCGCTCCAGAATTCAATCATTGCGGGTAACATTCCTCAAATTGTGCTGCATATGATCACGTACGCCACCAAAATGGGCGTATCGGATATTCATATCGAGCCGATGGAGAAATTGGTCCGAGCCAGATTCCGTGTAGACGGTGTTTTGAGATTGATCATCGAATACCCGTTGAATATTCATCCGGCCATTGTGTCCCGTGTAAAGATTATGTCGGGCCTTAAAATTGATGAACAGCGGGTGCCTCAGGATGGGCGCATGCAGATCACGACAGAAGATGGTAAAAATCTTGATCTTCGTGTTTCTACTTTACCAACCGTCAACGGAGAAAAGATCGTAAGTCGTATTCAGGATAAGTCCAAAGCCATTCCTGATCTTCCGGACTTAGGAATCCAGGGTGAAAATATGAAAAAAATGGAACGTTTCACCGCGATGCCCAATGGGGTAATCCTGGTAACAGGGCCAACGGGTAGCGGTAAAACCAATACTTTATATTCCACGTTGAACCGCCTCAACACAGTTGGGGTAAACATCATGACCTTTGAAGATCCGGTGGAGTATCAGATGGACGGACTCAGTCAGAGTCAGATGAAGCCGGATATCGATTATGATTTTGCTTCAGGTCTTCGAACCGCCCTTCGTCAGGACCCTGACATTATAATGGTGGGGGAAATCCGTGATCAGGAAACCATAGAAATCGCCATCCGTGCGGCGTTGACCGGTCATTTGGTACTTTCTACTATTCACACGAACAGTGCGGTGGGCACCTTAACCCGTATCACCGATATGGGGGTAAAAGGATTTTTGATCGCCTCGGCGATTCGCGGCATAATCGCTCAGCGTTTGGTACGACGGGTCTGCTCACATTGTAAAGAGCTCTATACTCCTGAGCCAAAATTAATAGAAGAGATTAAAACCGCTTTGGAGGGAGTGAAATCTGATCATTTAGACGTTAAAAAGCTGGAAAACATTCAGCTCGCCCGCGGAAAAGGCTGTGAACAATGTGGTGACACTGGGAATAAGGGGCGAATGGGTATTTTTGAAATCATGGAGATGGACCGGGAGATCGGCGCGCTTGTATTAAAGAACGCGCCCGTGTCAGATCTCACAGATATGGCCAAAAAGAACGGCATGATCACTTTAAAGCAAGATGGTTACATCAAAGCGATTAACGGTGACATTACGATCGAAGAGGTCTATCGCGTCGTCCAATAAATTAAGTGGTAAGCCATAAGTCTTAAGTCATAAGCTTAGGACTTAGAGCTTAAAACTTAAAGCTTAAAACAAATGAGTCCAGCTAAATTACATATCGGAGCAGCCGCACCGCAGGCAGAGCAAATGAAGCAAAGAGCGCCAGAGAAAGTCAGTGCGTCAAAAAAGCCAGCCAGCTTGATGGATCGCCTGAATCAATATTTGGCAAAATTTACACCGATCAAAGATGATGATAAGGTCAGTTTTTTCCGCTTAATGGCCACCATGATCAATGCAGGGATATCGCTGACAAAGGGGCTTAGAATTCTGGAGGAGCAGACCGAAAATCTTCATTTTAAGCAGATCATCGGTGATGTGGCATTTCGGATCGAAAGCGGTCAAAGTTTTTCCGAGGCTTTAGGGGGCTATACTCAGTATTTTAATGAATCCCAGATTGGTATGGTAGAGTCTGGTGAAGCCACGGGTCGGCTTAATCAAACCTTGCTTCAGATCGCTATGGAAACAGAAAAATCGGCTCAGCTGACTAAAAAAATTAAGGGGGCAATGATCTATCCGATCACAATCCTGCTTATTCTGGCCGCTGCGATGTACGCAATCATGACCATCGTGATGCCCAAAATTAAGGATGTGTTCGATAGCTTGGGCAGTGAGCTCCCGGCAATGACACAGTTCCTCATAGGTGCTAGTGATTTTATGGTCGGTAAAACAGGTCCTATTCCAAATGGACTGTGGGTTTTGATTGCAATCGGCTCATTATTTGCCGTTTTCAGCTGGTGGAAAAAAACAACGTCCGGAAGGATCATTTGGACAGAGATCACAATGAAGTTGCCTATTTTTGGAGTCTTGGTAAAAAAAGCCGCTCTGGCCCGCTTCTGCAGAAGTTTAAGTACATTAACCAGTAGCGGAGTGTCTATTCTTAAGGCCCTTTCCATTACAGCGGGCAGTGTGGGTAATCCGGTTTACGAAAAGCGTATCAAGCTTATCGCTGAAGATGTAAGAAGGGGTATTACGATGGGTGAAAATATGAAAGATGACCTCAAGCATTTTCCTTCAATGGTCGTGGGAATGGTAAACGTAGCGGAGCAAACCGCTCAGGTAGACCAGATCACTGCAAAGCTCGCCGATTTTTACGAAGAAGAGCTGGATGATATGGTAAAAAACCTATCCCGTTTGATGGAGCCGATTATTATCGTGGTTTTGGGTGGAACGGTAGGGTTCCTGGTCATCGCGGTGATGCTCCCAATCCTACAATCATCTGACCTTGCAACTGCAAGCTAATATGTTTTTGTAATATTTCTTCAGACTTGTGTTTTTTACCCTCAAGCGCCTCTAAAAAATCTTGCACACAAAATTTACCCATGCTATACTTATT
>JAJDCE010000113.1 GCA_029260985.1 Patescibacteria group bacterium | reverse complement strand
TATGTCTAACGAAGTAATACCCCATAGCCATAACAATGCAACCAGATTATCTGAAAGTAATAATCCGCTAATACGGCAAATTCTTGACATACGCGAAGAAATGCAGCGCCTGCAGGCAGAACTTACAGGAAGAACTGCAGCCGTAGAAGAAGGTGAACAATTAGTAAGAGGTGAACAATTGGAAAGCGATGATGGCATTGAGCCTGACCTAGGGGATATAGAAGATCTTATTGAGACATCTGTAACAGAAGGAAGTGCTGCAATCGAAGGGGATTCTGCACTTAATGGTGATAATTCTGACATTGACAAAGAAATTTTACTAGCAATGGCAGCTCGGGATATACCCAGAGTGGAAAGAAGGCTACAAGAACTACAAGCAGAAGAAGAAAGACTTTTATCACAAGTAAGCAAGAGTGCCAGAAAGGAGATTGAAACCGTAATCGCAGCTCAGCAGAGCAAATAATCTATACCCTCCCGCCCTCTCCGGTCTAAAATCGTGAGAGGGCTTTATATCACAAATTATTTTATGGCATTACAGGAAGTACACACTTCAGATACAGAAACTGCATCACATACAAATGATAGATTAAAACTCAGTTCCGTTTTAAACAACAAGTCAGAAAAAGCCAGCCAGCTCAATCAGATAAAAAGCCGAATTGAAACTTGCCTGACAAATTCTAATATCACAGAAAAAACAAAATCCGATTATATTTTCATTTTTAAATTACTGGGGTTAGACGAAAACAAGGCAGAACAGCTATGGATAAAAGTAAGTAGTTTATTACTACAGAATAGTGAACTTAGTGCTATTGAAAATCAAATATACCAAAATTTTCAAAACACTAATATCGACAATAAAAACCTACTCGATATTTGGAGTGTAAGAATGTCCATTAGGGCTCAACTTATTTATAGGTATATATCACCCTTTATTGCTGGAACTGCGGGAAAAGTTCTTGATTACGGTGCTGGCGATGGCAGAATCGCCCAGCTTTTAAAAGATATATTGAATTTAAATATTCAAGGAGTCGACCAATGCGACTATCGTGTGCAAAACATCGGAGTCCCATTTCATATACTAGACGGTAAAAGAGCAAATTTTTCAGATAATGAATTCGAAACCGCACTTATGACAAATGTTGCGCATCATGATGAAAACAATGAAGCTGTTTTGAGCGAATTAAGCAGAATTGTACAAGGCAAGCTTATAGTAATGGAAACTGTACCCGAAGGTGAAACTGAAAAGGAAATCGAACAAGATAAAGAGAGAATGTTTATGAGTGACTATCTATTTAACAGACTCTTTTCTAGGGCAGATATTCCAATACCAGGGCTTTATAAGACACCTGCGGAATGGAAAGCGTGCTTTAAAAAACATGGATGGGAATGTACCCATGAAGACGACCTGCTTAGCTTCGCAACAGTAATGCGTGACGCCCACCATTTATTTGTATTTGAACGATAAAGCACCCTAGGCCAACTAGCAGCTTAATCCCTATTCAACCCCAACCACTGTTCCACATGCTCCGGTATTTCTTTAAGCGAAGCTTCTTCCAACGTAATATTCTCAGGCAAAGCTTCTAAAAATAATTTACCGTACTCTTTGGTGAGCACCCGATTATCCAGCACCACCATCACCCCATAATCTTTTTGACTACGTATCAACCGACCAAAACCCTGGCGGAATTTTAAGATGGCACGCGGTACGGAATACTCCATAAATCCATTATGAAACATCTGGCCACGAGCTTTGCAGATCGGATCTGAAGGAACATCAAAAGGGAGTTTGTGAATGACCAAGGTTGTCAGCGCATCCCCCTTTATATCAACCCCTTCCCAAAAGCTAGAGGTGCCAAACAAAATAGAATGATCAGGGTCATTCATATAAGCTTTCATGATCTTATTCCTCCCCCCGCTGATTCGCTGAGCCAACAACTTAACACCTGCATTCTTAAGCGGCTCCATCAAATCGAGATACAACGTTTCGATCATCCGGTAACTAGTGAATAAAGTCATCATACTGCCCCCTACCTTTTTAATCAGAGAGGAAAAAAACGGAGCCAATTGCTGAACACTTTTCGGCGATGTAATGGGCAGGGCATCATTGGGCACCAACACATACGTTTGAGTCTCGAAATTAAAAGGAGAATCAATAACCACTTCTTCAAATTTCTCATCCAGATCAAGAAGTGTTCGCAAATAAGTAAAAGGGTGCTGTTCAACATCATTGAAATCTTTATTGGGCAAACTCACTCCAAGGGTTGCCGATGTTAGAATGATTGATTTCTTTTGATTATACAGCCGATCTTTCAGCATTGTACCTGGCCTAAAAGGGGCCAAGTTGATATTTACCACTCCCTGCAAATCACTACTCATCCACCGAATGTAATCTGATTCCACCTCATCTGTGAAAAAATGCTTCATAGCAGCAATTTGCTCCAAGAGAATCTCAATTTCCTGAAGAATTTCCATCGCAATTTCATCTTGCTCAGATGCCTCATTGCCATTCAAAAGCAAAGTGTCAGCAAATTGCTTAAGGTCCTTGATCCACATCTGGACCTTCTTAAGGGTCTGATCAGCAGACTCCCCCAAATTCATCCACTCCTCCATTCCTAAAGTCACTTGATCAATCAATAAATTTTCAACATACGTACTCTCCCGAACATTCTGATTCACAAAATAAGCGATTACGGTAAACAAGTTGTCGACTGCATTCTGAAGATCATCCATTTGATCCAAAACCGGATCAACTTGCTCCAAAGCCAATTGCCCAGCAAACAAAGTACCCTGATATTGCTTCACGAATTGTTCCAGATGAGCCCGAATGACCTTAAATGGTAGATTGAAATTTTCCTGCTTCAAGTTCATACCAAAGGCATTGGTCGCCGAGTCTTCAAAGTTGTGAGCCTCATCAATCACCAAATACTGATAATCCGGTAGCAAGCCACCTTCACTTTCCAAATCCGCACAAAGCAAAGCATGGTTAACGATAATAACGTCAGCCTCATCTGCCTTTTTCCGTGCTTTATGAAGGTAACATTCTCCATAAGGCTTACATTTTTGAGGACTGCAGTATTTCTTGTCGCTACAGAGTTCAAATTCCCAAATCAACCGATCATTTCGGGTCAAATGAATCTCTCCACTATCCCCACTTTTACTCGTAGCCTGCCACACCAGTATTTTTATCAGCAAAATTATTTCATCTTGCGAAAATCGACTCCTGGATTTAAATTTTGCCAATCGACGCAAGCACAAATAATGACTTCGCCCCTTCAGCAAAGCGGTACGGAAACCTGAATTCTGAGTCGCCTCTTGGTAGATTTTCTGCAAAAGAGGAATATCTTTTTCATAAAGCTGTTCTTGCAAATTAATCGTATTCGTAGATACCACAACCTTCGATTTATTCTTAATCGCCATCGCAACCGATGGAATGAGATAGGCAAGCGACTTCCCAACCCCAGTCGGCGCTTCGCAAATCAGATGATATTCCTCCTCAAAAGCGCTCATAACAGCCTTCGACATCGTTTCCTGCTGAGGACGAGGCTCATAATCCTCCCAGAATTTCTGAAGAACCCCACCTTCAGACAATATCTCCTCAACCGAAAGCTCCCTCCTCACCCCCCCTTCAATTGATCCCACAACCGGTCCCACAACCGGTCCCACAATTGTTCCCACAACTGGTTTTGCACTAGCAAACACATCCCCCCCCTCCCAATCAGATCGATCTACCAGTGATTTAATATCCTTTAAAACAGTAGGGGGCAGTTTTTCAATTCGACTACAGAGCTCCTTGAATAAATCGAGTGTAGCTTCTGTGTCACCCATCGCCCGATGTTTATTCACATGTGTTATTCCAAGATCGTCAGAAAGAGCCTCAAGGCTATAGCTAACTGCATCAGGTATTAAAATCTGAGCCAGAGGAATCGTATCGATCAGACCCAAAACATTCATCCTAATCCCCTTCGCTTCCAAAAAACCAGCATCAAACTTGGTATTATGAGCAATCAGATAAGCCCCATCCAAAACTGATTCAATCTCCGCAAACACATCCTCTTTATCCTTCCCATTTTCCTCTAAATCCTTATCAGTAATTCCGGTAATAATCGTAATGATCTTAGGAAGTTTATAGTCCACCTTGATCAAGTCATCATATCGCTTCACTTCCTTTCCATCTTCATAACGAATCATCGCCACTTCAATAATGTCGTCTTTTTT
>JAJDCE010000112.1 GCA_029260985.1 Patescibacteria group bacterium | reverse complement strand
CTTCTGCCCCTTGGAGCGGACGGGCTCGATGGAGCAGCGCCAGCCGTTGGGGAACTCGTCGCCCCCTGGGTCCACATAGTATTGCTTGGCGGTGACTTCCAGCAGCGGGCCGAATGCCGAGTTCATGTTCTCTTCGACCAGGATCGTGCGCGCGCCGTGCCGCCTGGCAAGGTCCATGAGCTGGTTACGGACGGTGTCGGAGTGGCCCGATTCGCCACCGGCCAGCCCGCCGCACGCCTTGCACCAGAGGTATCCCGCCAGGTGACTTACGATCGCGTAGCCGGTCTCGTCCGCGCCGGCGCCGGACGTGTCGATGAACATGACGGTGCCGGAATACGGGGCCTGCTCGTTGTTATACATGATCTGCCGGTGGAGGCAGTCGGTGCCGAACCCGAGCGAGAGGATGTCTTCCCACTTGGTCGTGCCGGCGTTGAGCGACTGGCCCCACTTGATAGACAACGGGGCCTCGTTCCGCTCGATCGCGAAGTCGGGGACGATAAGGTCTTTCAGGCGCAGGGGATACCGCAGCGTGTCGCCCATGTCGCAGATGAGCATATTCTGCATCGCGAAGTGGGACCGGCCCTCGGCCATCTTGTTGAGGATGGTGTCGGCGTCGTACTTGACGGGGTCGACGGGGTTGAGGTGGTACGCCTCGTCCTCGGTATAGCTTGCCTCGCCCGAGTCCAGCTTGCGCTGGATCATCGGTGCAAGGTTGTGTATTTTGTCGTTCTTCTGGGGATACGAGATGGGCCATGTTCGGATCTCGAACCCGCGCTCGGCGAGTTTCAGGTACAGCGTTTCTTCATGGTGGAACGTGCCGACGTAGATTTGTTCCTTCTCACCGAACGACGCGATCTCGGTGCCCTCGCGAACGGTCTTGTCCAGCAGGTCACGGGCGGCGAGCGTGCGCGTGTTGGTCGGGGTCTCGACATCGTCGAACTTGACCTTGTGGGCGCGAGTACCGGTGATCTGGCCGTCGATGCCCTTGGCGTCCAGGGACGGGTCTTTGGTACGCATGATGGCCGCGGTATCAAAGGCGTCCTCGGAGTCGCGGTGCTTGAGGGCAGGATTGGGGACAAGGTGTTGAAGGAACCAGACGTTCTCAACCCACTGCCGCACCTGGCTGACCACGTCGGTCGCGAACCCGTAGGACTTGGAGATGACCTTGATCCGTTGTTCCGGGTCGCAGTACAAGTCCCAGCATGTGCCGGACGCCACGATCAGGTAGGTCTTGCCGTCACCACGCGGCGCGAGCAGCCCGCGCTTGGGGTAGTCGGGGATGATGTTCCCGTCGTTCCAGTGGATGTCGGGGTCGTAGTCCGGGATGCCCGTGAACCCGAACCGGATCATGTCCTCCATGACTTCCGTGATCGGGTGGTGAACGAGCAGCCCGAGCTGGTCCCAGAGTTCGTGGGTGAAGAAGCAGGGGTCTTTCTTCAACCGTTCAAGGTATTGTTCGGGGCTCATGCGCTGGCGGCGTCCCGGCCTTCCATTGACTCAAGCGGCGGGATGCGCATGTCCGGTCCGGGCTTGGGACCGACGTGTTCCTTGGCCTTGGCGAGCAAGCTGTCGCTGGCCCCGCCTGAGCCCTTCATGGACGACTTGTTGATGTCGCCCACGCGCTTGCGGACGACCTCGAGTTCGGACGGGGTGAGCTTGTCCGGTTCGGCGAGCTTTTTCATCAGCGCCTCGTCGAGCAGGTCGCTCATTGATTTGTCGGTCATTGTTCATCCTCTGGGAGTGTTTGTTCGAGCCATCTCAGGCCGTTGCGAACGCCGATCACGTTCTGGAACGGCGCGAGGTTGGTCAGGGCGTCAAGGTCTCGCCGGTCGTAGTCTTCGTCTGTGCGGAGCGCGGTGGTCGCGCCCTGTAGCGCGCGCCCAAAGTCGGAAACAAGCCGCGACGTTGGGGTGGAGTCAACCATGCCGCCGAGGTCGGTGATACCGAAGCCCGATGACAGGCCGGTGTTCCTGTATGAGAACTGCGGGTCAACGCCGGCCAATGGGAGCGTTGTGTCGATCAGGCCGGGGAGTAGAGACGCCGCCCCTCCGCGCTGGAACGCGGCCTTGGCGATCGAGTCGGTTGACAGCCTGGTGTTCAGGTATTCTTCCCGGTCGTCTCTGCCGATTGAGCGGGTGTAGGTCTGTGCGGTGTAGACAAGCCCACCGATGGTCATGCCGAAGATCGCGCCGGTCGCGGCGTTGGTGTCGTGCATCTGGATGCGGTGCAAGAACTGCTTCTCCCATGACGCGACGTGGAAGGACCGGAACTGCATCAGTATCCGGCCCATCTCGGTTGTCATAAACGGCGCGAGCTGTCCGGGGTCGTTCCGCTGGATGCCCCGGTCGGCCCACCGGCGCAAGCCCTGGGCGAACATGGTTGCCGACTGGACATCCTCCCACTGGTCGATATGGAGCGAGGCCAGCTTGTTGCGACCGAACGGTCCAACTTCGAGGCCAATGACGCCGCGGTCGATTTCTTTTCGTATGGACGCCATGACGGACTGGATCTCGTCGGGCTCCATGCCTAGCGCCGCCGCTCGCCTTACGCTTGGCACCTTGCCCTCGAGTGCGAACTGGACCAATCGCTGTGAGCCGAGCATCCCTGCGATTCGGCGCGAGGCCGTGTCAACGTGGACCATCCCGGACGCCACAGATTGTGCGTGGTTGAGGCCGTGGATCTGCTTGTCGAACTTTGAGGCGCCGGCTTCGATCGCACCGGTGCCGATGTCGTCGTACTTGTCAAAGAACCGGTTGAGCATCTGGTCGGAGCCGATGCCGCTGATCTGTTCGATTTCCTTGATGAGCCCGTCCGGCATATCGCCCTTGCGGGCGGCCTTGAACACTTTATTGAGTTCGGGCATCTGGGTGAGAGACGCCTTGAACCCGGCCTCCATAACCGGGTTCGCGACCTCTGGAACCTGTGCGGCGCCGAACGCGCCAGCGCGGAGCAGGTAGTTGACGGCGCGCAGCCGGCGGCCGAACGTGCTCATCGCGTTGTTGGGCGTGACCGGGACGCCCCGGATGATATTGTCCAGTGTTTCCAGGTGCTTGAGGGCGCTGTTGATCTTGCCCTTCTTGATGCCCTTTCCGAGCGCGTCTTTTTCAAGGTGCTCGGCAAGCTCTTTGAAGTTCTTGAACGGCCTCGTCCTCGTTGCCGGCGTCATCGCCCGGTAGACCTCGGACGCGCCGGACGCGCCGATGACCTGCCGGCCGTAGAGCCGGGTGACGTTCTCGATGTTGTTGTCGAGGAAGTCGGAGACGGAAAGGTGCCCGCCATCGACCGGAACGGTGGTGTTCTCGTCCAGGCGGACGCGGTGCTTGGACCGGGCGATATTGCCGCCGCCCTTGTCAATCTTCTTGTCGGCGCGGTACAGGATGGTCTCGATGACCTCATCGCTGATGCCCTCGCCCGACATAATCATCGCCATCTCGTCGGGGAGTTCGCCGGAAACCATGTGCGACTTTTTCCAGTCGGTCATCTGGTCGGCGCTCAGGATGTTCTTGCGCATCCCGGTGCCCATCTTGGCCGCGATGGCTGGGTCGATGGCGTCTTCGGAGCCGTTGATGATCGCCTTGGCGAGCAGGTCGTCGAATGTTTCCTCGCCAAGCACGGCGATAGCGTCGGAAATCTTGGCCGGAACCCAGATGCGTGGCATGTGTCCGGGGATGTGCTCGATGTCCTCGAGCCCGCGCACGCCGTGCCGCTTGCCGATATTCAGTGCTTCCTCGATCGTGTCGTCGGATGCCGCGGCGGCTCGCTTCACTTCCGGGTGTGCCGGGGTGCCGACCGGCTTGCGCTTGTACTTGCCGACCTCTTCCGCGAACGTGTCGTGGTTCTTGTTGCCGGTTCGTGCGGACCACTTCTTGAACTCTGTGTCGTGGATTCTCTGGAACTTGGACAGCTTAGCCTCGTAGGTCATCTGGACCCACCGTGTCGCGGACATCGGGGCGGGCGCGCCACCGGCTCGGACCAGCGCGTCCTCGGCCATAACACTGCCGGCCTTGCGGATCTCATCGCTGGGGTTGCTTCCGAGGATTGACGCGAACGAGTGCCTCGCCCACTTGTACGCCGCCCGCGTTCCGGTTGGACGGGCGGTGAAGTCGTTGGCGACCTTGGGCGGTAGTTCTGGCGGCCCATTCAGGTCGGCAATGTCTACGCCAACGTCGGGGTCGTCGAAGTTCAGGAGCAGATCAACCTCGTCTTCGCTGAGTGGTTGGGCGTCTGGGTTGGCCTGCCGCTTGCGCAGTTCCGCGATCTCTTCCGCAAAGCCGGGGTCTGCCGCTTCGGGGCTTGGGTTGCCCACAATAATCTCGTCGGACGGACCCTTGCCGAGCATCCGTTCAAGGATCTCTTCCTCGTCCATGCCCTTGATGGCGGCGACCAGGTCGGCGTCGTCTACGGCGTCGAGTCCGGCGTGAGAAATCACGTCGTCCAGATAAGCCTGTTGGCCACCGGGCGAAAGGATCTCGTCAAAGTATCGCTTGCCGTCCGGGGTCAGGTTGCTCTCAAGGATTTGTCGTAGCGACCGCGAGAACTCTGGCCCAGCGGCCGAGCCCATTGCGCTATCAACAAAGTCGGATGCCTCGATGCGTTTCGTCGCGCGCGTGGCGCCCTTGGTCAGCGCCACATTGATCGCGCCGCCGAGTGTCATGGCTGCCAACCCGGCGTAGATGATATCCTTGGGTCCGGCTTGTGGGTCGAGAACGGCCCTTGTTGATTCGATGGCTACCTCGGGCGCCGCGACCACCAGGCCGCCGCGGACTAGTCGGCTTACGCGGGTGCCCTTGCCGACCAGGAACGCCGGCCCGGCAAGCCCAACGGTGCCGATCTCTGCCATGATCGCGATCGGGTCAACGACCTGCGCGCCGATTCGCAGCGCCGCGCCGGTGAGGCCCTGTTGCTGGAGCCGTTGCCTGGCGCCTTGGATGTGAAGCAGTTGGCCGCGGAGCACCTGTGCTTGGTCCATGTTCCCGACCTTCTCAAACTCGTCCCAGAGGGATTCGTCGAGGCCGTCGAAGAGTTGCTTGCGCTCGTCCTCGGTCGGAACAAAGTCGGGGTCGTAGCCGCCATACGAACTGAGTACTCCCTGCCTGGCGATCCATTCACTGATGAACTCGCTGTCTACGGCGTCGATGATTGATCGTCCGAAGCTCTGCTTGTGCTGCGCGCGGAACCGTTCCTGGTCTCGCTTCATCGTGACCTTTTGTTCCAGGCTTACGCTGCCCCGCGGTGTGGACCCGATGAGCCCGAGCTGGATTTCTTCAAAGGTCGTGGTTGGTGCTTGTGTCATTGTGCTAGACCGAACCCGATCGTGGCGATGTCATTTTCGCTCAGGTCACTGAACGGGCTGACATTTTTACCGAACACAATCCCTTTGGCCGCGTCTTGCGATCGGTGCTTGTCGAGTTCGTTGAGGTCGCTTGCTGAGAGGAACGGTGAGTCTTCCATCATCCGGCCAGTTACCTTGTGGGCGACATACCACCGGTTGGTGCCGGGCGAGTATTTCAAGACAAGGTCGGTGTCCTTCACGTCAAGGCGCTCGCCGTTATCTCGGGCGTATATCCCAGCGGCGTAGTTGCTGAGTTCTTCGAGGTTGTCAGGCGTGTTGGTGCTGCCGACGTACATCGCCTGGCCGTTCACGATCCGGTGGGTTTCCTTCCACCGTTTCTTGGCCATCTTGATTGTCTTGGCGTGCGACAAGCCCCGGCTCCACATATAAGTCTCGGCGATATTGGAGAGTTGTGCCTGGACTTCGATTTGGTTCTTTGCCCTCGGCGCAACATCCTCGGACGCGCTGATGATCTTGTTGAATGATGGCTGCACGGCCTTGCGCGGGTCGCCGTCAAACGTGGCGAACGCTTGCGATGCGTTCCGAAGTGCGGTTTGTTCGTCGGTTCCATCCGCCTCGATCAGCGCCTCGGCAACGTCAAAGAAGCTCTGGTTGGCCGGGGACGTGTGCCGGTTGCGGACCTGCGGGTTCATGGAGCCGAGTGTACGGTACATCTCGAACGCCTCGACCGATCCGCTCGATACTTCGCCGGTGGCGCTGATGCTGCCGATACCGCCCGCGCTGATCGTGCTGG
>JAJDCE010000111.1 GCA_029260985.1 Patescibacteria group bacterium | reverse complement strand
TTATTTCAATGGCTTCGGGGGTGTTTGGATCAATATCCTTCGCGTATGCATTAACGCTTGGCAAAGCGTCTCTTACGGCCGTGGTTATCGGCGTTCAGCCGCTTATTGTAATTGTGCTGGGGCTTATTTTTGTACGTTTTATTTCTGAAGTAAAAAAAGAGGAACTTAACAAAAAGGCGTTACTCCTTAAGGGTGTATCTTTTACTTTGATGATAGTGGGCCTTGTGATTTTGGAAATATGATTTCTATATGCGTACCCAATCAGGAATATCACCTATGGGGAGAGATGTGATAAGCTCTGACATTTCCTTGATTTTTGCTTTCAGAGCCTCTAAATCTTCTTCTGAAATTGACTTATTTATTTCTCCTGCTAAAACATCAACTTTTTTAATAGCCTCCTTAATACTTACGTCTTTAGCCTCATCCTCTGTTACCTGAAGTGTATGAAAGGCAGAATATCTCTGATTTCTGTCGTCAAGATACTCATCAAAGGTCAGAGCTGGCGATTGCTTAAGATATTCCCATAATTTTTCTTCTGTCAGGCTTTCTATTTTAAAAGCATCTATAAATGCTGAGTGGCCACGAGTCACATTAGCGTAATCCCGCAATAAATACAGTGCCCCATTATTATCAATAATGCGTGTTTCTAGCTTTAACGTGGAGTCTATTTCTGACCTGGCTTTATCTACAGGAGATACGGCTTCCGTCTGTTCTGTAGGTTTCCCAGATGGGTTTTTGGGTGGTTGTGGCATATGAAAATGTTTAGTGTTTTATTTTATCCTAAATATCACACTCTGTCAAAGTTGCCAATTCCAAATTAGGAAAAGGGCGGATGATCATAGTACAACGTGCGTGAGCACATCTCTGATCATCCGCCTAAGGGGTGGGTCTGGACTGACAGAACACAATCTGTCATTCACTACCCGATTGGAGGTGGCAGGACTTGAACCTGCGACTTTGCCGATCCTCACATTGGTAGCATGTCATTCTCAACCGCTTATGCACACGTGCTTTGGCCTGAGGGAGCGACTGGATAGCAGATTTGCCCCAGTAGCTTTCGAGACTCTAGCGATGTGTGCCTTTTGGTTGTGAACATGTACGTCCCAACATAAGGATGTAGGCTTGCTCTACCACTGAGCTACACCCCCTGGCGCCCTGCACGGGACTTAAACCCGTGACCCCGAGGTTATCAACCTCGCGCTCTAATCAGGCTGAGCTAGCAGGGCATATTGGACATCTAAAATAATGATGTTGTTGTTTGATGTCAACAATTTTATGTCCATCATCTATTTGTATGGATTTTTTTGGCTTCTTTAGTTAATATCTTGTTACTTACTTTTACCTGTTGTAGCCCTATCGTTGTTCTATGGTGGCCCAATCGTGGATATATTCAAGCCACAACTGAGCCACGCGACTTTAGGAGCTGAGCCACAATAGGTCAACTATAGGAAATATGGATCAACAAAAGTTAAATAAAGGGCTAGCACAAATGCTCAAGGGTGGAGTAATTATGGATGTGGTGAATGCGGAGCAGGCTAAAATCGCAGAAGATGCAGGAGCTGTTGCAGTCATGGCACTTGAACGAGTCCCATCTGATATTCGAAAAATGGGTGGTGTGGCTCGGATGACCGACCCAAAACTCATTAAAGAGATAATGGACGCAGTGTCTATCCCTGTTATGGCTAAGGTGCGGATCGGCCATTTTGTGGAGGCTCAAATTTTAGAGTCGCTTGGTGTGGACTATATTGATGAGAGTGAGGTGCTGACTCCTGCTGACCCTTTTGAGCATGTGGATAAGTCAGATTTTAAAGTTCCATTTGTGTGTGGCGCTACGAATTTAGGAGAGGCATTGAGGCGGATTAATGAAGGAGCCTGTATGATTCGAACGAAAGGAGAAGCTGGAACTGGGAATGTGGTGGAGGCTGTAAGGCATTGGAAGTCTATTCTTTCAGAAATTCAGAAGCTAAGGAGCATGAAGGATGAATTGATGACTTCATTGGCTGACGAAATGCGCGTTCCTGTAACCTTGCTAGAAGAGGTTAAGGCAATCAATCGGCTTCCAGTCGTTAATTTTGCTGCAGGGGGTATTGCCACCCCTGCTGATGCGGCTATGATGATGCAACTGGGTTGTGATGGAGTGTTTGTAGGCTCGGGCATTTTTAAATCTGAAAATCCGAAGGCGATGGCTAAGGCGATTGTGAATGCTACAATGAATTACAATAAGCCTGAAATTCTCGTGACGGTTTCTGAAAACTTAGGAGCGACGATGGAGAGCTTGGAAATTGAAATATTGGATGTGAAGTTAGCAGAACGTGGTTGGTGATATAACCGACATACCCTGAAGGCGACAATGATCATTGTCGCCTTCAGGGCCATATAATCATTTATGACAATTGGCATCCTCGCTATACAAGGCTCAGTGATCGAACATAAACACATGCTCCAACAGCTTAATGTGAAAGTTAAAGATGTTCGATTGCCAAGTAATCTTGAAGGAATTGATGGTCTCATTATTCCGGGTGGGGAAAGTACAACGATGAGCAAATTGATGAAACGTTACAAGTTGTCTGATGAGCTTAAACGGCTTATTCAAAATGGATTACCGGTTTGGGGAACATGTGCCGGAGCCATTCTTTTAGCCAAAAAAGTTACAGGTCAAAACCCTCCTCCAACACTGGAAATGATGGATATTGAAGTGAAACGGAATGGTTATGGGCGACAGCTATATAGCTTTGAAAAAGAATTAAGAATTAAAAATGAAGAATTGAAAATTGAAAATTTTAACGGCATGTTTATTCGGGCGCCGAAAATTAAACCTCTGGCGGAGGAGAATGTTACTGTTTTGGCTGAGATTGATAGTGAGCCTGTCATGTTGAAGCAAAATAATATGCTGGTTACCAGTTTTCATCCTGAGCTAACGGATGAACCATCGGTTCATCAATATTTTATCGATATGTGTAACTAAAAAAGGCCACCCCTTCTTTGCGCAAGGCTACGAAGGGTGGCCTTTTTAGATTATTTCGTTTACTGACTCAGTTCACTGATCACCAATTGATAAAAGCGGTAATGTTTAACTGCATCCCTTAAGTCTTCCGCATCAAAGATGCTGAATAGATTGTTGGTTATCACAAAATTTGCAGCGTCGACAGCCCAACAAAGCACATCAATATCAAGGGTGGCTTCTCCGATAGTGCATTCATCCTGTGCGTATGCAACTGGTTGTGCTGGTGTTAAAAGGCTGATACTAAAGCCTAAAATCACTATTATGACTGCCTGTGCTACCCATTTTTTAGGGTTAAATTTAATTTTCATTTTTATTGATGGTCAGTAATCAAAAGCTATTATTGGCTCATAATGAGTTGGTAGGTTCGATAGAATTTAACCGCATCCCGAACATCTGCTGCGTCCAAAATGCTGAAGAGGTCGTTTTGAATTACCCAATTCACTGCCTCATCTGCCCAGCAAGGAGTTTCTCCGTACTGATTGATGGTTGGTGCTACAGGACAAGATGAAGGCGGGGTTCCGTCGACAGGACAAAGCTCTCCACCATTTCGGCTTTCGCCTGCAACAACTGTGAGCTGTCCAACAGTTGTTCCCGGGCCAATAGCTACAGAACAGCTGGTATGAAGGGTGTAATTAGAGCGGCAGGAGCCGTCATCACTACTGTTGTCGTCGTCGCTATCGTCATCATTATCTCCATCATCACTACTATCATCGTCGTCACAGTCATTGTCGTCATCATTACTGTCGCCACTGTCACCATCGTCATCATCACTATCATGATCTCCATCTCCATCCGTATCCCCTCCGGTGATTATCTTTATCCAGGCTCCTAGAGTTCCTTTGTTATCGATACCCGTGCCTGCTCCGGAAATGGAAAAGGTCTGTCCTGGCTGTACGGTACCGGACCAAATGAATTCATTCTTCTTTCCTTTAAAGGTTACTATTTTTGAGTCCAAGCCATCGTATCGGAAGGTAAGATCAGTAACTTTTCCATCACATTCTTCACAGTCTGATCCTCCTCCCCCTTCCAGTTGGCAACTGGATGAACAACCGTCACCGGAAACGGCATTACCATCGTCACATTGTTCTAAGCCTTCCCGGATGTTATTACCACAGGTAGGAGTTACTCCTTCTAGCTGACATAAAGCATTACAACCATCACCGGATGTGTTGTTGCCGTCGTCACATTGCTCTCCTGGATCTAAATTACCGTCACCACATTGAACCTGCTGTTCAATCTGACAACTGGTATTACAACCGTCACCATTCACATTGTTGCCGTCGTCACATTGCTCTCCTAATTCGTTCTGTAATATTCCGTCTCCACAAGATTCCAGCTGACAAAGAGCGCTGCAGCCATCGCCGGAAATGTTGTTACTGTCATCACATTGTTCACTGGCTTGCCTTACTCCATCGCCACAATTTTCAACGGTACAGAAAGAGGAACAGCCATCGCCGGAAGTGTTGTTGCCGTCGTCACACTCTTCGAATAAATCGAGTTGAACGTTTCCGTCACCACATTGTTCAAGCTGACAGAGTGCACTACAGCCATCACCGGAAATATTGTTGCCATCGTCACAAGCCTCACTAGCCTGCCTGCTACCATCACCACATGATTCAAGTCGGCAAGAAGCGTTACAACCATCGTTATTTAAATGGTTTCCGTCATCGCATTCTTCACTAAAGAGAATTTGGATTAATCCATCGCCGCACGATTCAAGCTGACAGGTAGCAGAGCAGCCATCGCCGGAAGTATTATTACCGTCGTCACATAGTTCACTAGCCTGTTTTAAACCGTCACCGCATGATTCTAAAGTGCAGAAGGCGCTACAACCGTCACCGGAGGTAAGGTTACCGTCGTCACAGACTTCACCGGACTGGACAACGTTGTCTCCACAGATTTCAGTCTGACATAGTGCGCTACAACCGTCATCACTCACGTTGTTTCCATCGTCACATTGCTCGCTGGCTTGCTTGAAACCGTCTCCACATGATTCAACACTACAAAATGCTGAGCAGCCATCACCTGAGGTATTGTTTCCATCATCACATTCTTCAAATAAATTCAACTGCACTTGCCCATCTCCACAAGATTCTACGGCACAAGTAGCGGAGCAGCCGTCGCCTGAGGTATTGTTTCCATCGTCACATTGTTCTCCCGCTTGTTTGCTTCCATCGCCACATGACTCCACTCGGCAGAAAGTGTTACAACCGTCTCCGGCAACATTGTTACCATCGTCACATTCTTCGGCTAGATTGGTCTGGAGTAATCCATCTCCGCAATTTTCAAGCTGACATAAAGAGGAGCAACCATCTCCATTGGTAAGATTGGTATCATCGCATTGCTCACCGATAAAGGTTTGAAGTACGCCGTCACTACATTTTTCAATTCGGCATGCGGCTGTACAACCATCGTTATTCACGTGATTTCCATCGTCACATTGTTCTCCGAGAATAGCTTGAAGTAATCCATCTCCACAAGCCTCGAGCTCACATGAGGCATCACAACCGTCGCCGTTTACCTGATTTCCATCGTCACAGCCTTCACTGGCTTGTTTGACGCTGTCTCCACAAGACTCAAGGCGGCAGGCTCCGTTACAGCCATCGCCATTTACCTTATTTCCGTCGTCACATTGTTCTCCTAGTTCTGCCTGAACTTGTCCGTCTCCACAAAGCTCAAGCTGGCAGGTGGAACTACAGCTATCTCCTGATGTGGTATTGCCGTCGTCACATCCTTCACTAGCCTGCTTAATGCCGTCTCCACAAGACTCAGTGTTACATGAGGCTGAACATCCGTCTCCTGAAGTGTTATTACCATCATCACATTGCTCCCCTTGCTGTGTATTTAGAACACCGTCACCACACACTTCAATTCGGCATTCAGCGTTACAGCCGTCACCGGCTAAATTATTCCCATCATCACATTGTTCTACGCCTAAGTATTTAAACCCATCACCACAGAACGATAGGGTACAGTTATTTGAACAACCATCACCATAGCTATTGTTTCCATCGTCACATTCTTCCCCTGTTTCTACTACTGAGTTTCCGCAGATTTCTAATGTACAAGTAGCGCTGCAACCATCACCAGAGATAATGTTACCATCATCACAGGCTTCGCCTGGCTGCTTAACACCATCACCACATACTTCCAGTTGGCAAGTGCTTGAACAACCATCACCTGAAGTGGGGTTGCCGTCATCACAAGCTTCACCCAATCCCGTGTGGAGAATTCCATCGCCGCATTCTTCGATCTCGCATGTTGCAGAACAACCATCACCTGATACTTCATTACCATCATCGCATTGTTCGAGGGTTTGTTTTGTACCGTCTCCACAGGCTTCTAGCTCACAGATGGAGCTGCAGCCGTCTCCGGAACTGGTGTTTCCATCATCACATTCTTCATTGGCTTGCTTTGTGCCGTCTCCACAGACCTCAAGCTGACAAGTTGCATTACAACCATCTCCATCAACAATATTCCCGTCATCACATTGTTCACCGGATTGAACCGTTCCGTCACCGCAACCTTCAAGCTGGCATGTTGCTGTACAACCGTCACCGGATACTAAGTTTCCATCGTCACACTCTTCATTGTTTCCAGGCTCAACAAAACTATTTCCACAAGCCGGCTGAGCAATGACTGTAATGTCTACAGGAATCGGCCCAACTTCAGGACCACCTTCAGCCGCAGATGAGATAAAATATTCATTATGATAAGTGCTTCCCTGAGTGTAGGGATTATTTAATGTTACATCAAATGTTACAACACAATTAACGGTTTCAGAAGTGAATACGTTGGCAAGTTCTATCACGTTGCCTCCGGAACTGTTAATTACCCCACCGCCACAACCCGTGAAGGTGAAATTCGTTGGAGTACTTACACCTACATTTAACTCTGAGAATACGTCCTGACCCGTTGCATTCGTATTGCCTCCGTTTATCAGGGTGTATTTGTAGGTAACGGTCTGACCGTAATAAGCGATATTATTGGGTGCATTAACCACTTCATTGGTTGAAGGAGTTAAATCAGGCACTGCCTCCGCTTGCACCAGGTATTGGAACGCCAAGCCTACCGACAAACTTAAAAGAAAGACCGCAGTTAGACCTGCGACCTTATGGATGTTTGTTTTGAAGAATTTTTGAGACTTCATTTTTTTGTGATTTATATTTTATTTTTCCTACATATTAAATCATTTTTTAAAATAATAAGCAATGCTTACGCTGAGACTTATACTTCAATATCTGAACCTTCTTCAGCAACTGGATCTTCCTGAATCACATCTTCCTCATCACCAGTGGACGGCAGATCTGCCGTCCCTACGGCATCACCTGGAGTTTCTGCCGTATTTTTTGGCTCTTCTGCGTCAGTGTCGGCTTGCTCTTGAATTTCAATTACCGACTCTTCAATTTCTTCCTCATCCTCCTGCTCGCTTTCCAGCTCCAACTGAGGCTCACCTAGCTCTTCACTAGAGACCTCCGTTATCACTGGTTCGGCAATTGTCGCGGCTTCCTCAATTGGGGCGTGCAACTGAAGTGGTTTAGCACTGATAGGCCCTATCTCTTCCCCCCCTTCGCTCGCAGGGGAGATTAATAGCTGGCTCGACATTGCCCCTCTGTCGGCAGTCGTGACTTCGTACGTTATTTTGCAGTTCTTTTTTTTCTTAACTTTCAAATTATTCAATTCTAAACCTTCTTCGTCAAAAGAGTATTTGGCTTTTTTACCGCATTTCTTAAATTGAATCTTTTCAGGTGCTGAAAATCTAGGGTCGATAATATTGAGTACATCAATATCGGTAGCATTTGCATTCCCTTTGTTTTTTAGGGTAATTGTATAAAGGATTGTATCCCCCTCTAAAATTTCTCCCTTGATCATTGATTTAGATAGATCAGGCTCTTTTTCTGCCTTTCTCTTTTTCCCCTTCTTTTCCTTGTCTACTTTATATTCATGAGGAGTGTCGGCATTTCGGATAATGTGATCTTCAGTCTCTTCTGTTGTTTCAGCTTTTGACTTATACTTTTTCTTCTTCTTTTTCTTCTTTTCTTTATCCTTTTTTTTGTTTTTCTTTTTTTCTTTTTTACTTTCCTGCTCTTCAACGCTCTTCCCAGGATTTGCTTCGGCCGCATCTCCGATTCCAGTGTATGAATACCAGTATCCGGCTCCAAAGAGACACATCACACTCAACGCAATGACGATCGTCCATCGGCTGATTTGAACCTGTGAATTGATTTTCTTTTTTCGCTTCATGGCTAAGGCTTAATGTCGTAATAGCTATTAAGATACTGGCTGAATTTTTGAATATCTGGGTTTTTATTAAATTGCATAAATACGGTGACAAATTTTGCTAATTCATCACGTTTTAAATTTTCACCCCCTCTAAATGTTCCATCTGCAAATCCCTTGATCAAACCTTGTTCCACTAAATAGGAAAGGTATGGGGAATACCATGTGTTATCACTGGTATCAGAAAAAGGTAATGGTTTTGGCACATAGCCATTGGGTAGAATGTCTGAAGCTCTGGATAGTATAGAAATCGCCTGAAGACGGCTGACCGGTATGAATGGGAAAACATCCCCCTTGAGGAGTCCGTTTTTATAAGCCGTGTACATCACTCGTGCGGCAAAGTATTTCAGCTCGTCATCTCTTGGGCTTAGGTTCCTTGGCAATTGCCTGAATGCAAAATTATCTTCAGGTGGAATGATGACTTTGTCGATCGGAATACAATTGGACACTAAAGCAACTTTTACCAATTCAAAGAAACTGACGTTTTCGTAAGGTCTGAATTCCCAGTCTCCGGTGTGATATTTGGTATCAGTGGTTCCTGTGGATGGGTTTCCATGTCCGCTGATGATGAAGTCCCCACTGTTTTTTATGGCTGTGGTTCTAAGCGCAGTGATATATGGATAAGCCCAATGGGCCTTAGGAACATCAATAAACTTAAGCAGACGACCGGCCTGATGCATCAGACAACTATCAGGGGCTGCTAATTTTAGCCCAGATTCTGCTTCGGAGGCTAGGTCTTGAATATCAGTTAGGATTTTATCTGTTTTTTCTACTTGAGTAATGTCAGTTTTTTTCTCTTTTTCTTTCTGGCGAATATCTTCAATATCACTCACCGTGTCTTTTACCTTTTCCCATAACCGATTCCACTCCACCATAAATTTGAATTGCTGAGCGTACTTATAAACCTTTGAACGAGGGTTGTGCCACATTATTCGGAATATGATTTTGGCAAAATCATCGCGTAACAATTTGGCATTTGGGTCTTTAGAAATGCCATACAGAATCCCTTTTTCTTTGGCGTATGTGAGATACTTACCGTACCAAGGGTTTTTAATCTTTGTATATTCTTTGGTGAGGGCTCGAGACGTTCTCAGTCCGATAGCGATCACCTCAGCCATGTTTACGTCTTTAAAAGGATAAGCGAGGCCCTCTTCGTTTGCTGTAACAATGCCCCATTTATACCCCGTATAGAACACGCGGGCAGCGAAATGCATCAGTTCATTGGACTCATCAATATCTACCGGAATATCCCGATAACGGAATCCATCATCCGGAATGGGAATTTTGTTTTCGATGGGAATACAATTTGATACTAAGATGGCTTTAACGGCTTCGATTCGTCTAACGAAACGATCGGGTTGATATTCCCAATTACCGGCAGCAAATTTTTGCTGCTGTTTGCCGGTAGAATGATTATCGTTCCCGCTCAGTACGTAGTCTCCTTTGGCTCGGATCTTGGTGTCTTTTAAAGTGATGATGTATTGGGCTACTTCTGTAGATGGGTTCACATCATTAAAGTAGAGTCCACGCCTTGGATCGTGTTCAAAACACGTTTTAACCGGTGGGCTTGGTGGTGGTGCTGGCGGTGTACACCCTCTGCAAACCGGAAGGTCTATCCGGCAAGATGTTGAGCAGCCATCTCCTTCGACCGCGTTCCCATCATCACATTGTTCAGCACCCTCGATTATGCCATTTCCACATGTGCTAGTGGGGGGTACAAAAGTTAAAGTACAAGTAGACTCACATCCATCTCCGTCGATTAGATTACTGTCATCACATTGCTCTGGTGCTTCCAGCAAACCATCTCCGCACACAATTGGAACTGTGAGTACATCGGATATCGCTGCCCCTCCTGTTGCGCCTTCATCTGAATCGGACATCAATATTGTATTTGGAATAGTGGAACCACCTGGCGTGGTGTTTTTTACATCGGCCGTGAAGGTCACAACACAATTAACGCCGTTAGCGATGTCGACATCATCAATATCGAGTACCGCTGGGGTGGCTGCAGAATTATCGGTGTAAGTGCCACCACAATTAGTAAGATTGGTGACTGTTAAATTTTCAAGATCAGTGTCCATCGCGTCATACAGGTCAACTCCGATAGCGGGCCTGTTTCCATTCCCGGTGTTGGCGATCGTAACGGTATAAGTTACGGTTTGGCCACGACTGACGACATCGTCTACATCGTCATCGGCTTTTGTTATTCCTATTACAGGCATCGAAACGGTTAGCACATCGGAGGCAGGTGTGGAACCTGGTGACCCTTCCTGAGAAGCTGTAACGGTTGCGACGTTAGGAATAAGAGCGCCCCCAGCTGTGCCTGCCTTTACATCCGCAGTGAATACGATGCTGCAAGTTTGGCCTGAAATGATGTCGATTCCTTTATTGGGATCTCCTCCTAACCCACGAATATCGAGCTCAGGTGGATTTGCATTTGATTGATCGAGATAATTGGTTCCGCAGTTCGTTAAACTGACGACATTTAAATTCTCAAGATCTGAATCCAAAGTGTCTAAAACCTGAATACCCGTTAATTTCACATCGCCTGTATTCTGGAGCGAGACGGTATACGTAACGGTTTGTCCCGGATCAACAATATCATCGGCATCGTTATCTGCTTTTGAAGTTGTGATCGCTATGGTTCCAGGCACCTGAAGATCAACAGCGGGAATATTCGGATCTCCTGTCCCGCCTTCTATCGCCGCTGATGCTGAAGCTGTATTTGGAATAGTGGTGCCCGGTGGTGTGGGATTCTTCACCGTTACTTCAAATACAATCACACAATTGAGGGCGGAAGTTATATCTACTCCATCAACATTCAGCACAGGTGGATTCGCGGTCGAATTATCGGTGTAAACTCCACAATTGGTTAAGCTGACGACATTTAAATCTTCAAAATTTGTATCCAATGTGTCATCAATATTGATTCCTGTCCCATCCACTGTTCCCAAATTATCGATCGTTAGCGTATAGGTAACGAGTTCACCTGGGTCGACTTCGTTAGGAGGGGCTTTGCCTCCTTTGTCGTGAACTTTTGTTCCATCTAAACTTGGCGCTCCACCTACTACTAATACATCTGAGCTGGACTGGGTAGGGAACCCACCCTCAGCTGCTGCGGAAACAAAGACAGTGTTTGGAATGGTGCTCCCGGCTAATGTTGCCGCTTTCACATCAGCAGTGAATATAACCACACAGTCATTTGCCATCGTGATATCAACATCATCAATATTCAGAACGGCTGGGTTAGCAGTTGAATTATCGGTATAAGTTCCACAATTGGTAAGGCTGGTTACCGATAGGTTTTCTAAGTCTGTATCAAGCGTGTCGTCGATATCAATAGTCGTTCCATCGAGATTTCCAATGTTATCGATCGTGAGAGTGTAGGTGACGGTTTGACTTGGCAGTACAACATCATCTACATCGTCATCTACCTTAACGGGTGATAGGATTGGAGCGTTAGAAACGGTAACATCTGCCGTGGCCGAAACAGCACCTCCACCTTCTGTAGGGGCAGTGGCATCTGCCTGATTATGAATTATGGTTCCACCAGCTACTCCGTTTTTTATATCGACGGTATAGGTCACCACGCATTCCTGTGCGGTCCGACTGTATGGGCCGACAGCCACATTATCGATCTGAATTTTTGTGGCGGTTGAATTATTGGTTGGATCAGTTGCGTATGCAAAAGCAGGCGCAGGCAATTCCGTGTCGTCGTCGGTCACATCAGCTGTATTAATGACTGTGACGAGAGCAGATGTATCGACCACTTTTCCGTTCGACGCTGTTGAACCCGTACCATGATAGATCGTTACGACAGAGCCATCGGCAACCGCCTGATGGGTTCCATCGGTATTAATTGCAGTTGTAATAGTAGATGCGATTGTTGCGTTTGTGGCTCCATCCGGAATATCTACAGCAATACTGGTTCCATCGATAATCAGATTGGCTGAGGCTGGATTTTCACCAGATTTAAGTTCAGTCCCTTTAATTTTAATGGTGGTTTCCGCCAAGTGACCGCAATTCGTTGTTGTTATTGTATTTAAATTCTCTAAGTATGCATTAAGTGGCGGGTCATTGATCGGATCGCTGATAGAGATTCCCGTTCCGGTTATGGTTCGGGTATTTCTGAGTCGTAGTGTGTAGATCAAGCCAGTTTGTCCGGGATTTACTAATGTATCGGAAGGTGTTTTTGATAGTGTTAGCTCCGGCAAACCAACTGGTGTAGGTTCAGTGTCGCAATCCTGAACGTCAAACTCTTCAAAAGTAGTTGAATCTACACAAGCAGTGTTTAGCAGTAATGGCTCCGGCGCTTCGTAAGGCGGGTTTGGATTCACAGCGTTATCCTGTACATTTACGTTCACAGTGATCACTGGTAATGCTGTCTCTTTAGGTATGCCATTTGGGTTGATACATTCGATCAACTGGCCCACGTTGTCGCAAACCCAATCTGTTCCCGAGGCGGACACAAAAGTGAGGCCTGTGGGCAAAGTGTCCTGAACGATAATGGGTCCACTGGCATCGCTTAAGGTTGGATCACCTGCCGCAGCTGCATTGGTAATGGTTAATGTGTAACTTCCTGCCGTTCCTGGCTTAAATTCTACTCCTCCGTCTGATTTAACGATTTCAATATCGGTCCATTTCGGGACACTTCCTAAATCGTAAATATCCTGATCAGGATCAAAATTTACCTGATTAGAAGTGGTGGCATTATCCTGATCGACAGTGGTTAATTTTCGGTTTGTCGGCAAGAATGAAGATATGTGCATTTGCCCCCCTTTAGTGAGAGCAAGTCCACTGACTTCTGAAATTCCTGTATCTCCGATCGCGTGTGCTGTACAAGGGCCTGTGATAACTCCACTGACCAATGGACCTGTCTCAATCCAGTAAAGGATGTCGTGAGATATCATGTAAAGCTTACCATTTGAGTCAAAGGCAAAGTCGGCTGATCCACCTGTTGCTAATTGGAGTCCTACTGGATCTCCTGCGTCAGCTGCAATTGTGCAGATAGGCGCGCCCGCCAGGTTAGTGGAAGATCCATGATTTCCCGCTGGAACTGCTTGTATTGAATCATAGACTCTATAAAACTTATTGTCGTTTGAAGCTCCGTAAAGCACACCCGAAGCTGTGTATACGAGACGATAAAACTCAGCCACTGTTGGCCCCAATGTTCCCAGCACACCTCTCGCAAAAGGGTTTCCGAGGGTTGAGGGATCGTAGCCATCAGCGGATTGGCCGGCTGAAGGCTTTTTTTCCGGATTCATCCACATTAATTTAAGCGCACCAGGAGTACCGGTTACATCATTTTCACCGGCAAATATAAATCCATCACTGGGTCGGCGCCCAATAGCATAAGTTGCATGGGGCAATAATCCAACGTAAGTCAAATCACCTCGATCAAGGTATGGTGCTGCATGGTTATAATGATATTGGTCGACTAATGTTACTTCGAAAACCTGGGCCGCATTGTTGTGATCGGAGGCATATGTTACATCATCATCTGGACGAAGTCCCCAGTTCCCTGTTACCACTTTAGCGGATGTGGAAGCGTTTGAAGCTTCCGTACTGTCTTTTAAGTCAGCTGTACCATCAGCAATTAACGTTATGGTATCACCTGCCTTTAGTTCCACCTGATTACTCGCAAGCACCACAATTCCGTTCACCACGGTGATGGTAAGCGTGTCGTTGGCAAATGTGGTCGTGCTCCAGGTGCCTGTATAGTCGGCTCCAATGATGTGATCGTAACTAGCGGATCCTAAATCCAATGAAGTTGGGAAGTCGATCAGTCCATCGATTTCAGCTTTTGTGGCAGCGGCCGGAGCATTGGTGGCCTTGTCAAAAGTTAGTGTTAAGGTGTCTCCTGCGCTCAAGCTTCGATCTCCATTGTCCGGATCATTGATCGCAGCTGTTAGAATGGCAGGCGGAGCAACGGCAATGCTAAATGTTACATCTACATTCACATAATCGATTAGCAATGGATCATTTTGATCTTCGTTGTACAATATAATATTTAATTTTCCAGTGCCGTCTATGTAATCTTCCAGATTGGAGGTGAGCGTTCCACTATAAGTGTAATCAGCTGTTTTCTGAGCGGCTTCTAGCGTTTTCCAGTAAGGCGTTGGGGCATCTGGCACCCAAATTCCCAGCCATGCCTTTCGGCCTGCCTGTGGTGAACCACCTTGATATCCTTCAACAGATATATCGATTTGTGTGATGTTTGCAGGAGTTTCGGCGATATCGAACTGCGCCCAGAAAGCCTGGGTGTCTCCAAAGCCAGGATCATTTGTTGTCCAATGGCTGTCATTCGAAGTTGAAATAGCAGTGTATTGCGAATTGAGCGCTTCGCTATCCAGTGCATAGCCTATAATTCCGGTTCTAAGCTGAGGCGTGCCTGTGGGCAACCCATCATCGGTAAGCGTATCAATCGTTAGCGCGCCGTTTGTCGGAAAACCCACATCTACTTCAAATGATCTGGCTATATGAGTTGCACTTGGATTGGTGATCCCTGCAAAATTGTAGGACGATATGGCTGCCTCAGTGAGCTGGTAATAGACCAAAGCCGGAATACTGGAGAGTATAAGCAGGGCAAAGGCCAGCCAATAGGATCGGTTTTGAAATTTTTTATTTATTTTTATTGGTTTTATTTTTTTCAATTGCCCGAAGATATATTCCTAATTATTTTATCATTCCTCTCTCTTGCATTCAACAAGAATGTTACATAAATCGATGGTCATTAAACTGTAACATTTTATTATCTTATTCAGAACTTTGGAATATTGAGGTGAATAGAGCTGATGCCCACCTTATTTAATTGTGATCAGTGCTACGCCTTCCCTTTGCACATGTAGGGTTTTTTAGTGTATTCTGAGCTAGTGCAAAGTTAACCACTAAAGTCATGAAATTATTTTTAGACACGGCCAACATAGACGACATTAAAAAGTATGCGTCATGGGGGCTTGTTGATGGAGTCACTACCAATCCAAGCTTGATTGCCAAAGAGAAGGTTTCACTTGAAAAGCGAATCAAAGAAATTGCCAAAGTTGTTAAAGGTCCCGTGAGTGCGGAGGTGTTCAGCACTGACGCAAAAGGAATGGTTGCTGAAGGTCGTAAGATCGCCAAATGGGCAAAAAATATTTATGTGAAAGCACCTTGTACACCAGATGGATTACAGGCTACTCAAATCCTTTCTAAAGAGGGAATTCGGGTAAATATGACTTTGGTTTTCTCAGCAAATCAGGCGCTTTTGGCTGCTAAAGCTGGTGCTGCTTTTGTCAGCCCTTTTATTGGGCGGTTGAATGATGCGGGTCATGAAGGAATGGAGGTGATTGAAGAAATTGCGGAGATCTACAATAACTATAACTTCAAAACAGAAATCTTAGTGGCAAGTATTCGCTCTCCTAGACAAGTAACTGAGTCTGCCATGCTGGGTGCTGATATTTGTACGGTTCCAGCGGCCATTTACGATAAGCTTGTTAAGCATCCCCTGACTGATTCAGGATTAAAGAAGTTTTTGGAAGATGCGAAAAAAGCTAAACTTATCTAAAGTCTCAAGTGCGAGTGCGAGTCTCAAAAAATGAAACTCTTGAGACTTGAGACTCGCACTCGCACTATCTCGCACTATATTGTTCAATAACTTTTTAAATCAAATGTTCAAACAGTTCCCTCAAATCGGTGAGCCCTTAACCGAGGAGCACATCAATTTTCTTAAAACCCTATCTAAAAGCTGCCGCAATGCCATTGTGGACATGGTAAAAAATTCTCAATCCGGCCACCCAGGAGGTTCGTGTTCCGTAATTGATTATCTGAGTCTACTTTACGGTTTTATTGTCAGTCAAACCGGGGAAGAGGTAGTGGTTTCGAATGGTCATGTTTCACCAGCCGTTTACAGCATACTGGCCGAAATGGGATACATTGATCGGGAGGAAGTGATTCGGGATTTTCGGAAAGATGGTTCTATTTTTGAAGGGCATATCACCCGTCATGTTGCAGGGATTCATTATGGAACCGGTCCTCTTGGTATAGGAGTTTCAGTGGCTTCCGGGTTCGCTCATATTGAGAAATTAAATACGAAAAACCTGCCTGACCGGCAGGCAGGCCGACGGGTATTTGCTTTGGTGGGAGATGGGGAATGTGATGAAGGACAGGTTTATGAAATGATGCATTATGTGAATAAATATAAGCTCAACAATTACACCTTGTTTGTTGATTACAACCAAGTTCAACTGACTGATAGCCTGGAAACCGTTATGCCGATTAATCTGAAGGCGATTTTTGAGTCCGCTAATTGGAATGTTATTGAGGTGGATGGTCATGATTTTGCCGCCCTTTGGGGGGCCGTAGCTACCAGCACCCAATCGGAAAAACCGACCGTTATCATCGGAAAAACAATTATGGGTAAAGGAGTTAGCTTTATGGAGCCCGATGGCGCAGCTCATAAATCCACATGGCATGGCGTCGCTCCAAAGCCAGAACAAGCTGAAGCCGAGCTAGCGGGGCCCCTTAAGATGTCTAATGAAGAAACTGCACTTTTGAACGAATTCAGAGCCCAGGTTAAATGGCATCCTAAAGATCCGAGTGAACTTGATGTTAAATCACTTTCGCTTATGGCTGAAGTTAAGACTGGGGCACCGACCATTTTAGAAGCTGGTACTAAGGCTGATTGCCGCTCAGCCTATGGAAATGCCCTTTTGGACTTGGCCAAGCTCAATGACAATATTGTGGCCATGACGGCTGACTTAGGCGGTAGTGTAAAAACGAATGTGATGCAAAAAGAATTCCCTGAGCGTGTTCTGGAAGTTGGAATTGCTGAACAGCATATGGTCAGCTTGGCGGGCGGAATGAGCCTTGTCGGTGTCATACCGTTTGCCTCTACTTTTGGAGCTTTTATGAGCAGTCGAGCTAAAGACCAAGCACGTGTGAATGACATTAACCGAACGAATGTAAAAATGGTGTCTACCCATTGTGGACTTTCTGTGGGTGAAGATGGCCCCACTCATCAGGCGATTGACGACATGGGCTCTTTTCTCGGCATGTTCAATACGCATGTTTTAGAGCCTGCTGATGCTAATCAAACGGATCACATCATTCGATTCATCGCCAGTCATTATGGTAATTTTTATGTCCGAATGGGTCGTCATAAGTTTGAAGTGATTTTAAAAGAAGATGGCACCCCTTTTTATGATGCCAATTATCAATTTGAGTATGGTAAGGCAGATCATTTGCGTTCAGGAGATTCAGTGACTGTAGTAGCTGCCGGGTCAATGGTTTCTATTGCCCTTGAAGTAGCAGATAAGCTCAAGAACGTTGATCTGTTTGCTATGAGCTCACTGAAGCAAATTGATCGGGATGCCCTATCTGAATCGCTAAAAAATACAGGTAAACTGGTGACAATCGAAGATCATAACCCACTTAGTGGATGGGCCAGCCAAATCAACAAAGCTGTTGCGGAACTTGGTCTGTCTGTAAAAATTAAAAATATGGCTGTAGAAGCTTATCAGCTTTCCGGAACCTCAATGGAACTTTATGACACAGCTGGTATTGGCGCCAAAGATCTTGAAAATACATGTAACACTATTTAACGTACCCAACCTAAATGGCAAAGTTTCAAAAAAATATAAATGATCTTATAAAACCTAATATTAAAGTACCCAAAGAAATTGATGTTGATCATTTCCGAGTGGCTATTTTTGGATCTGCCCGCATAAAACCCAATGATCCCCGATATAACCAAATTCACCAACTGGCTAAGCATATTGCCCGCCATGGCATAGATGTTGTGACAGGTGGAGGGCCAGGTATTATGGAAGCTGCAAATAAAGGGCATAAGGAGGGGCGTGGAAAAAAGAAGGTTCATTCATTTGGCTTAAACATCGTTCTTCCTCAGGAGCAGGAAGCCAATAAGCATTTAGATATTGTTCGAGATTTTGAACGCTTTTCTGAGCGACTCGATTACTTTATGTATTTATCTAACATCGTAATTGTTGCTCCTGGAGGAGTAGGCACTTTACTTGAATTTTTCTATACCTGGCAACTCATTCAAGTTAAACACATCTGTAGCATCCCGATTATTTTTATGGGAGACATGTGGCCACCTTTGATTGAGTGGATTGAAAAATATCCAATGAAAAAGAAATTCATGTCCCGTGAAGATATGAACCCTCTTTTTCTTGCTAAGCATTGCTCTGAAGCGATGAAGATAATCAATAAGGCTCACAAGGAATTTAAAGCTGGCAATAAAGATTTTTGTCTTAATTATCAAAAATATAAGATTGATAATCATGATCATTAATTAAATTATTATGGCTAGTGATACTACTTTATTGATTGCCTTTATCGCCGGTATTGTTTCTTTTTTAGCTCCTTGTGTGTTGCCGATTGTTCCCGGTTTTTTAGCTTATCTGGCTGGCTCCTCTCTTCAGGAGACTAAAGCGAAGCGGTGGCCTATTTTTCTGAACAGTTTCTTTTTTGTTCTTGGCTTTTCGACTATTTTTGCTCTTTTAGGAGTTCTTTTAAATACCCTACTGGCTGATGTGGCGTATGAAGCTCAAGCCTGGATGAGCCGCATTGGAGGTGTAGTTGTTATCTTCTTTGGCCTTTACCTAGTTGGCCTTATTAAACCAAAATTCTTACAGCGAGAGCATAAGTTAAAAGTTCACAAATTTAATTCTAAATACTTAACTTCTTTCTTTTTTGGGGCTGCTTTTGCTGCTGGCTGGACACCGTGTGTAGGAGCGGTATTGGGTGCCATTCTCGCCCTATCAGCATCCAACCCTGGTTCTGCCTTTGCTCTGCTTTTAACCTATGCGCTCGGGCTAGGTGTTCCATTCTTATTGGTTGGCCTCTTTGCTTCTCAGGCAACGGTTCTGATTCATAAATATTCCCCTTACTTGAGATGGGTGAATGTGGCCTTTGGCTTTCTTTTGATTGTCCTCGGTATTTTTATTTTTACCGGCCAACTTGCCCTTATCGCTAATTTTGAATTACTTAACCGATTTATTATTCAATGATTTCCAAAAAAAATATTCTACTTATTGTGGCTCTTCTTCTTATTGCTTCATCTATATATTATCTTGAGGCTCAAAAGCCCGAGATTATCACCTCTACGGAACCTGCGAAACAAATTGTTGAGACCGTTAATAAGGTTAAATCAGACCAATATGACGAAGCTATAGAATTGGTTCAGCCGTCTGGCTTTCTGAACGCTGATGGACCGATTACGATTGGTGAGTTGATTGGCAAAAAGGTTATATTGGTCGACTTCTGGACCTATAGCTGTATCAATTGCCAGCGGACCCTGCCGTACTTAACAGCCTGGTATGATAAGTATAGTGACAAGGGGTTGGAGATTGTTGGGGTTCATAGCCCGGAATTTGAATTTGAGAAGATTCGTGAAAATGTGGCTGAAGCGATTGAGCGATTCGGCATAAAGTACCCTGTCGTTCAGGATAATGATTTTTTGACCTGGCGGGCTTATAAAAATCGATACTGGCCCCGAAAATATATTATTGATATTGATGGTTACATTGTTTATGACCATATTGGCGAGGGTGGATACGAAGAGACCGAAAAAAAGATCCAGGAGCTCCTGATGGAACGGGCGAACAAACTCGACGAGAAAAATGAGGGCATAATGTCTTCGATTGTAGATCCAGAAAATAAGTATCTGAATGCGGCCAAGGGCATCAGCCCGGAGATTTATTTTGGAGCCAGTCGCAATGAGTATCTCAAAAATGGTGGGCAGAATTCAGTGGGTGAGCAATCATTTGATGCCCCTGATGGATTTGATCTGAATGGGGTTTACTTAGATGGAGAATGGGATATTCAAAATGAATTTTCACAGAATCGATCCACCGATGATCGACTCATTTTTAAATATAAGGCTAAGGAAGTTTTTATGGTGGCAAGCTCTGAGGAATTGATTAAGGTAAAAGTATTAGTTGATGGTAAGCCGATTGCCCAGATTGCCGGCGCTGATATGGATGTCTATAGTAATTTAACCATCCAGAAGGAAGGGCTCTATCATATTATTCAGCATGGCCCAGAAGTTGAAACCCATACCCTTGAATTGATTCCTGAAGAGCCAGGCTTTAAGGTATTTACCTTCACTTTCGGCTAATTAACCTAATTATTTTGAAAAATAAAAGTCCTAAAAATATTGACTATGATCGGCTTGCCTTTCGAATTTTCGTCTTGTCGATTGTCGCTGTTCTTGTACTTGCCGTCACCTTATTAGCCGCTTGGTTTTTTAATATTGATCTTAGCTCAGGCGAGCTCTGGCTTGGGGCTATGGTGGCTTTTATTGTGGTGACTTTGATTTATACCACCCCGATTTATTGGAAAATCGTCATTATTTTTCTGTCCATCCTTTTAATTGCCCTCTTTCTGACTCAAGTGTTAGGTCTTTCGCTTTTTCATAGTCTAATTGGAGGGCTGGCTGTGATTATTCTCATTCTTATGGCCATTCTTTCTTTGTGACTTAGGTTACCGCCGATTGTGGTAAAATGAATATACTAAAATTAATAATGAAAAGGTATGAAAAGGTATGATGTTGCATTGATCGGACTGGGAGTTATGGGACAAAGTTTGGCTCGGAATATCGCCAGTCAAAAATTTCGGGTACTCACTTATAATCGCACCACCAAGAAAGCAGTTCAATTTATTGAGGAGTATGGCAATGATTATTTGGATTATAAGGCTAATTTGAAGGCGTTAGTCAAAGAGCTAAAAACTCCCCGGAAAATTATATTGATGGTTCCAGCGGGGAAGCCAGTGGATGATATGATTCAAAGTCTGGCCAAACTTCTCTCTAAGAATGACATCCTAATCGATGCTGGAAATTCTCTTTTTAAAGAAACTATTCGACGTAATGAATTATTAAAAAAGAAAGGAATTCATTTTGTTGGTATGGGGGTTTCCGGTGGTGAGGAAGGGGCACTCAGAGGTCCAAGTATCATGCCTGGCTGTGACGCTAAAGTGTGGAAATCAATTCGGCCTATTCTAACTAAAATTGCCGCTAAGGATTTTAAGGGTAAACCTTGCGTAACTCATGTGGGAACGGACGGAGCTGGTCACTATGTAAAGATGGTTCACAATGGAATTGAATATGCCGTGATGCAAATGATGGCTGAAGCCTATGAAATGCTCAAATCCATTTACGGATTAAAACCAAATGAGATTGCCAATGTATTTTCAAAATATAATCGTGGAAGGCTGAAGTCATATCTCTTTGAGATCTCTGTGCCTGTTTTGAGTCGAAAGGATGATTTTAAGAAAGGGTACTTGATTGATTTTATTTTGGACAAAGCAGGTCAGAAAGGTACAGGTCGATGGACGGTAATTGATGCCCTGGAGCGGGGGGCTGTAATCCCCACCATTGCAGAAGCAGTATTTGCCAGGAGTCTTTCGTCCAATAAAACGGAACGGATTGTCCTTAGCAAGCTCTATAAGACAAGAGAGAGTAAAAACCTATTAAGTAGAAAAGCTTTTGTTAAACAATTGGAAAGCGCTCTTTATGCTGGCATGATCAGCTGCTATGCCCAGGGCTTTGAGCTCATTCGGCTAGCAGCGGAACAACAAAACTGGAAGCTTAATTTTGCTGAAATTGCCCGCATTTGGGAGGGGGGCTGTATTATCCGGGCGGATCTTCTGAATTTTATCCACAAAGCTTTTGCTTCAAAGCGAGGAAAGCCTGTTCACCTTTTTATGATTGGTGATATAAAAAAAGCTCTACAAAAAGACGCGCCTGCACTTTCTGAAGTGGTAAGCCTTGGCGCCCGTTCTAATGTGCCTATAGCTGCCATGGCCACCGCGCACGCTTATTTATATGGAATGACCTCATCTGTAGTTCCAGCTAATTTCATTCAGGGACTTAGAGATTTTTTTGGAGCCCATACTTATGAACGGGCTGATAAAAAAGGGATATTTCACACTCCTTGGAGCAATCTTGATCTATGATGTTAGAAAAAGTAAATAAATCGTTTAATTTTATTCTTTTCGGGGCCTCCGGTGATTTGGCGTATATCAAATTATTCCCTTCTATTTACGAGCTCGTACTCCAGAATCGTTTTAATAAATCTTATTCTATTGTTGGCTTTGGTCGTTCAGATTTAACCGATCTAGAATTTAGAAAGCGGATTCAAAAAAGCCTGAAAGAGCATGTGGATAAAAAGATCTATGATCAAAAGCGGGTGAATGAGATGCTTGATCGCGTTTTTTATCACCAAGGCCAGTACGATAAAGCTGGGAGTTATCAGCTCTTAGCTCAAAAACTGCTTGAGTTACAAAATGGTAAGAAAGTTTACAACTTAGCATTTTTGGCGGTTCCGCCTTCTGTTTTTGAGCCAATTATAGAGGGATTAAATCCTATCCGAAAGAGTTTGGGTGAACTTCAGGTGATGATGGAAAAACCCTTCGGTAATGATCGAGAATCGGCTGGTGAATTGTTTAAATCGATCACCAATCGCTTTAAAAAGGAAGATTTGTTTTTGATCGACCATTATTTAGGAAAAGCTCCTATTCAAAGCTTACTCCCCCTCCGCTACAACAACACAATCTTAAATCTTTTACTTAAAGGTTCAGCGATCGCTAATATTCAGATCAGTGCACTTGAAACCGTCGGAGTCGATGAACGTGTAGGCTATTTTGAAAAAGTGGGCATTGTAAAAGATATGATTAAGTCTCATCTTCTGCAAATACTTGCCCTGTTGACTATGTCTATGCCGCTGCATCCAGATGAAAGGAGTATTCGGCGGGAAAAAGGGAATATCCTTTCAGCCTTAAAATATTCCGGTTCTGACTGTGGAGCGGTTTTAGGTCAATATGCTACGTACCGAAAGCAAAAAGATGTGGCTCCCGATTCAGATACCCCTACCTTTGCTGCGTTCAAATGCACTATTGATATGACGAAATGGTATAAAGTACCTATTTATATTCGAACTGGCAAAAAGCTGACTCACAAACATACCTATATTGTAATTGAATTTGAAAAACCACCTTTTAAGGAAGGTGATGATTCTCTCGATGCTAACCGCATGATCATTGAGCTTTATCCTCAAGAGCAAATTCAGATTCGCCTGGTTAACGATGTGGGCAAGGTTGCCCCTAAGAGCCGCGAGCTTATCAGTCATGAATCATTAGCCTGTATGGGTGAAGGGTGCTTACCAGCTTACGGTCGCTTGATTTTGGATGCCTTCTTAGGACATCACAATAGTTTTTTGAGTATTGATGAAATTTATGCTTCGTGGCATTTTGTGGATGAATTGATGACTTGCTTTAAAAAACGTAAATTACCATTGGTTCATTACAAAGATGACTCTGAAGGCCCTAAGGAACAATATGAACTAACCAAAGCTGATGGATTTGAGTGGTATGATCCTGACAAACTTTAAAAAAACGAAAATCGAATGTCGAAAATCGAATTAAATAAATACAATAATGTGAATGATTTTATTGAGAAAGCGATCTCAGTGATTGAGGCATTTATTGTTGAAAAACTTGAAAATCAAAAAATCGTTCGGGTTGCGTTGAGTGGCGGCAGTAGTCCGATTGCTGTTTACCAGGCATTGGCGGAGAGCAATATTAATTGGAGTCGTGTGGCATTATTTTTGGTGGATGAGCGATATGTTCCACTGAATTCTAAGGATTCAAATTATAAGATGATCAAAGAAAATTTGGCGGATAAAGTTAAAAATCTTCGAAGGTTTTATCATTACAACACCCGTGATCCAATTTCAACTATTGTCGATCAATATCAAAAGACCCTGGAGCAATTTGAAAAGCCATTATTTGATTTGGTAATACTCGGCCTTGGGTTGGATGGGCATACAGCATCTCTTTTTCCAAATGACCCTGCCTTGAATGAAAAAAATCGCCTGGTTGCACACACGCAGTCGTCCGATGGAATGGATAGAATGAGTCTGACTTTCCCTGCGATTTTGGATAGCAAGAAAATTATTTTCCTGGTTCAAGGTAGTGAAAAAAAAGATGTTTTTGAAAAGTTCGTTGGCAAAAAAGTATCAGCTGATGAGATACCTGCTATCCGAGCTCTGGAGCATAAGGATGTGGAAATTTTTTACGCCAACAGCTGAATAAATAAGTATGCCGAAGAAATGGTGATCCAGGCCAATAAGATTAATGCATAAATCTTCACGGCTTTTGGAGTTTTTATTTTTCCGCTTT
>JAJDCE010000012.1 GCA_029260985.1 Patescibacteria group bacterium | reverse complement strand
CCGTACGACGTTTCCTTCGCGCACGCTCTCCAGGCTCTGCACCTGGAGAACAATGTCGAGCGCTTGGTCCCACGGCACATCGAACAAGCGAAGGGTAATCGTCCCCTCGACATCGTCCGTGGCGACAATGTTCAAGTTGCTGACGTCGGCCAGTAACCGAATGACGTTATTGATGTCGGCTTCCTTGAGGTCGAGCGAAATCGGCTGACCATAGTACGCCTTGCGTGCCGCTCCGAACCCCCCGCCGGCGAGAATGGAACCCAGAGTCTGTGTCCCCTCGTCTTCGGGCCGTCGTTGGGGTGTCGTGTCGATCATATCGTCGACCGCGATCTGCGAATCCCCACTCAACTTCGGGATCGCCGGCTTCACTGGTTTGGACGGTGGAATGACGACCGGCGCCTGGTCCTTAAAAATCGAGACCACCGGAGCTTTGCTCTCCGAAGCCCCGACCCCTGGGGACACACGCAGCGCCTGCTTAGCCGGCGCACTCGGAGCCGACGCAATCACTGCCGGCGGAGGCACCGTGCCCGGCAATGCACGGTCGGTGAAGACGACCTGCTCGCGCACAGGCAGCATCGTCCCATACGGTTCGCCGATGAACGCCACCAACGTGTCGCTCAAGCTGTCGACCGTATAGGGCGGCACCGAGGTGCCGCGTACACGAATCGTCAAGCGCACCTTCCCGCCGTCGCTACCGATCTGAATCTGGTCGATCATCTCGTTGTCCACCGGAAAGCGTTGCGAAGCGATGTCTCCGGAAGTCTCGCCATACATCTCGATGACGAGCCGGCTCGGATTGTCCAGCGCGATGTACGATACATCGCGCGGCGGACCGCTGAGCTTCGCGAACACACCCTGTTGACCGTTGTCTTCGATAATTCGCACTTCGCGAATCTCGAAAGCTTCGGCTTCCGACACAGCGATTCCGCCCAGAGCGGGCGCAGGAATCGCCGGACCACTAACGTTCGTTCGGGTCGACTCCTCCTCGAGCAAAGGCGGTTTTGGAGCGCATGCTCCAGCCACCATCGCTATCCCCACAACCAGCAAGCCTCTCAACGCCACACCCATCCCACTAACCCGTCGCATCATCATCTCTCCTGCACCCTCACTACTTCCGCTTCCGAGATTTCTTCTTCATCACGATTTCTTCGTCGGACATTTCGAGAATCGCCCGGCGCACCTGCTCTCGGCCGTAGAAGTCGACGTAGGTCTCCTCGACAATGACCTGCCGAGGCTGGACGTCGGTTACGATCCCGCTCTGCCTGCCGATCAGGGTGCCCGGTGTCACGATGTAACCCATCCCTGCGTCGTCCTGGACCATCGCGCGCGGAGGCTCGAGATCGAGCAACACTCCGACAACCGTCAGTTGCTGGAGGTCGTACCGCTGTAGCGGTGTCAGGAACGCGTCCTCGGCCACTTTCTTCGGCTGGAGGTCGAGCGTAAAGGGTCTAAACGGGTCGCGTTCGCCCTTCGAAGAGGCCCGCCCGGTCGGGTTCGCACTAGGCGCGCCCTCCCCGGAAAGAGCCGCCGGGAGATCGGGCGGTAGCGCCTGCACCATCGACCCAACCTCGGGAGCTTCGTCGAGTGGGGCGAGGGCATCGTGTCCGATACCCAGGCTCGCTGACGGAACAATATCGTCGACCACTTCCCGAGCGAACGAACCACTCAAGCTGACTAGGACGACGCCGATACCTATCGCAGCGTACCTCACCGCTTCCTCCCCTTCTTCTTCTTGTTGGCTTCACGCTCGGCGCGAATTCGCTCTCTCTCTTCTTCATCGAGAAATCGGAAGGTCGTCGCGGAGCATGACGTCTGGAGCTTGATGGGGTCTTCTTCCACAGCGTTCGGCCCCTTCATGCCAATGTCCTTGACGTTCACGATTCGAGTCAGTCCGGCCACCTGGTTGAAGAATTCTGCCACCTGGAAGTAAGTGCCGCGCACCAGGATCTCGACCGGCACTTCCGCATAGAAGTCTCGGTAGATCTCGGGGCGCTGCCGAAACTGCGCGATATCCAAACCGGATTCGCGCGCGACCGCCGAGATTCCGCTCAACAGATCGGGAATCTCCTTGGTATCAGGCAACTGCGCGACAGCTTTGCGAAGGGCGGCTCGCAAGTCCTCGAGCTCCTTACGGGCCTTCCCGAGATTGGCGGCAACCGCCTTCTTCTTTTCGAGATCTTCGACCTTCACCTGAAGGTCGGCGCGCATCGATACGATTTGGTCGACGCGCGGCCAGTAGATCATGTACGCGTAAATAAAGAATACGAAGAAGACCAGTCCGACCAGCATCAGAACGCGCTGGCGAACCGGCATATCCATTATGCGTTCAACAAGTTCGTTCATGCGTTCTTCTCCCGACGGCCGCCGCTGGCCTGAGCCTCTACGGCTTCGACGTCCGCCCCTTCAGGCTTCGCGCCGTTGCGACCGAAGTAGTCGATCGTCGACTTGACGATGAATCGCGTGAACGTCAGCTGCTCACCCGATCGCGATCGGACAGCCGGACCGGCGCGACGCGAGGTCTCGACCAGGTCAACTGCGACGAAGTAGTCAGATGAAGAGAGCTGACGCATGAACCGCGCGATGGTCTCGTTGTCGAGCGCCATTCCGGTCAGCGTCGCGTGGCCATTACCTTCGTTGAAGTCGAGCAACCAGAGATTCTCTGGAGTCGCGATACTCAGGTCGTGCAAAACTCGGGCGGGGCCAACTCGCTTGTCGTTCAGATCTCGAACCACCTGCAACTTGGCCTGCACATCGAGCCGCAGGCGATCGAGATCCTGAACCTCCGCGACTTTCGCCGTGTAGATCTTGATCTCGGCCTGCGTTTCGCGGATATCCGCCTCTATCTGGCCCATCTGCCGTCCCTGGATCATGTAAGGAACGACCATGATCAGCGCCGAAATGGTCGCTCCGAGAGCGACCAGCGACATCTGATTGCGCCGACCGAGGGCCCGCTCCGCATCGCGAAGCGGTAACAAATTGATGCGAATCATTTGTCCACCGGCCTTCTCACCGCGAGTCCCATCGCGATGGCAAACTCGGACGCCCGGCGCCGCAGCACCGCAACGTCTACATCTTCATCGA
>JAJDCE010000110.1 GCA_029260985.1 Patescibacteria group bacterium | reverse complement strand
CAACGGCTGTGTCTTCAAAGAACACACCTTCCACTCCTGTTACATCATTGTCTCCGTTGTCATCGGTGAAGGCTACAGAGAAGTCTACTGTGTCACTTCCTCCTGCAGCTGGAGCTGGGGCGTCTATGGCGGTGTAGGAAGTTAAGACGGGGGCTACATCCTGAACATCAAATGTCCGTGCAGCAGTTCCTGAAGCCAGTAATCCCTGGTTATCCACAACATAAGCATACACAGTATATGTGCCATGTGCTGTAGGAACAGTAGTTAAACTTGTAAAGCTGCATTCAGGATAATCAGCAGTAGGATCTACACCCGCAACAGTACATAACTGAGATCCTGTACATCCAGGTGAAGCGCCGTCAGTGAATCCGGCCGCGTCACATACGAACAGGCTGACAGTATCCTGAGCGGGAGTAGTATCAGCATCAGTGACCTGAGCGCTTATGAATACAGTATCTCCCGGTACGATAGTAGCAGAACCTGAAGCATGGTTAAGGCCAGCTGTTCCGGCAGTATCACCAGCTGCTAGATCTACGATTACAGGTGTATGGTTAACAAAGAAAGGACTCATATTGCTTGCATCACCTCCTGCAAGAGTAGCGCCGGAAAGGGCACAGTTGGCACAAGTCCCTATGGTCATTCCCAAACTGTTACCGGCAGCACCTTCCGTATCTGCATATACATAAGTAACAGCGCCTCTGTTTGTCATGTGAGATGAAGTTCCCACTTCTGCAGCAACTAAAGAAGTAGCGGCGTCAGCCCCGTCTTCACCAGCTGATACATCTATACAGGTGCCTGCACCCACACATCCATCACCTCCTGTATCGAATCTGTATTGAATTGAATCTATCGTAATGTCATCTTCATCAGCAGGGACATCCGTGAATGTAACTGTTCCTAAGGCAAAACCCTGATCACCAGCCGCATTGGCAGGGTAACAGGAGCCTCCTCCGCTTACCTTGTCACATACAAACGCATACCATGCGTTGCTTTCCGAATCACCGATCACAGCTGTATATGTTTCTGCCGTTACTGCAACACCACTGGTTGTAGCAGTTGGATTTGCATCAGGCCATTTACCGCCGTCACATGTTGGAAAGGTATCGTTTCCGACAGTCACAGCATCTGTTTTACAGACAGCCAGATAATACTGGTCACTGTTAATATCCAGAGCGGTGACTGTAAATGATACATTGCTACCTACATCTGTAGGATTACCGCTTGTATCACCTGTACCTGCACCTCCTGCTGAACCCCCATCACTTGGAGTGGCGGTGATGATTGGGGAAATATTGCTGACCCCTACTGTAGTGGCTAGATCTTCTGCCCACCAGCCCTCACCACCATAGCCGTCAAAGTTGGGGACTGCGAAAGTAAGCACTCCGCTGCTGCAGCTTATACTGGTACAGGCAGGTGTAGTGCCTGCATTACACACTTGGCCATTGGTTTTAATGTCAGCTAAACTGGTATAAAAGCTTGAAGCATAATAGATGTTGTAAATGTCACAGCCGCCTACGTTAATAGAAACATTAGCAGCGCTGTCTATACTGGAATCCAGATTAGCAGCATTCACACTTACATAACCGGTTCCAATACTTACATTTGTATCATAGTCATCACCGCTGGCATCCACACTTCCGGACCATGTAATACTACCTGTTGATGTTGCAAGTTTCATGCTGGATACTGCTGCAAGATTACCCTCTGCAGTAAAATCTGTACTTCCGTTACCTGTGGTAAAGTTAGTTGATGTGGGTGGGGTTGATGAGAATTCGGCTACTGATTTAGTCAAAACTCCAGGATCACCATCTGTTTCATACTGAGAAACTCCACCAAGTCCACCGGTTACCGTAGCTGTTCCTGCAATCACTCCATCAAGATCGCTAAGAGTAATTCTCCCACCTCCACCTCCACCTCCACCTCCTGTTTGGGAAAACTGAGGAGCATCGCCTCCGTTAGCTCTGATTGTGCCACTATTAGTTATTGTCGGGGCTGAAAGAGTTATTCTTCCTCCTGCTCCACCTCCACCTAATCCATGTGAACTCAAAGTTCCCCAACGACCGCCTGCTCCCCCATTACTTGAGACTATACCTGATGCGCCAATGGTAATGCCCCCATCACTGATAATCTGTACATAACCTCCACCAGCTCCTCCTCCTCCACCGGAGGTACTACCTCCACCTCCTCCTCCAGAACCACCATCAGTTGCACCGCTATTCGCAACTCCTCCTCTAAAAGCGTCACCATTTGTATAACCTCCTTTTCCACCGAAACCTCCTCCACCACCACCAGTGGAATTACTTGTAGTCCCCGTACCCCCTCCAGGTCCACTGCCAGCTGTAGACGAATTTCCAGGTCCGCCATCATAACCACCGGCTTTAGCTACTCCTCCTGAGGCGGATGAAGTGGTACCTCCATCAAGGTCGATAAGACCATTTACAGTCACATTACCAGTAGCTCTTATGTCCAAAAGGACTGAGCCTGATGCGGTTAACGTAGTGCCCGATGAAATGTTGACTGTAGTGAATTTAAACTGGCTTTTTGTGTTCGTACTAACTGTACATGTGGATCCTCCCCATGATAGTCCCGTTCCGTTGCATCCTCCTGATGCATCACCAAGGGAGAGATCAAGCGTTCCGTCTGACCCGGCCAAGGAAGCGCCGAGGTCGTAGAGCTCTCCTACCTCGGTGGCATTTAGGGCTCTGCTCCAGACACTGACATCATCTATTGTACCGTCAAATGGAAAAGAATTTGCATCATTATATCTACCAAATGATAGTGCATTGCTATTAGCAACCATTGAACCTGTAACTGCATCAGTATCTTTTAAGGCACCATCAATATACATCTTAATATTACTTCCATCATAGGTCATTACCACATGATTCCATGCGCCAGTGGTGACCGCAGTATTGGCATCACCGGAGTATTGAAGCGTAGGTGTCCAAACTCGTCCGTATATATAGCCTGCATGCTCATATATTTCAAAGGCATCCTGTTTCCTGATAACGACTCCTGCATCTGGCTGGTTAGTATCAGGCTTGATCCATGCGGATAGAGTTACGGCACTTGTTACATCCAGGCTAGCACTATCACTTACAGTAACAAAGTCGTCAGTCCCGTCAAAATTAAGCGCATTTGCAATTTTTCCAGAGCTTGTCCAAGCTGCTCCGTCAATTGTGCCGTCATTGGTAGAAGTGGAAGCATCATCAATAACTTCTCCTGAATTTACTATAAAGTTATCAAAGCTTACTACAGAGGTCCACGCTCCACTTGCATTGGCATAAATGTTTATGTACATGTCAGCAGTATCGATCCCTGTTCTTGTTGCATATTGAGTCCATCCGCTTCCATTCCAACGGTATCCCGTCAAAGTTGATCCCACTCGGGTTAATCTTAGCTTCCCTGTAGATTCATTTACTGACGAAGAGCCAAAAGTGCTCGCACCATCGTTAGTACCGGAAAGGTAGGCGAAAGTACCAGTTTGATCTCGGTAATGGTACAAATGATAATAATAAGTCGCAGAACTTATGAGCAGATTGGCATAGGAGGCTCCAGATGAAGGGGGTGTAGTTTGACTTGAAGCATCAAAATCAACCTGGATATCGAAATCACCGCTTAAAGCAATTTTTCCGCTTGAATGCACTCCTGCTTGTGTCCACGCGGTTCCTGCTGAAGTACAGGATAGTAAATCATTCTGAGGGCAGGCAGTAGCATTATTAGTCCATTGCGTGGTATCAATCGTAGTTCCTGTAAAATCATCATCCCACTGCTCATCCTCCATGCTCCAATACCCCACCAGCCCGCTACAGCTGCTAAAATCCGTTGTACAGTTAATTTCTCTGATTGCGGAGACTTGATTTATGCCTGTGAAAAAAAGACTAACGGCAAATAAGCTCAGTGCAAATGCAAAGAATGTAGGCTTTAATAGTTTTCCCATTTGGATTTATTTTAGTTTTATTACATGCCATTTTACCACAGCTTGCCCATAGTGCACAAAGCCCTTTTTTTACTTGCGCCTTGGTATGAATTAAGTTACTGTCGATCCTAAAAAACTATTCTATTTTCTTGACATTAATTTCATATTGTTTTATAATAGTCTAATCACGGTTATTATTTACAAAATTAAATAATATTATATAATAAACTAATTTCTCTCTAGCCCATGAGCGCTCAGGTGTACGAACAAATCACCAATCTAATCGAAAAGAGTCAAAAGATTCTGATTTTGACGCATGCACGGGCGGATTGTGATGGGCTGGGGTCAGCGCTCTCTGCCTATTTAGTGTTAAAAGAGATGGGCAAGGATGTGACTGTTTCGACCAATGACCCGGCACCGGAGAATTTGATGTTTTTACCTTCTATTAATATAGTAAGAAATTCGGTATCGGATTCTAATAAATTTGTGATTTCAGTTGACGCTTCAAGGGTAAAACTTGATAAGATTGAGGTGGATGAGCAAGGTGACAAAGTAAACATTGTGATTACACCTGCTGACGGGATTTTGACGCAAGCTGATGTCACCTTCCCGACTGGAGCTGATAAATATGATCTTATAATGGTGCTTGATACTGGTAATCTGGAACACTTGGGCCCTTTGTATGATAAGAATGTGGAATTATTTTATGAAACACCTGTCATTAACATTGATCATCATGCGAGCAATACTGAATTTGGGCAGATAAATCTGGTGGATGTAACGGCAAGTTCAGCAACTGAGATTTTATTTGAATATTTAGAATGGCTGGAAAATAAGAAAAAGAAGAAGATGATTACGGAGGATGTTGCGACTTTGTTACTAGGGGGTATTATTACTGACACGGGTAGCTTTCAGCACGCCAACACGTCACCTCGGGCTTTGGATACCTCTGCTAAACTTTTGGACTTAGGAGCAAGGCAGCAGGAGATTATTAAGCACATTTTTAAGACCAAGAAGCTGAGTACTTTAAAGTTGTGGGGGATTATCCTTTCTAAAGTTCAGGTTGACCCTGTGCATCGAATGGTGTGGTCAACGATTAGCAAGGATGATTTGCAGGAAGCTGATGCTGACCCAAGTGAAACAGAGGGTATTATTGATGATCTTTTGACCAATGCTCCAGGAGCTGAAATAATCTTTTTGATTAAACAGAACCCGGATCTAGTGTCGATTAGTATGCGCTCCACTAATAATCAGGCAGATGTGGGTAAATTCAGCGCTGATAATGGTGGTGGTGGCCATATTCGGGCCGCTGGCTTTAAGGTTAAAGACGGACGTGGTTTTGAAGAAATTGTGAATGAAGTAGTAGGGAAGGTTCGACAATATCAGGCGGAACGACTAAATATACATGGACAACCAATTGTGGAGCCTATTGTGAATCCAATTGAAAATCCAATTGTCGAAAAGCCACAATCGGCCAACAATCGGCCAACAATCGGAATCTCAACCGGAAGAAAAGGTGACCTATTTGGACTTTAAAGCTCCCGAAGTGTCCAAAAAAGAGAGTGAGACCATAAAGAAGAAAGATAAGCCGAATATTGAACCTGTTTAAGAGTCTCAAGTGCTCTTCGACTCTGCTCAGAACCCTTGGCGAGTGCGAGTCTCAAGTTAGATTTAAAAAACGTAAATAAACACTAAAAACTACAATTATGAATTTACTCTCTCAAATTCTATCGATCATTACCGACGCTGAAGCTTAAATTCCAATGGTGGGTCTATAGTGGGCCAGCTTCGCGTGGGCCTGCCTCGACTTTGTCGGGGTGTGGCTACCTTTATGGTAGATCATTCCCGCCTTTTGACCAGGGATTACAGCGGAGAATTCGCCAGGCTGACTTAAAAAAACCAATAATAAAGCCGCGCTTCCTGTAGGCTTGCTTAGAGTACTCACTGCATGAAGGTTGGTATTTGCAGTGCCCATGAGGAAAAAGCCCCTTCATCCACTTGCTGTGATCAGGTGAGAGTGTTTTTTGGTATAGCTCGACTAAAAAGATGGCTATTTTGCGGGGTAGCTGCCAAATGTACTTTAATACCTTCATAACGAAGTAACGATGTAACGAAGTAACTTACTATCTTATTATGACGTTACTTCGTAATTTCGTTGTTAAAAGAAATTCGATGGATTGTACTTCACGCCCTTTATGCGGACTTCAAAATGTAAGTGAATTCCAGTTGGGCCATAAACACGTCCTGATCGTCCCATCCAGGCAATGGTTTGGCCTTGCTCAACGTATTGGCCAACCGTGACGTAAAGTTTTTCGTTGTGTCCGTATAGCGTTTGCATTCCGTTGCCGTGATCGATGATAACCATGTTCCCATATCCTCCATTCCAGCCCCCTTGGGCCTTGATCACCTTACCGGCGGCAGCTGCGTAAATTGGACCTTTGGCTCGATTGCCAATATCGAGAGCTAAGTGTCCTCGGCGATAGCCTTGGGTTAGCTTACCAACGGTTGGCCAAATCAAACGACCTACCGCGGACTTACCACTATAGCTGGCTACACTAGCAGGGGCGGTTGAGGAGAGATAAACGGGCGCTGATCGTTTGGCCCCAGGAATGATTAGAGTCGCATCAGCGACCAGAGTTTCATTTTCTAGTTGGTTTTGTTTAACGATGTCTTCTTTTTCGACTTTGTACTTTTTGGCTAATGATGCCAAAGTTTCTTTTTTCTTCACAACATGCGATAAACCGTTAACGGGTAGAATTTTTATCTTAGAGCCTACGCGGAGTCGGTTTGGGTTCCATAAGCTGTTTTCTCCCATCAAAGTTTCTCGTTTTAGGTTGAAGCTTTGAGCAATGGAAGAGAGTGTATCACCTGGCTCAACGGTGTAGACGAAGATATCGCTAAAGCCGCTTCTGTCGCCTTCGGCGGAATTGATTGCGGGTTTTAATAAAAAACCATCTTCAGTCATGACATCTGCGATTGTATATTCTACCCCTCCACCGTCAAAATCAATTGCCCCCATCTCTTCTTCTAATTGGAAATATCCATGGGCCTCATGGGCAAGCTGATAAGTGGTGATAAATGGGCTCAGCAGCATAAAGACTGCTGTAAATACAGCGACTCGCTTCAAAAAACGGTGAATCATCAAACTATTTCCCTGATCCCTGCAGAGCTGCTGAATACTGTTTCTGAGCGCTGCTGTTGTTGCCCCCATCGGGTTTAGCGAAGGTTTTTTTAGCGCGATATTTTCCTGTTTGAGTTTTGCGTGTCGCTCGCGACGAGCGTCTAGGTTAACCATAAATGAAACTAGAGGACAAAATAAAGGACTGCCTGTTAAAACCGGATCTCAGTCACTTAGGAATTTGGAAGCTCAATAGTATTAACTATCTCTCTGTGATAATACCACCTTTTTTACCCTTTTTTAATTGACGTTTTTTATTTATTATTTTCTAATTACCATTCTCTATTCACCACAAATAATTACGAAACCCCCAATCAATGAGTCGTTTTCCCTCTTGGAAACGTTCCGGACTATCTAAGAGAACAACAATGACTTCTTTACCGTTGTCATGGCGGGCCAGGTTGATTAAAGACTGTCCAGCAGCATTTGTAGTGCCTGTTTTGACTCCGCGGATATCCAGATAGCTATTGAGAAGATAGTTCGTACCTTCGAAAGAATGTTTAATTTCACCATCTGTTGAAGTGACTGTAGCTCGCGGGATCTGGACAATGCGCTGGAAATCTTTATTCCTCAGGGCAAATTTGGTTAATAGTGCTAAGTCAAAGGCGCTTGAATAATGCCCATCGTCATCGAGGCCAATAGGATTTTTGAATTGGGTGTCTTGAAGATTTAGTTTTTTTGTTTTTTCATTCATCGCTTCTACGAATGTCTCTACAGAGCCGCTATGATGGACTGCCAAAGCCATGGCTGCATCCCCAGCAGAGGGAACTAAAAGGCCGATGAGGAGATTTTCGACGGTTATTTTTTCGTATTGATGAAGCCACATTTTAACCCCTAAGAATCCCAAGTCGTTCATGTCATCCTGTACAGTGACAATCTCATCCAAATCGTGTGATTCTAAAATCAGAATAGCGGTCATGATTTTGGTGAGGCTGGCCATGGGCAAGCGTTTATCGGATTCATTTTCAAAAAGTACGATTCCAGTGTCGTAATCCATCAATAAACTTGCTTTTGCGTTGATGACAGGCTCAATAGCTGAGGTCTTTTTTACCGGTATGGATTCAACCACTAAAAGGTCGCTGTTTTCGAAAGAGTCTACGACCTTGTCGCTTGTGGTAGAGGTAGTGCCAAATCCTGCAAGCAGGAGGAGAATGATTAAACTTCTGAACATCTTAATTTAAGTGCGAGTGCGAGTCTCAAGTCTCAAGACCGATTTACGATACTTGAGACTCGCACTCGCACTTGAGACTATTATATTATTGGTTGCAATGGGCGTTAATGGGGCAATAGATTATTTTTTCGCGGACCCGTAAATCAATGTAGGAAATCTCTTCGTTACTCAGCTCGGCGGGTTCATAGACAGTTGCCAATTTATCGATTTGCTCTTTGTAATCACGATCAATGCTGATCCAGATTATCAGATTGTCGCTGGTTTTTAAATGAATTTCCCGGGCGACAGGTAGATACCTGATCGCTTTGGTCTCTAGGTTCATCACATTTTTGATGTGTGAGATTGCCCCCAATATATCGTCCATGTGATCTTTCTGAACCACCCGCTCACGATCTTCCACTGGTTGTGATAAACCGTATACGGATATGGTCATGAGTTCCAGGTTCTCCTCCTGGTCAAAAATGACCTGACCATTTCTGTTCAGTAGGGCTTTTTGCTCAATTTCATCCGGCTTCTCTTCTTCGTAGCCCTCCAAGGTGAATACATCATCGAGAACCTCTTCATCACGAAGGGGGCTATCGGTTTCCAGGGTGGCCAACGCCGCCTCGGTGCCCGAAAGTTCTTCGATGGCCTTGCTTAACTCCGTAAAGTCCTCTTCAACCATTTCTTCGGCCTCAGGCAGAACATAATAAGCTCGCAGGTTGGCGACGATGGGGTAGCTTTCGAGGCTGATTTTAAGGGTAGATGGTAATACCTTTTTTACTTTAACTGTTTCAAATTCAGGAAAAAGGGTTTGGATGGTTTTGTATATTCGGCTTTTGGCAAAAAAGACCATGTTTTTGCCCACATATTGCTTCAATTCGCTTTCAATGGAGGAGCTGTCGATGCTGAATGTAGTGCGGTCGACTTCGATGTTGCGGATTGAGAAATAGGATGAAAAAGCCAGAAAGAGAATTATAACAGCAAAAGCGCCAATTAATATCATTAGATATAAGGACTTTAAAATCATCTTCTTAAGTCCTTTAAAACCACCTTTAATCAGCTTCTTTTTGGTTCGTTTTCGTCTCGGCTTAGTGTACCACTTGGACTTAACGGGATAATACAGTCTTTTTGCTCTTTTTTTCTTGAACATGGACTTATTTTAGCAGAATTTACGTATGACGTAGTACCCAATTGGCATAGATTCCTGCTTTCGCAGGAATGACAGGGTGGTATGGCAAACAAGTATTTGCATAATTTAGTTAAATATGTTATAATAATATTAAGATCAAAAAATAAAAACCCATGAAAAAGACTAAAAAACGAATCTCTCATAAGAAATTTAACTACACTCCTTACCTTTTAGGCTTGGCGATGCTTTTGGTGATTCCGATGCTTCGATTCACGCCTTTTCCGGATGAAGAACTTCAGTTGAGGCGTGCGGCTCCTAACAATGCCCATCTAGCGGTTGAAATGCCGATTTCTGATGGCTCTTTTACTATTTTTAATGCGAACACCGATGAGCGTGCCGGTGAAGGCTCTGGCTCTTCAGATCTTTTGGGTTTATCGCCTGGCCGATACCGTGTTGAATTCAATGAAGTGATCGGTTATGAAACACCTAAGGCGCAAATTGTTGAGCTTGAGAATGGTAAGTTAAAAATGATTGAAGGGTTTTACATGCCCTATTTTAAATATCCCCTACTTGGGCTTCATATGTTCCCCGACACCGTGCAATATAATATTATAGATGTGACTACAAACACCAAAATAGCGGGTGGGATTGGCTCTGATTTCTACAGTCTGCCCATTGGCAAATATATGATTGAATTTTATGATCTGGAAGGCTATAACAAACTGCCAAATCAGTATTTTCTGATACAGCCGAATACAATTACGACGGTTAATGGCGCATTTGGGAAAGCCAAATGATTTCGGATTTCGCATTTCGGATTTCGCATTTATAATGGCTTCGTTATTAATCGTATTAATTATGGAGCGTATTTTAGTGACTGGAGGGGCCGGTTTTATCGGATCCAACTTCTGCAACATTAACAAAGAAAAGTATGAGATTACTGCTTTGGATAATCTGTTTTTGGGTGATAAAAGTAATTTGGATGGGGACATCAAATTCATCAAAGGGGATTCCCGCAAAAAAGAGGATTTGGATCAGGTGGGGCCTGTTGATTACGTGATTCATTTAGCAGGGACAAGCAGTGCGCCGATGTTTATGGGGAAGGATTTTGTGTGGGCTTATACGAATGCGATTGAATCGTTCACAACGGTACTAGATTGGGCCAGTAAAAATGGAGTTAAAAAGGTTTTATATGCGTCGACGTCTTCGCTTTATGGCAATAATCCGCTTCCGCTGGTTGAAACTCAGAGCGTGACTCCTATTAACCATTACGCGGTGACTAAACGGGCTTATGAACACATTTCACGCTGTTTCAATAAGGTGCATCCGGATATGGATATTATTGGATTTAGATTTATGAGTGTTTATGGGCCCAATGAAGAAGCGAAAGGGATTTATGCCAATTTGATTTCTCAGTTCTGCTGGGATATTGCACGGGATAAAACACCTGTGATTTATGGAGATGGAACCCAAACCAGAGACTTCACAAATGTTCGTGATGTTGTTCAGGGGCTTCGTAAAGCGATTGAACTGGATAAAAAGTTAGGGGCAGAAGTGTTTAATATCGGGACAGGTAATGCGACGAGTGTAAAAGATATTGCGGATACGTTGATTAAAGCTTTTGGGAAAGATATGGAGCCCAAATACATCGAAAACCCTGTAAAAGAGGATTATGTGCAGGGGCAATATGCGGATATTTCAAAAATTCAGGAAATACTTGGCTATCAGCCCACAGTGAAATTGGAGGATGGAATACGGGAGCAGGTGGAGAATTTGAGGATGGAGCGGATTAGGGAGACGAGCAGTGATCAATATAGGTAAGGAGAAGTGAGAGGGGAAAATTTGATTATAAAGCTTTTTTGTGGTATAATAAAAAGATTAAATTTGTAATGCCAATGGGGGGTCCAAAAAATAAACCATCACCCGAAAGACAAAAAAAATCTACAGATAAAAAGCTGGATGCTGTAAGGAAATCTAAGCAATCTTTGGCGAATATAAAAAAATCTGTTGAAAAAAGAAAGGCTGTTTTGGCTGCCGTAAAAGAAAATGGAGGGGCTTTGAAATATGCTGGTGAAGCACTGAAGAAGGACAAAACGGTGGTTATGGCAGCGGTGAAGCAATATGGTCGAGCTCTGAGACATGCTGATAATTCACTTAAAAAAGACAAAGAGATTGTACTGGCTGCCGTAAAAGAAAATGGAGAGGCTTTAGAATTTGCTGATAAATCACTGAAGAGGGATAAAACGGTAGTTATGGCAGCGGTGAAACAATATGGAGGGGCCTTGGCATATGCTGGTGAAGCACTGAAGAGGGACAAAACGGTAGTTATGGCGGCAATGAAGCTATATGGATGGACTCTGAGATATGCGGATAAAGCACTACGTAAGAATAAGGGTTTTATTTTGGTGGCAATTAAGCAAAATGTCCGGTCTCTGGAATACGCGGATATATCGCTGAAGAAGGATAAAACGGTGGTTATGGCTGCCGTAAAAGAAAATGGAGAGGCTTTGGAATTTGCTGATAAGTCGCTTAGAAAAGACAGGGGAGTTGTACTGGCTGCCGTAAAAGAAAATGGAGGGGCTTTGAAATATGCTGGTGAAGCACTGAAGAAGGACAAAACGGTGGTTATGGCAGCGGTGAAGCAATATGG
>JAJDCE010000109.1 GCA_029260985.1 Patescibacteria group bacterium | reverse complement strand
CCATCGGTCACTTCTCTGTGAACCGGAATATCAGAAGCAATAATTGGAATACCAGCCGACATCGCCTCAACCAAAGCTAAATTAAAACCTTCATAAGTAGACGCATGTACCAAGGCAAGTGCCTGTTTATATAAACAAAGGAGCTCATTCTGGTCTAAAGCTTCAGTAAACACGACTTTTCCTTTTCGCTTAAGGGGAAATTTACCAGCTACACGCTCAGAAAATTCATCCGTAATCAATTCCTCAAAACCTAAATTTTTACCTCTCACAAGAATCAAATCAATTGGATAAGTGGGAGCAATGTGCTTTTCGTAAGCCCGAATCAGCTGAGGAACATTTTTACGGTCATCATAACCACCCACATACAAAAAATACTTACGTCGAAGCTGAAGATCTGGAAAACGAAGCTTTTCATCAGAAGGTGGAGGCGCTAGAGGCGTCACCGTAATGTCCTTCTCTTTTAACTTGAGATATTTTATAATTTCAGACTTCGAAAAATGCGAAACCGTCACCACATGATCAGCCTTTTTAAGAGCAAGCTTAGCATTAAAATGATAGAACTTGGAACGCATTTTTCTCCGATATGATTTTAATTTCCATGGGATCACATCGTGAACCGTGACAATAGTCGGCATGGGGAGTTTCCGACGTGGATTGGAAGGATAAAGAAAATGTACGAGGTCGAGTTTCATCTTTTCCATCTCTCTAGGAACCAAAACATGCTCCCAATGAGCTTTTTGAAGACTAGCTGAACGATGAGGTTTTTCGGCAACACGAATTTGATGACAATTAGATGGCAAATTCATATCCACAAGCTCCGGTATAAACAGAAAAAATTCATTCTCAGGCTCCAATCGAGCCATTTCTGGGATCAGTGAACGTGTGTACTGACCAATGCCTGTGAAAGGATGCACGAGAAACCGCGCGTTAACACCTATCCTCATTGTTTAGATAATAATTTATGAATATTATTTTTTCATCCCGACTTTACCGGAGGGATCCCTTTTGGTTTTTGAGTTCACACCCCATTTCGTCATTCTGAATTTAATTCAGGATCCCACGTTATTTAAATGATTGTTGAGAAAAGCTTACAGCTTATGACTTAAGACTAAATATTAGCTCAGCAATCTCCTGCGCTGCCTTCGGCCTAGCCAATCGAGCCAACGCACCCCTCATCGAATCAAGCTTTACAGCATTGCTCCATAAAGCAGTAACCATCTCATGCAATGACTCATCACGCAAAATAACACTTGCCCCTTCATTTTCAAAATACTCCGCATTAATCTGCTGATGATTATGAGCAGCCGACTTTAAAGGAATGAGGATATTAGGCTTTTTCATCAATGCAATTTCATAAAGAGAATTGGCACCTGCCCGGCCAATCACCAAATCAGTAATGGCATAAACATGTTTCAAGTCCTTATCCAAATACTCAAACTGAACATATGCAGAGTCGCTTAGGCTAGCCTGCTTACCAGATCCAGTGATGTGAATAACCTGAAAATGAGACTTAAGCTGATCAAAGGAATTCATTATCAAATCATTAATTTGCTGAGCTCCCTGACTCCCACCCCAAACCAAAATCACAGGCTTCCCAGGAATAAAACCAGTCAACGCGAAACCCTTATCCCGATCACCATGCAAAATAGAATCCCTCACTGGATTCCCCATCAAAATGTATTTTGAGTTTTGAGTTTTGAGTTTTGAGTTTGGGAATCCTAAGCAAACCTTCTTGGCTAAACGAGCCACAATACGATTCGCTAAACCCATAACACTATCCGATTCATGTAAAATTAAGGGACGACGAAGGATAAAAGCAGCTAAAGCCACTGGAACACTAACAAACCCTCCTTTAGTAAACACGGCATGAGGCCAAAACCGAATTAAAATCCAAAACGACTGCAGAAACCCCAAAAGAACAAAAAGAGGATCAATAAAATTTTGCCACGAAAAATACCGCCGCATCTTACCCGTAAAAATTGTTTTAAAGGGCATACCCGACGGCGCCACTAATTGACGATCCAATGGAGCTTTTGAACCAACATATAACAATTCAATGATCCCACAATTGGTCGGCAATTGGTCGGCAATTGGATTTAAGCTCTGCGGCGATGGCGAGGTTGGGCATAATGTGACCCCCGGACCCGCCTCCTACGAGTAGAATGCGTTTTTTCTTGCGCATAACGTGAAATATTAAGTAAAACTCCAGCCCCCATCATATTAGCAATAAGTGAAGAACCACCATAGCTGACAAATGGAAGAGTGAGGCCAGTGAGTGGTAAAAGGGCTAAATTAACCCCAATGTTTATAATGGCCTGAAAGACAAACCAACTGGTGATTCCAGCAGCCACCAGCATCGCAAACCGATTGGGCGCCCGATTCGCAATACCGAACCCCCTAAAGGCAATAATAAAATAGGCAACGACCAAAAAAGTAATTCGGATAAAACCAAGTTCTTCAGCCGCAGCTGCGAATATCGTATCGCCCTGTACCTCAGGTAAATAGCCAAACTTCTGAATTGATTTTCCAAATCCAACCCCAAAGAGACCTCCGCTTCCCACAGCTATAAGAGCCTGCTTAATCTGAAAACTGACATTTAAAGGGTCAATAGCCGGATCAATAAAAGCCATAAAGCGATTCCTGATGTACTCTTTGCTCATGATAATCGGATAAGCAGCCAGCGCCGCTAAAAATGCTCCACCAATAATATGAAAAATACTGCCCCCTGCAGCAAAAAACATGCTAGCCGCAATCACAGAAATCACCAGCACAGACCCAAAATCAGGCTGCGCTGCCAATAAAAGCACCACGACACTCAATAAGATAGTAAAGGGTAAAAACCCATATTGAAAAGTCCGCACATGCTCCTGACGCTTTTCCATCCACACCGCCAGATAAAATATAAGAGCCAACTTTACAAACTCAGCCGGCTGAAGCGATGGAATAAAAGGCAAATCAATCCAACTGGTCGATGTGCCATAATTCGCCCCAACACCCGGAAGAAAAAGAAGGATCAGTAGAATAATAGAGGTGACAAAAAGACCTAAAGCCGACTTTTTCCAAATCTTGATCGGCAAATACATCATAACAATCCCCAAGGGGATGGAAATGACAACTCTCCAAATATGCCTCCACAAATAAAAACTATTCGTCGGCGCCGGAAGAATTCCACGCTGAGCCATATCATTGGTGAGCTGATAAGACTCGTACACACTCACACTCGAAATCATCACAACGCCGAAAAACACCAATGCAAGAATCACTCCAGCCAACAATGTATCAAACTGTCTCCTTTTCATTAATTATGTAAAATTGGGCATTGGGTCATTGGGTATTGGGAATTCATCAGTTATAATAACATCAAATGCATTGGATAAATAAGTATCAAAAAGAGTGGGTCTTCATTCTATCAACTATTGCCTGGTTGGCAATCGACCAAATAACAAAATATTGGGCTGTTAATGCCTTAAGTTCAAAAAAGGTCTTAATTGATAATGTCCTGGAGCTTACTTATCAGACCAATAAAGGGGTAGCTTTTGGTATTGAATTCGGCCAAACCGCACAAATTATTATTACGGTCATCATAATAACCCTCTTGATTTACGGAGGGTTTAAGTGGTTTGTAGAAGGCCAACGAAATCCATTCCTAAACACAGTTTTATTGGGTATAATTATTGGCGGAGCGTTAGGAAACCTACTCAATCGAATCCAATTGGGCCACGTCATCGATTTCATTGCTCTAGGCCCCATCCCCGTCTTCAATTTTGCAGACGTAGGGATCACCCTTGGATTAATCACCCTATTTTTATTAACAATTAGAAGTAAGGCTTAAGACTTAAAACTTACGGCTTACGGCTAAAAAATAATTTTAAACAAAAATGGAACAAAAAAGAGCACTCACCTTTTCCCTCTTTTCCCTAAGACTCCTGAGCGGAATCGTCGGCGGAGCAGCAGGTACTTTAGCCCTGTTTGTAGTTTATTTTGTCATGCTGAATTTAGTCCCATCAAGTGATGAAGGCACTGCCCTTTCGCTATTTGTGATCATCATTATGACCTTTGTCGGTACTCTGACTGCCAACACCGTCACAGGTGTAATGGTAACGTTTATGGACAACGAAAAATACAACAGGCGCAAGACCACCGTAATGCACATCTTCCTATTTAATCTAGTGCTGTTTTTTCTTACCATCCCTCTTTATTTAATGGGAGCATCACTGGATATTATCCTCGGAATTGCTGCCGTTCACTTCCTTTTAAGCGCCTTTATTTCAGCCTTGATCATGGAGGTTTTAGCCGGCTATAAATACTCGCTACTCGGTATCTACAGCAGCGCATTGGGAATTTTTGTCAGCATCGGCATCGCCTTAGCTGTTATGGCAGGAGACACTCAACCCATTGTAATCATATTTGCCGCCATGCCAGGGGTATGGTTCATTTTACAAATGGTAGGCGGTTTAACTGAATTGATTTACGATAACTTTGTAAGGCTCTACGGCATCGAAGCCCTCAGCGTTCAAACCGATTTAGGAGGTGACAAGGAAATTGAAAAAGAGGATGAAGACGAAGATAGCGAAAGAAATGACGAATAACCTAGCCATTTGAAAGCAATCTGACAGCTATTTGAAAGCTATTTGATGTCCGATGGCTCAATATCAAGCTGACCAAACAGCTCTTTCTCCAACTCCAAAGTTTTAGGCTCCACCGCATCAAAAAGCTCCTGATCTTCGGCAGAGTTGAATTTACCATATCGCTCTTTCCCATCCCGGAAACGCTCTTGCAGATCAACAACTTCAGTATGTTTCACCCGCTTATCCGCATAATAGAGGATCTTTTTTTCCAAAGTGTCATACCCCTCAGGCTCATCAACTATATTGGTCGATTTATGCATGCGAATCACTTCGGCAGTTTCCGTAAAGCCTTTCTCATTTAAATATTTTGCTGCCACATCTGCATGATGCACACCTTTATAGGTGGTTCGGAGAGATGTCCACCGTTCCCATTTCTCATCTGTGACCTCTTCATCAAAACGATCCCGTACAAGCTCCTTAAAGTCACAAACCCGGCTCACATCGTGCAATAAGCCAGCTGTATAAAGTAAATCAGTATTAATTATAATCCCCTCAGTCATAAAAGCCTTGGCGATTTGCATTGCCACACTCGTCACCGCCCTACAATGAGCACGAATGTGCACGGGTGTAATCCAATCGTCATAAAAAAGCTCAACCATCGTCTCAGGAATAATCGATGGACTAGTAAAATGAATATCAATCTCACGCTCCTCACCAGAACCCTTTAGTTTTACCGAAATATAATAACTTAGAATAAATTCCCCCAACCGATCAGCCCACTCCACCACATTGATTGCTTCAGGATCTTCCAATGTTTCCTCAAACCCTATCGAAGCAAAATCACGCAGTTCTGAGCCCGTCGAAGAAGCACCCTCTTCAAATCGATATAAATCATAATGATAGAGTTTGGAGTTCGGAGATAGCTCCCGACTCCCAACTCCCGACTCCCAACTCATAAGAATTTACATACGCATAAGTCGGACTTTTAACCATCTCCTCAACTCCCAAACCTTTCGCAAGGCCTTTAATAAAATGTGTTTTTCCACTCCCCAAATCCCCATACAAAAGCACCCGATCGCCAAGCTTAAGAGTGAGGGCAAGTTTTCGCCCAAGCTCAATGGTTTCTTCGGGTGATTTAGTAGTATAAACGGATTCCATATATTGATTATATTGATAAAACCAGAAGAAGACAAAATATTGACTAATTATTACAAATATTATATATTTTACACCTTTCGATCTTTGACAATTTGTATCCAGCTGTGACTTATTGTGTTACAAATCGACTGAAACTAGTATGATTTGTGACCACGGTGTGGTCACAGCTAGTTTGAAGTCAGAACTCTACACTTCTGGAAAAGGACAGAAAGATGAAAAACGCGATTCTCGCGACCATAGCGCTGCTCATGGGCATCTCGTTCTCATGCGGAGACGAGGCACAACCTATCAGCAAAGCCAAAGACAAGGCTCCCTTCTACCTTAGGCCTGTCTTCCTCAAATTCGAGGAAATGGCCACAAAGGAGGTGGTCGACAAAGCTCTTCAGAAAGCAGGCAAGTTGAAAGTGTCAGATCCCAGCGTATATGATCTGGACCTGCAAGGCATATCCTCCACCCTCCGTTGGACGGTAAGAGAGGTGGCTAGCGGTAATGATACCAAAATCTACGCCAGGGTATACGCAGCTTGTATGGAATGTGAATACCATGCCAAGAGGGACAAGGTGGCTCATCAGCCGGAACTCTGGCATTGGCGACAAGGGCTTTTGGCAATTGCCCGAAATTACCTCCGCGACCCGAAACGCCTCAAAGCGATCTACCACACCTTCCGACCGGCAATCAGGAGCTTCGTGAACAAACACCCCCAAAAGGCTAAGGTCAAAAAATACATCCACGAGGTATTACTACCAGCCTTCACGGGGAAAGTCGACTCCAACCTGCCTAAAAAGATTGCCAAGCTGCATGCCCTACGGGCGATCTGGAAAGGGCAGAAAGAGCGAAGCGAAGCCATGCAGCGTTTTTGTCCCTGGTCTTCTGCCAGCTCTAAAGACGGACCCGGGAATAAATCCTATTACATCCCTGATAAAAGTCACTGTAATAATGTGGCTTTCCAGCAGATGAAAGAGGCTGATGTCGAAAGCGACAAAGCGAGTGATCCTGTATTCGAGTTATGGGATGAACTTGCCAACCTTCCCAGCCTCTATGAATACGAGTGGATGCTCAGGCGTTTTCGCGAGGGTGGCAGCAAGCTGGTCAAAGCGTGGGCCGAGATCTTCACCGACATCGGCGCAACGTAAACACCCTACACATGACCACACCATCTCGCCCCTTGCTGTATTTCACAGCGGGGGCATTTGGTATATATAAAAATCATTCATCTTCAAGATGCACTGCATGTTCAATTTTCTCAATCAGTCCTTCATTATGATTCTCTAACACAAAAAATCCGGCAACCAATGCCAATAAAATGAAACTGATCCAGCTATCCCATAAAAAGTGATCAAAAGGAGCCAGAATTAAAAGCGCAAGAATGGGCATGGCCTTTCCTGACTTCCAATACAAATCAAAAAGCGCTAAAAAGAAGAGTAGTAAAATGAGTAAACCTTGAATTCCAACCTCGTTTAAAATCAGCAAATAAGTATTGTGTACCGGTTGAAATTCCCATGGAAGCATTTTACGATCCAAACAATTAACCCCATCTGATTCGCAACTAGTATACTCTTCCATCTCAAGGGTAAATTGACGAACCCCAACCCCAAAAGGATTGGCCTTCCACATCGACTGACTAATGACATTTTGAGTAAGCCGCTCACGAGCAGACACATCACGAGTATTCACCGCATGGCTATTTCGATAAAACCAATAATTTCCAATCGTCATTAATAAAATCAAAGCCAAAGCAATAGAACGCCGAAAAGACATTCCTTTAAAGAATTTAAACAAAAAATACAACCCAAGTCCTGCAAGTCCAGCAATCATCGCTCCTTGGCTAGTGGTGATATAAACTCCAATAAGAAAAATAGCGAACCAAAAAAGCTTACTACCATATTTGAGGTATTTGAGAGAAAGAAAAAAGATAGTAAGGAGGTAGGCTCCAAAAATATTAGGATGTAAAAAAGAACCATATGCTCGCACTTGCTTAGTGCCATTCGGCAAATCATTTTTCGCAACCCCCAAAACGTCAGGGCCAATAAAGGACTCACCAAAAAACGACAAACCTAATGAGCCATTGTTCTGAAATTGTGCTAACCCCCAAATAATCTGCAGCAAAGCCCCAAAAAGCAAAATAGTAATGGTATGTCTGGGTTCAAAAATTTTATCCTGAACAAGCCAAAACACTATCAAAGCCTCAAATAAACGAAGAACAAAAAGCGCGCCCAAAAAAGCATCACCATTTAACAGCGTTACCACAAAAGCATTAATAGCAAACAGTACAAATAATAGTTGTAACCAACTATGCTTAGTCCTTAGTCCATAGTCCTTAGTCCTGAGCTTATGTATAAACCACAACACAAACACCACTCCCAACAACAACTCCGGCAAATACACAAACCCCGTTACCCACGGGTTAAACTGACCAAAACGATAACTCGCAGACTCATAAAAAACCCACCTTATTGAAAGTGGAAAAGTAAAAAGGAAAGTGCCCCACAAATATTTAATCAGCTTTTCCATGTACCCAATTTTAAATGACAACCATAAAAACCACAACGCGACCCGCAATTATCCCCACGTTTCGACATAGTCGAAACAGGTCCACGATCCGACACAGTCGGAGCTGACCCACGCAAAGCTGACCCACAATTAGAGATTACAATCCTGATCACTCGATATAAGCTTCTTCTGCTTTTTTATGACACAAGTTATCTTGGTTTGGGCCGCCTCCAAGGCTTGCTTGGGTGTAGCAGTGTTCGTAGCAACCGCCTGAATCGCATCAGTAAATATTTTATGATAACTGGCAGCATCGTATATTTTCAAGCTTTTTGAGAAAGGAGCCTGGAAAGCAAAAACTCCAAAGAGAGGTTCAGTTTGCTGCTCCTGAACCAAATCTTTCCGGCTAGTCGGCCGATTAGTCTTTTTATGATAAGTCTGGAGGCTGTCTTGTGACGCCAAATAAGTT
>JAJDCE010000108.1 GCA_029260985.1 Patescibacteria group bacterium | reverse complement strand
AATCTGAAATCAGAAATGCGAAATGCAAATTGATTATCCTTGTCTTTGTTTATGCTTCTTAGATGCCGGACAAATAACACGGACAACTCCTCTACGCTTAATTACACGGCATTTCTCACAAATTTTTTTAACGGAAGCTCTGACTTTCATAGCGTTGTATTAAGTTGTCTACTTATGGCGGTAAATTATCCGGCCTTTTGACAAGTCATAAGGGGTCATTTCTACAGTTACCTTATCTCCTGGCAGAATGCGGATATAATTCATACGAACCTTTCCAGAGACGTGCGCATGCACGGTGAGCCCCTTGTATTGCTCTCCAATAAGCTCAACCTTGAATGTCGCGTTGGACAGGGCTTCTACAATGCGCCCTTCCACCTCTATTACTTCTTTAGCCATAGTTTTATTTGAACAAAAGCGGTAAGAGTGTACATGATACACAGTGTCGGTGCAAGCGAATTTTTCAAAAAAAAATAGACTCTAATTAGGCCAATAATTCAAAACCATTATCTGTGACCAAAATAGTGTGTTCAAAATGAGCTGAAAGGCTTCCATCAGCGGTAATCACGGTCCATTCATCCGGCGCCGTGTCTACCTTTCCCTTTCCCATGGCAGAAATGGGTTCAATGGCCAATGTCATTCCCGATTTAAGGGTAGCACCTTCGCCTTTTCGGCCCGCATTGAGTATCTCAGGAGGTTCATGAAGGGCTTTTCCGACACCATGTCCAGTACAGTCGATTACAGGGCTATAGCCCTGATCTTCAAGAGTTTTTTGGATGGTGGCGGAGATATCACCTACTTTTGCCCCTGCCCTGACTTGTTTTAAGGCATTTTGTAAAGTTTTTTTGGTCGTTTTTACAAAATGTTGGACTTCCGGCTCAACTTGTCCAACAAGCACAGTCACGCAGGCATCTGTATAAAAATCCTCATAAAGCACTCCACAGTCCATACCAATGATATCCCCCTCCACCAAAACCTCATCTGCGCGAGGAATCCCATGAACCACCTCCTCATTCACCGATGTGCACAAAGTACCTGGAAAACCCCGATAACCCTTAAAACCGGGTTCTGCACCCTTATGTGACCTGATAAAGTCTTCTGCCATCAAATCTAACTCAAGAGTAGTCATGCCCGGACTAACCCGTTCAGAGAGCATTTGAAGCGTTTCCATCAAAATCTTGCCACCGTGTCGCATTAACTCAATTTCTTCCGGCGTTTTAATAGGAATCTGGCTGAACATAAATAAATATGAATCTCAAATAAACTCGCACTTGAGACTCGCACTTGAGACTAATTAAATAAATAATCCACCTTCTCAATCATTTCCTTACTCACCTTGTCGATCTCCTGCTCTCCATCAACTTCAATAAGGTGATCCCGATCATAAAAACCATCAATCACTGGTATCGTTTCTTTTCGGTAATTCTCAAGACGGCGCTTAATGCTGTCAGGAGTATCATCCTGACGAACCACGAGTTTTCCGCCACAATGCTGGCATTCCTCAGATTTATAAGAGGGAGGATAAACACCCTTACAGCTTTCACAGACCCGACGCTGAGTTAAGCGATTGATAGCTTCATCTTCAGTGATCTTGATGAGAACAGCAAAAGCATCACGTCCCTTAGTAGAAAGAAGATTAAGTAATTTATCAGATTGAGCAACCGTACGAGGAATCCCATCAAAAAGAATGGGTTGATCTGATTGCAACGTATCTACAAATTCACCAACCACCTGAAGCACAGTGTCATCATCAACCAAATTACCAGCATTTACAATTTCTTTAATTTTGTCACCCAAAGGTGTGCCAGAAGCAATCATTTCGCGGAGCTGACCACCCATCTCAAAAACTTTCAGGTGGTACTTCTCTTCCAGTATCTTTCCCTGAGTACCCTTGCCTGAACCTTGCATTCCAAATAGAATAATATCCATATGTTTTTAGTGCAAGTGCGAATCATCGGTCTCAAGTGTAATGTGATTTCGCACTTGAGACTCGCACTTGAGACTTAAATAATTAATATAATTTATCGTAATCATGCATCACCAGCTGGGCATCAATTTGGCGGATCAAATCCAAAATCACTCCTACCATAATAATAAGTCCTGCACCGCTAATAATCAGGTCACCAGCGGTAAGAGTTGTATATTTCGTAAAAATAATAGGAACCACTGCCACAAGAGCGATAAAAGAACCTCCGAATAAATTCAGATAACTGGATGTCCTGGCAAGAAAATCAGCTGTCTGACTCCCGGGTCGGATTCCAGGGACAAAGCCTCCTCTTTTTTGAATATTTTCAGCAACCGTATCAGGATTAAACGTTACACTAACATAGAAGTAAGAAAACGCGACAATAAGTAGGAAGTAGAGAACAATATAGAGATAACTCGGATTATTAGAGCTGAGATAGCGATTGATAAAATCTGCAGCTGCTTGGAGCATGTTAGACTCAGAAACCGAGAAGAATTGAGCCACAACCGATGGAAAAGTCACCATTGAAATCGCGAAGATAATAGGGATCATTCCAGCCTGGTTAACCCGAATGGGTAAAACAGACTTTTCACCCTTACCTCCCGTTGCTCGTGTGGCATACGTAATAGGTATATTTCTCTGTCCTTCGGCAATCAATACCACAAAGACCAACATGGCAAGAGTCAATACAACGAAAAGAATAAAATGGAATAATTTAGTACTGTCCCCTGCTTGAAACGTTCCAAGCATCCGGCCAAATACCGTTGGCATACCTGCAATAATCCCAGCAAAGATAATAAGAGAAATACCATTTCCGATCCCATTCTCAGTAATTTGCTCCCCAAGCCACATGACAAATAGGGTGCCAGCGGTCACAGTAAGCATAATAGGAATAATCACCATAGGATTTCCAATCCCTGGTATCAGCTCTCCGTTTGCACTTCGGTTTAGCAGAAGAATCATCCCATAGGACTGCATAAAAGCAAGTGGCACTGTCAGCCATCGGGTAATCTTATTAATCTGTCGTCGCCCCTCCATACCCTCTTTCGAAAGGGCTTCAAGCTTAGGGATAACAACGGTCATCAACTGCATAATAATAGAGGCATTGATGTAGGGAGCTAGCCCCATCAAAACAATTGAGAAGCTCTCCATAGACCCACCAGTAAGAGCAGAGAAAACACCCAGAAGACTGTTTTGCTCAAAGATAGAGGTAAGAACAGAGGTGTTCACACCAGGCACAGAAATGTGAGCAGCTAACCTGAAAACCAAAAGGATAAATAGCGTAAAAACAATTTTTTTTCTTAGAGTGTGAGACCTCCAGATTTGATGTAAATATTTAAACAAAGTTTTTTAGATTAAAGAACTTTTCCGCCAACAGCATTTATTTTCTCTTTAGCTGCCTTAGAAACTTTATGAACTTTCAAGGTTACCTTGCTGGTAATTTTACCATTTCCTAACACCTTCACTGGTAACATTTTGCGTCGAATCAGCTTCTTTTCCAAAAGTGTTAACACATTAACCTCTTCGCCATCTTTGAAAACGTTCAATTTACTAACGTTAACCACCTGAAAATCAAGTCGGTTAGGGTTTTTAAAACCCTTTAATTTAGGAAGACGCATAATAAGAGGAGTTTGTCCTCCTTCAAAACCTGGCCTTACATTGCCGCTTTTTCGCTGACCTTGCCCCTTACTTCCTCGTCCGCAATAAGTGCCAGCGCCGGAAGCATTTCCTCTTCCAACACGTCTTTTGGCTTTTACAGCCCCACGCTTTTTCTGAATAGAATTTAACTGCATATTAATTAATTATTTGTAGTATGTTAGCTTAAGGCTTAAAACTTAAGACTAATAAAGATTATTTCTTAGCTTTCTCCTCAACCTTTTTTTCCACCTTCTTAGCTTTCTCATCAACCGCTTTCTTTTCATGCCTTACATTAGCTTCGTCCTTTTTAGAAGTGTCAGACGGATTAGAAGAAGCGGGAACATCCTTTTTTTTGGCCATAGAAGGCTTAACAGGTCTTAGCTTTTTTAGGGCCATAATAGACGCCTGAGCGGTTACCATTTTATTATTAGTCCCATGATTCTTACTCAACACGTTCTTAACACCGGCTAGGCTCAATATCTTACGAAGTGCCCCACCAGCAATTACACCAGTACCCGCTGAGGCAGGCGTAATAAAAATCCGAGCAGCCTTATGTTTAATATGAACCTCATGAGGAATAGAATCCGTTTTAGTCAGAGAAATAGTAACAAGAGATTGCTTAGCACGAGTAACGGCCTTTTTAATACCATTCACCACTTCAGTCGCTTTGCCAATTCCAACTCCGACACGCCCCTTCCTATCACCAATTGCCACCAAACAACGAAATCGAAGACGTCGTCCGCCTTTTACCACACGAGTGACACGATCGATCTGAAGAACTTCTTCATCAAACTCTTTAGGTTCTTTTTCCTGACGCCTTGATTTATTAAACTTCTTAGCCATAAAATTAAAATTTGTAATTTATAATTTAAAACTGTAATCCTCCTTCCCGAGCTCCTTCTGCCAACGCTTTTACACGTCCATGATATAGGTAACCACCACGATCAAACACACATCCAGAAACTTTCTTTTGCTTGGCTAGCTTAGCCAGCTCAAGACCAGTTTCCTTCGCCGCATCAATGCCCTTCTTTTTTGTTTTAGCAGAGGAAGCAGAAGCAAGCACTAATCCCTTATCATCATCAATAAGCTGAGCATAGATCGATACATTGCTTCGGAACACAGATAGTCGAGGTAACTTTGCAGAACCTTTAATCTTCGACCTAATACGGGCGTGTCGGCGTTTTCGGAGTTTAGCTTGTAGAGCAGTCATAATAGTGATTATTTAAAATATTTAAGCTGTTTTGGCAGCAGCCTTACCAGCTTTTCTAGGTACATATTCATCAACATATCGAATCCCTTTACCTTTGTAAGGCTCAGGTGAACGGAATTTACGGATATTAGCCGCCGCTTCACCCACAGATTGCTTATCGATACCGGAAACAACAATCATACTCTTTTCTTCTTTATCCATCTCAATCGTAACCCCTTCTGGTGCAGTGTATTCAATCGGATGAGAATAGCCCAAATGAAGGGTAATCTTTTTACCAGTAGCCTGAGCACGGTAACCCACTCCAATAATCTGAAGTCGTTTTTCAAAACCTTTAGAAACACCGATGATCATATTGTTGAGAAGAGCACGAGTGAGTCCATGAAAACTTCGGGATTCTTTATCATCACCGTTACGACTGACCATTAACTCATTATCAACCTGGACAACCTTAACATTGGGCAAATGCTCATAAGCAAGCTCACCCTTTGGACCTTTAACTTTGAGAAGACGATCTGTAATCGATACCTCAACCCCTTCCGGGACGATGATAGGCTGCATTCCAATTCGAGACATAATTAAGTTTGAGAAATAAATAATATAATTACCAAATTTTACACAAGAACTCTCCTCCCAATCCGGCCTTCCGAGCCTCATCACCTGTCATCACACCTTGAGGAGTTGAAAAGATAGAAATACCATATCCGTGTAAAACGGGCTTTATTTCAGTGCGTTTTACATAGATGCGCTGACCGGGTTTACTGACACGCTTTAGATTGATTTCAGACAATTCCTGATTAAACTCAATTTCAATTTCATCAAA
>JAJDCE010000107.1 GCA_029260985.1 Patescibacteria group bacterium | reverse complement strand
TGAATCAAATGCTCAAAATAAAATCATTATTTTGGATTGTTGTCATTCTGGGAGTCTTGCCGTTCCTAATTTGGCAGAGAAAAAAGTTTCGGCACTTGCTGATGGCGTGACCATATTAACTTCATGTCAGTTAACCGAAACAGCAAAAGAAAGCAGACAGGGAATTTTTTCTTCTCTTTTACTTGATGCGATTGATGGACAATGCGCAGATTTAACAGGAAATATCCTGCCTAGTAATATTTATGCTTACATAGATCGGACGTTAGGCCATTGGGGTGGGCAAAGGCCGATTTTTAAAACAAATGTATCAGCATTCATATCACTCAAGGAAGTAGAACCACTCATTGAATTACCCGCTTTAAGAAAAATTATAACCTTTTTCCTGGATCGGGATGCCGAATACCCTTTAGACCCAAGCTATGAGTTTTCACATACCGAAGCTGACGAAACAAACGAAAAAAAATTCAAAGAATTACAAAAAATGGTAAGTGCCGGGTTAGTCACACCCGTTGGAGAAGAACATATGTATTACGCAGCAATAAACAGCAAGTCATGTCGGCTTACAACCCTAGGAAAACAATATTGGAGCCTGATAAAACGAGAAAAAGTCTAGCTCAATGGATAAAGATAGCTTGTTCGCTAACCCTAAAGTCGGTCTGTTCATAAAAATATTAGCATCAATCAATTCTATTGCAATTGTTTTTATCTTAGTTTCTGTCCAAGAAAATCTACCATATATAGCATATTGGCCTTGGCTGGTTCTCTCAACGCCGCTCATGTTTTATCTGCTATGGAAGCATTACAATGCTTTTAACATGCAACTTGATAAGTTAGTGACCGGAACGTTAGCAGGTGATAATAACAACATACCAACAATGCTTTATCTAAGGCCTTTTGTTTCTGACGGCGCCGATATCTATTTGGGCAAGCAAGGAACTTTCGACTTTCTATTTGCACTTCCACATATCGTTGATACAGGCGGAGTATTTGAAGGAAAGCTCTTACCAGTTATATATAAAAAATACATCCCAATTAAATTTGATCACTCACCCAAGAAATCAGCTAAAAGCGATTCAAGGAATCCTATATATAAATTCAATGCAATGCTTACCTACAGGTTTGGAAGATATTTTGACAGCACTGAGCAATGGTTGGACACTGTAAGAAAAATTGCTAAAAACTGTGCGATATGCATTATCGTTCCACCTACAAAAATCGATTCATCCACCGCCGAAGAAATTAGTATGGCGCTTAAATATTCTCTTCTGGGAAAACTTGTTTTTGTCATGCCCAGCAAGAAAAGTAGATTGAAAACAGAAGAAGGTGTAAAGGTGGTCGCAAAACAACTTTGGGAAAATTTATTGCAAACAACAAAAGATAAAATAAAGCTTCCTAATTATTCCGAGAACGGAGGGTTTGTACTTCAGGTGAATGGACAAATGATGCTTATAGAATCCTGTCACGGTTTTGATTGGCCCCACAAAAAAGCGATGCAAAAAATTTTTATAGATGGAAAACTAACGTGTTCTTTGTGGTTAGGAAGTTTGAAAATAACGACTAAATTAGTTTGGTTGTATTTTCCACTTTCGTTCTTATATACATACTTAATTTATAATGTTTTTGTTGATACTGTAAGTCCCCCATTTGGAGACGATGTAATGGGAGTTTTACCTTTCCTCGCTTTTCTCGTCATATTTTCATTACATATGAAGGCTTTTTATCGTTTTTGCAGCAAATTCTTACTCTCCAAAGTTCGCGTAATAGGCCTTTTTATAAGTTCCATCGTCTCTTTTACAATTGGAACAGTTATTGCAATATATTTGCTAATAGAAAATTGGGGAATTTTCTTGATAGATACGCTTGGTTTGAGTTGGATAACAAAACCAGAATTTGGGTCTAATGACTATGCTCTTTCTTATTCGCTATTTGGCGTGGTTCTGTCTTTGTGCATAGCATCCATCTTCGTTTATCTAACAGCTTGTTTATTCTTTTTACGCCAGCCCAGCTTAGAGTTTAAAGCGGTATCAACAAATCGGCAATAACCAACAATTACTGTGACAAATCTGCAATTGTTGGCTTCCTAGCGTAATCTGGACGTTTATCAAAGAGCGTTTCAATATCAATGCCCTTTTTTATGGCCTGTCGCATAGTTTCGAGGTCAAGACGATCTGCTAAGTCTCGATCTGTGCAATTGTAATAGGAATAATCACAGGCCAATTTTTTATCCACATTGGTTCTTAACAGATAATTACAGTACCCGCTATCCATCAATACTTCTGCATACTCACTCTTATTACCTGCCATTGCATTGTGTAGGGCTGTACGTCCGGTTAACGGATGCTGAAAATTTATCGGAAAATCACAATCCAGATATTCACGAAGTGTGTTTTGCTCGCCAAATTTTGCAGATTCCAAGAGTACCAGCCCTAATTTAAGCAAGTCTCTTTCACGTCCCGCGATAGGGCCATGGTTGCGCCCTTCTATTTTTCGTAAGCTTGATTTTAACTCGGAGGTTTTTTCATCCATAATGTCC
>JAJDCE010000106.1 GCA_029260985.1 Patescibacteria group bacterium | reverse complement strand
TGTTATTGTAGTTGTTGATGGAAATAACGGCAGATGAGCTTGCATCAGCATCGGCATCATCGCCTGCGGCATAAAGAATAGGAATATAGGAAATAGCCCCAGAGTACGCAGAATTTACGGTAGAACCTTTACACGAAGTATATTGTCTTTCATAGTTGTTCCCTGTATCTCCATTGAAGCGTAAACCCATTATTGATGGCGCCCCACTTCTTTCTGATCCTGCATCAATCCTTATTTCTAGGTGCGTTCCGCTTGGGGGAACAGACCATGTAAATGTATTAACCTGCTGACCCGCGTTGGCAATCTTTGTTTCTGCCGCCTTGAACATTGGGTGGGTGTAGCTACCAAAAAAGTCTGCCTGGGCTTTAGCCCCCTCCTCTTGCTTAGAAAACCAGTCTTTTACCGCCTGCTTCTCTTGCAAAGTCTTGTCGTCTTTCAGGAGGATTTCAGCAATCTCTACGCCTATCATTCTGCTCCTGGCTTTTGCACATACCACTTAGCCCCTCTAATCTCAGTGTTTCCGTCTACCGAACATTGTATTTCTACGACCAAATAATTACCTGTCCAGGCGGCATCGAATACCAATGGCTTCAATGTCTGCACATCACCACTTACTGAATGTGTCCCCGCTGGCATTGCCGTACTTGATACATCAGTCCCTTTGAAATAAGCAGTTGCAGTAGGGGAAGCCAAAGAGCTTGCCCCTAGCCATACCAAGGAGTAGGTCAAGGTTTCTCCTGCTTTAGCAGTTAGTGGGTTTTCTTTTACATTTAGGTCTGTCATAATAGCCTCACCGCGGCATCAGATAATTCTTGTGTTGCTAACTTCCACCAGGGGACATGAACTATCTCTCTGTACCCGTCTCGTTTTAGAACGGGATTGAGCATTAAATCTCGCACTATATCATTCCCTTTTTGCGCCTGTGTCTTGTGTCCGATCTCGCCGTCTACCTCAACTGGAATTAATAAGTCATGGATTAGAAAATCTACTTTTTTCTTCTCGCCTGGCAAACTAATCGCTGTCGCTACTTCTACGTTGAACGAAAAACCTAGTTTCTCGTTAGTAAGCGATCTAGCAAATCTCTCCTCAATATCAGAAGCCTTTACTCCATTGACCCATCCAGTAAGAGGCGGGTCGTCTGTAGGCGTTCTGACCTGATAACGATTTACATTGAATCTCTCGGTTCGTTTAGACCGTCTGGGAAATCTATAATTACCTATGCTTCCCTCACAGTAATAGTAACCTCACCACCCCAAAGTCCCAGAATAAAGTTACTGAACTTTCTCAGCAGAGTAGGTGGTTCAATAACCACGAATATTCTATCCATCTGCTTTGCCACAGACCTCATTTCAATCTTAGAAGCAGACCTTGCAGCACTCTTTAGCCATGTAACTAAGTCATCAGGCGAGTGGTCAAACGATGTTCCAGTAAGCGTTCTCTGTGTGTCAGCGACTTTTATTCTCATGTTCCATTGATACTTTAGCGGAGTTCTGGCAAATCCCTCTAATACCGATGCGTTCAGGATTGGGGGAGTAGATGCCAGATTTGTTAGAGATCGCAGTCTAATCCGTATCTTGTAAACCTCGCCTTCATTTATGGGGAGAACATCAGATGGACTATCCAAGAACGAACCAATAGAAGTCCAAGTAGAGCCGCCAATGTCCTGATTGTCTTTGTTGTCAACCTGCACCTCACATCTAATCTCTCGATTGGTTGCTAGGTTTTCTGTAAGAAGCGTGAGCTCTTTTATGAACTTAGGAAGTCTAGCCGCGCCCAAGTCAATATCTGATAAAACAAGCACCCCTTCGTGCATAAAGCTAACCCCACTATCTTCTAGTGGATTGAGGGTATCTTGAGGCCACTCTTGATAGTATAATTCTCCGTTACATTCAATCCACAATCTGGGACGTGTTCCTGGTGCATTTTGCCAGTAGATACTTCTAATTCTATGGCCTGCATTTGGGGCACGGAACAACTCTCCCCATGCTTGGTTTACATCATCCCTGAACATTACCGAGGAGGTCCCCGTTCCAGCATCTACACAAGCAAAGAATCCGACTGGATGAGATAGCATATCAACACACTTCCCCACTCTTCCAGAGGGAAGTCCTCTCCCTTTGTCGTATCCAATACTATCTACTGTAGAACCGTACTTTCTCTGAATTGAGAAGTTGCCCCATGAGAACATGAGGAATAGCTTGTGTGTTAGGATAGCCTGCCCGTTATTGTCAGTTTTAAGTGCGTCTAGGCCAAGGTTTATTTTATCTATTCGGTCATTTTTGCCAAAGTAGTGCCCGTCTGCTTTCCATACTAGAAGTTTCTTGTCGTAGAACAAAAGATTTATGATGTCATAAGTGCTGTCGCCAACAAGGATTTCAGTACCGAAAGACAGGTTGTTGGTAGCCGCTACTGCTGTAGCCCTTGAAACATCTACTGTATCATTCTCTGCTCTCCACATCTGAGGCCCATCAACCTTATCGGAAGCCACTAAAAGCAAATCTGCTTTATTCGTGCCATCATCGGCATATCTCAATGCGGGAGGTGAAGCACCGAAGTTTATATCAATTCTGCGGATATTGTCTGCGCTACCCTGTGCGAAGTAAGCCATATTATTCAGGACTGCTACATCTTTCACTGTCCCCAATCCGGTAGTGCCGGAGGCGAATGATTGCCAAGCACCTCCCCCATAGATAACATATTGGCTGGTGTTGTCAGGTGTAATGTCCCAGTCTGTTGAAACAGTAATTGTTCCTGTATCAGATGTATCTGAGATAAGCCTGTCTTGCCCCTTTCCTGTGCCGGCAGTAATCTTTATCCTGTAGTTGTTCCATTGGTCGGCAGCCCAGGAAGTATCTAACCCTTCATCTGTATCCACTAATGTGGAGGAAGTGCCCCCAGTGGCTTTTCCCAATTCCCCATTCAGATAAAGGGTTGATGCTGTCCCCGCTGCAACTAGGTCAACAGCGAATAGACCCCCACTTATCTCAAACAGACGAAACTCCCTCTCGGTGTCTGCGTCTGTGACCCTATAATATAAACCAAAGCCGGAAGCAGACCAGCTTGCCCCCGATGTAGCAGATTTAGAGTTGTCTACCCCACTTGCTACACCTACTTCCCAATGGTTTGTTGCACTGTCTGTAGAAGCGCCAAATACCACAATGTGATAAGCCGTACTTGCCGTCAGGTCTGCGGCGGCAGACAGGTCAAATACCTTGAACAAACTAATAACATCTGTGATTGTGGCTGTAGTAGTGGTTGCCGATGCACTAGCAACTAATGCGCTAGGACTTCCCCCACTGTCTGTCCAAATCTGAATTGTAAATGTTCCAGGAGAACCTATCCTTCGCAAAAAAACGTAAGCATTATCAGCCGCTAAGTTAGACCCGCCAACTGTGAATGTAGAAGAAATATATCTATTACTTCCGGTAAGAGCTTTGAATGTAACACCAGTCGAGTCTTGTGGTAGATATTGGTGAGCAGTTCTAAGTCCTGTAGGCAATCGCCATTGCAGGGCAGGGAAAGCCTTATTATCCACCATCGTGTACATTTCTTGGCTGTCCCAGAAACGTGTTGGATCAGAAGCAAAATCGTCAGAACCTCTCCCGCCGCCCCATGTTCTTTGCTCAACATGAGACATTCCAGGATCACCATCGCCGTACCGACTGCCTCCTTGTGTCCAGCGTACAGTAGATGCTGTTTGAGCCAGCTCTTGAATTCCCCTTACGCCACCCCGTAATCTAATCCCCCAATGTAATCCCTGGCGGTAATCAATAAACATTACCTCATGGGTTGGGTTCTTAATGCTTGGAGAGCATTTTATCTTTGCCATATTATTGCGGTATCTCTAATGTGGGCTGTTTGGTCGGGGGTTGCCATATCTGAGACTTTCTCTCAGCAGATGCAACCAAATCTTTCGACTCGTTCCATAACTGCACCAGGAAATCATCCCCGCCGCCAAGTCTAGCGTTCTGCCATCTTAGACATGCCTCTGTACACATAGCGACTACCAAGTTGTCTGGAAACCCCTCATAAATCTCATCATCGTAATCGCTCAGATCAGCATGAACATCTTTGTACCAAACACGAATATCTCTGCCAGAGGTCAGTTGTTTTATCTCAATCATAGCCGCATTACCGGCCGTGGACGGGACGTACCTCCAATGGGGAATTGGTTCCCACTGGTTATCGTTGGAGTCGCCTGTATTGGTTTGATAATCTATGGCAAACGGGGGATACTTTTTCCATGTGGCCGCAATAGCGTATTCCGTTTTATTATCTGCTGAATCCAGGGTAGTAGTATCCACCTGTGCGATAGCCCCCATATCTTTGAGGGCCGCGTTGCACCGGTTTATAACGGTGTAAAGCGGAAAATAGTTATTGGCCCAACCATATTTGTCCCCAGAGGCAGGGGCAACAGTAAAGGCAGTATCCACAGTAAAGGTTCCTGCGCTGTCATCGTATCCACTAATTCTTCTGAATTGCCCTTCTGGGGCTGCTCCGTCTGCTGAAATAATGAACAAATACCCCTCATTCCAGGTATCATCTTCATTTTGGGTATTGTTCTGCTTGGTATCAACTACCGTAGTTGTAGACCCGCCAGTAGCAGTAGATATCTGAAATTGTCCCAGATTATCATATACCCGCTGTAGCAACTCACTTAGGTTCAATAACAACCTCCTTCTTTAGCTTCTCTGATAAAGCTATAACCTTTTTCATGGCCTCAGTCCCCTGGATGGAAACAGAATCCAATATCTGGATTAGGATTTGTATTTCTTCCTCTGTAAACTCAAAGTTCATATTTGTTCCTTAAACAAATGCTATTTCGTGTTCTGTCCCCGCCCCGTCTTGAAAGTATAACTTATTATCTGTTTTTGTGTATATTTTT
>JAJDCE010000105.1 GCA_029260985.1 Patescibacteria group bacterium | reverse complement strand
CTGATTTTGAACTAGTCTCACCTTTTGCCTCTACATTTAATTTAATTCCATTCTTTTCTGCGATAATATCAACACCTTTCTCGTTTGTATTAAGACTTTGAAGTATCGTATATCCTTGTTTTTGTAGATATGCCGCTGTTTTTTTGATTATGTCATTTTCAGTCAACATGCCTATATATTTTTACTATATGGTAGGCTTTTTATGCATTTTTCCATAAATTGCCAATTTGGTATTCCATTTTTGTCTACAGGTAGTTTGATTTTTGATTCAAGCATTCTATCTTTACCCCATTTTCTGCCATAGCTAAAACGATATTTATCTAATCTTATTATTGTAATTATAAATAAAGCAATATATTTATTGAGCTCGAATTTTGGCTCAAGCACATTGACATCGCCTGTTGCAAAATATGGCTTTTCTTGATAGAAAGCTTCACCAGTTGATGCACCATTTGAGGGTACGGTTATAGTATTTTTTTTAAATAATTTCTTTCCATCAGCAATTAGATTACTGATTCCATTATTTTCTTTTGTGGCACTAACTAGATGGATTTTACCCTTTTCGTGTTTTGATGATATGTCTGCACCTTTAAAAATTGTAAATATATCTGTAATAAGGAGCCAATCCCAATTGGATATTTCTAATGAGCAATCTTCCTTAATTTGTTTTTCTTTGGAGATTTTAATAGCATTTTCTGATACAATTTTCTTAAATTCAGCTGGTATTTCAAGCGGCACAACAATATCTTTAAGTGTTTTATTTGCTTGTCTTCCAAAGTTATATTTATATTGATTCTGCCTTATGCAGTAGGCATAGAATAATTTTTCAACATCCGTTAATGCTTTCTTGGGTTTTAGTATAAAAACATGAAATCCAGTATAAAATGGCTCGGGTTGAACAAACGTTTCCAAGACAGAATTTCCACTGCCTGCAACAGTTATTAATCCTGCTTCAAATGGTTGTATTGTTTGAATTCTTTTTACGGTGGCAGAGATGCCATTGTTCTCTCTAGTCCGAGAAACATAATTTATTTTTTCTTCAAAATTTGCATCACAGACTTCCAGCATATCCAAGTGTAGACTGTTGCCGTATTTAATATCAAACAAGGTGTGTATTGGAACTTTATTCATCTATGTCGTTAAGTTTTTTAAATAATATATATTTCTTAACATTTAAGAGGAAATCATCTGTATTTAACTTCGAATAATCTGTCTCCATATAAGCCTCTGCACACCACTCATCTTCCGCTTTTACATATTTAACTACACTTATGCCAGGTACTTCTTGTTTTGATTTATAGCCATTTAACCATTTCTCTTTAATAGATGGCCATGCATGATTGTAATCAGCACGACCCGTTGTTTTCCTCTTAACGTAGCCATCATCTTTCCAGTACCCGAAGTATGTTGGATAGTTATTCGGATGTGGTTGATGTGCCCTAAAAACCATTATTGATGTTATAACACCAACCTTTGAATTATTGAATAGCTCATCAGGCATAGAGAAAACTGCTTCCAATGTGTGACTTTGTAATATTTTCTTCTTTAATTCTAAGCGTATACCTTTTTGAGCTAAGCCACAGCTCATTGGTATTATGCAAACGCAATAACCCCCTTTCTCTAGTAATGATAGATTGTTAATTACAAACTCAAATTCCTCAGTATCATCTTTGTTTGATTTATAAGGGGGGTTTAATAGTCCAATATTTGGTTTGTGCACCTTCTTTATCTTTTCAATTATTTCTTTGTCAAAGCAGCTTCCATAATAAATATTACTTTTACCATCTCCATGAATGTACATATTTGAACATGCTAATGCAAAAATATTTGGCTGTTGTTCAATACCTATTACCTGTTTCTTTTTTATATTTAATATTTTTTGCTCGTCGCCCTTCGCCTTTTCAATCATGCTTTGCATAGAACTGATTAAAAAACCTCCTGTACCTGCGCAATGATCAACAACAACACTATCCTTTGTTATGTAGGCTAATTCTGAAAATAATTCAGTAATATGTGGTGGAGTTAGGACTATGCCCAGACCTTTGTCGTTATTTGCATACCTAAGGAACTCTATATAAAACTGACCTAAGACATCATGATAACGGTAAGTTTTCATGAATGAATTTACATTTTTGTCTATATCTTTTATAAGTTCACGCAATACATTATTATGCTTATCTGTATTTTTAGAGAGTGTTGGATGAATTTTAATGAAGCCATATTGGTGAATTAAACTTTCCGCTTTAAGACTCGTAATATTTTGTGATAACTGCTGATTGATCGTATGGACTAAATTTTCTGATAAGCTTTTTGGATTATTTTGTTTTTCATAGCCAGCTTTAAATGCATCATCTTCAAGTGCTATTAATATTCCACTTATAAGCAGGCTTCTGTCGGATTCTTTTACTTTTTTCGCATGAAGTAGATCGTTTAGCTTCTTAGAATATTTTAACAATTCTTCATAACTTTGTTTAAATTTCTTTTCATCTTCCTTGTAGCCTTTTATATAGTTCTTCACTGGCAATAGTTTATTTCCAAATATAGAACTTGCTTCATTTTCACCTTTTAATTGTAGAAAATGTGATATCTTCATACTTTCTTTCTCCTCTCCACTGATTGCAATGGATAAAACGTCATATTCTTTTGATAAATATGATGAATATAGCTTTGCACCGTCTACAGCATAATCTCTAAAATTACTATTTGATTCACTTTCATGTCTACTTATATCAGATTTACATTCAATAACTATTATTAATTCAGGTGTTCTCTTAGGTGAAATTATAAATTCTGGAAAGCCTT
>JAJDCE010000104.1 GCA_029260985.1 Patescibacteria group bacterium | reverse complement strand
GGCCGCGACAGCAGCCCTCGTGGCGGCGTTCACCCGGAGCCAGGAGTGGGTCGGCCTCGAGAGCAGGCTGACCGATCGAATCACGCAGGGCATCCTCGAGGCGCTCGATGCCGACTCGAGCCGCGAAGTCGAAGCCTGGATGGCTCGAATCCAGGAGGATCAGGGCGCCATTCTCCAGCTCACTCCCGAGTCGATGGATCTCTTCGCGGCGACCGTCGAGGATCGCCCGGGCTTGAGGTACCAGTGCACGGCGGGCTACGCGCCGCCGAGCAGCGCGTGGGACTGGGTCTCGCACTTGCGCTCGCCGTGGCCGGCAGTCTCCGCGGTTCTCTTTCACCTGCTCCACCACTCGACGGCCGAGCAGCACCCACGCTATCCGTGTGCGCCCACGGACGGCGGCGACGCCATCCTTCGATCGATGGTTGGAGAGCCTGTTCCCGCGGATGCCAATGACGGAATCGTGCCGCTGCGCTCCCAGCTGTGGGGCGTGCCCCTCTGGATCGGGCAGGCCGATCATCTCGACGTGGTCGGCTACTTCGGCCATCGGAAGGGAGCTGGCGGCTGGCTCACATCCGGTGCCAACTTCAGCCGTCAATCGTTCGGGGAGCTGATGGATCGGATCGTCGAAGGCATGCTCGAAGGGGAGTCGGCTCGTGCATGACGCGGATCCTTCCGGTTCCGCCGTTCCGGGACTCGAACCACACGCGGGTTGAGGCGCTCACGGCGTCGCGGACAGAGATCCGGCGCGGGCCGATCGAGTGGTGCCGACGCGCTGGGGCCTGCCGTGGCCCGGCAATCCCGTCGAGTGCGCCCAGCAGCCGCGTCGGCGAGACGACCTGAAGCAGACTTCGCGAAGCCTCCCCCATCCCATCGAGAACGAGACACCTCGAGGGTCGCTCCAGATGCTGCAGATGGCGCTTGGTTCTGGCGAAGGCGAGGTTCTCCGCGCATCGACTTCGCTCAGTTCGTTCAAGTTTCGAGTTCTTGTGCGACCAGTAGAAGCGGCAGAAATCGCGTGATGATCTGCTGACTGTGGCCAAGGCCGCTGACCGAATACTGTGAACATCCGTTCATGCAGTCCAGCGATCGGCAGACACCGCTCCCGCCCCAGATCGCCTAGCAACGATACGACCTCGTCCCTTCGCGATCGGAAAGCGTCGAGGGAAGAACTCCAATCCGCGGACCCGGCGGCGAACACCGATCCCGACGCCGCGAAGTGAGATGGAGCCCCATCGCGAGCCGAATCTCGGCTTCGGGTGCTCGCCCGGCAGGGCATCCGCTTTCGGAGTCGTGGGGATCCCGCGTCGTGGACTGGTCGTGATGACGTGCTGCCAAAGGGTGCGTCTGGCTGGCTGACCTGCGGCCTGCCGGTCGCGGCCGCCGGCTCCGCAGACGAAAGTCGGGGGAAGCCCGAAGGCTTCCCCCGACTTGGTGCTTACGTTCGGCGCTGGCAGGGGTGGACGACTGCAGGACTACGGTCCTGACACACAGACGCCGTCCTCCTGCTGCTTCGCGCGCACGATAGCTGCGCACGCGTCGCGCTCTGTTTGACTGATTCCACCGACAGTGCTCACTTGGGCGCATCCTTGTGCGGCATCAACTTGGACTGAGATGCAAGCGCTGCCAGAGAATGCGCTGGTTCTTGCGTTGACGTTCCAACGCGTCGCGGTCTCGTTAAGTTCGTCACAAATGGGGGTTATGGGACCTGCGCAATTGATTACTACGGAAGAAGAATCATCGGAAACGGAATCGTTGCATGCCGGGTAGGACGGCCCCACCGTTGTGTCCGTTTTACACCCTTCAACCACGGCGTCGACTACCGCGTCATTGAAACACGGGCAGTCGCAAGCATCGCCGACTCCGTCCACCCCGCCCGTATCTGCCTGGTCCGGGTTGGCGATGTCGGGGCAATTGTCGCCGCCGTTGGGGACGCCGTCTCCATCGGTGTCCGCACAGGGCGGAAAGCCGCCCCCAGTGGCGTCCACGATTTTGGTGTACACACGATCGCAAGCGTTGGCGCTGGCTTGCGGCTCGGCCGCGTCGCAGTCCATGGCTTCGCAGTAGGCGTTGCACAGGCCGTAGGCCTTCCCGGACAAGCCCGCTGCGGTGCAGACATCCTCCACGGCAGGTGTTTGCCCGTCGGGCGTTTGTGCCGCCGCGGGTGACGAGATCAGCGTTAGCAGACCGAGCGTGAGGCCAGCGAGCAGCACACGGATGGCGCCGTGATGGAGCGAGTGTCGAGACATAGCATCCTCCGGGATATCGAATTGTGGGTCACGCTCGATCGTACGCCGCGATCCATGCTCGAAGAGGGGAGGGTCCCAGTTTGGCGCCGGTGGTCTCCATATTGGCGCGCGAAGTTCCCTCAGCGCCCGGGATCGAGGCGAGCCAAGGTGCAATCCGGCGCCCGCAAGCGCGTCCGGGCGAACGCCTGCGCTAGCGCTGGAGCCTCGAGGAGTCGCTCACCCGCCAATCGGCCGGGCTCACGCCGAACCAGCGTCGGAACGCCCGGCGGAACGAGGTGGCGCCCGCGTAGCCGAGAAGGTGCGCCACCTCCTGGAGGGTCTTGTCCGTCCGAAGCAAATCGATGGACCGGCTCCGGCGCGCATCTTCGATCAGATCTCGCAGCGAAGCCCCTTCTGCTGTGAGCCGTCGCTGCAGCGTGCGGGTACCGACACCGAGGCGCGCGGGCATCCCGTCGGCCAACGCCTTGCAGTCGCTCAGGACCTGGCGGGAGATCTCGCGTCGCACGAGGACGGTGAAGCTCGCGGCTTCGAGCGCATCGGCTTGCTGATGCGCGACGAGGTTCTGGGCGTAGGCGTAGAGCTCGGGGTCCGCGCCCGGCATGGGCCTGTCCAAGAACGCCCGTGGAAACGCGATCTCGTTGATGCCAGCGTCCCATTCGACGCCGCAACCCAGTGCGGCTTCCACTTCCTCCGCACCGACGGGGCGCGGCATCGCCGCGCGGACCCAGGCGACCGAGTTCACGCCTTTCGCGCGGGTTCCGGTTCCCACGGGCGCCGCCATGTTGCGGAGCGCCAGTTGGTCGTGAGCGGCTCGCCGGGGCCCCCATCCGTGGTACCGCAAGAAGTAGTGATCATCCGTCTCGGAGAGCTCGTGAAGCTCCCCGGGATTCCACCAGGCCTGGTGTTCGAACAGAGTCTCGATGGTGGCGCGAAAGGTTGGGCTGGAAAAGACCATGAGCCCCACGGCACCCGCGCCGGGGCGCGAC
>JAJDCE010000103.1 GCA_029260985.1 Patescibacteria group bacterium | reverse complement strand
ACCAGATTTTTTCCTCTTAAATTGAATTGGGGCAATTGAGGTAGTTGTGGAAATTGAGCCATAATTTTGATGATTAGTTGATGCGATGATTATAGCAGAACCACACTTAGTTACAATTTAAGTATTGACGGGTGAACAAATGTTTACTAAACTCCAATTGTCTGGATAAGGATTGCAATGATTATTAGATTTACTTTGATGTTTATAGAATGTTGAAAATCATCTTAACAATCAATTAATCAGCTTAATCCTTATCTTGCCCTTTATTGTTTACTAGCGTGAAAAAATGAAATTAAAAACAATCTACATCTGCAGCAAATGCGAAGCCAAAACCCCCAGGTGGTCAGGCCAATGCCTTCAGTGCAGCAGTTGGAATACTCTGGTCGAGGATGTTGAGAATGTTAGCTCAAAAAAAACAGCGCTGTCTTCAGCAAAACCTGTAAAACCAACCATAACGATCGAAAATATCCAAACGAAGAAAAAGCGATTAATCACCGAAATCAATGAGTTTGATAGGGTGCTGGGAGGGGGATTCATGTCAGATTCCTTAGTCCTTTTAGTGGGTGATCCCGGCATTGGAAAATCGACCCTCACCCTTCAAATTTGTGGTCAAATGGCCAAAGCCGGTCGAAATGTTCTCTATTTTTCTGGAGAAGAATCCATCGACCAAATCTCAGGTCGAGCGAGCAGACTTAAAATCAAAGAACCAATCAACGTGCTGAATATCAACAATTTGGATTCAATCCTAGCCACGATTGAGGCAGAAAAACCGGGTTTTGTAGTCGTGGATTCAGTGCAGGTGATGGCCAGTGATGATCTGACCAGTCAGGCAGGCTCTATCTCTCAAGTGCGGTTCGTTACCGAGCAGCTTATGAAGGTGGCAAAGCAAAACAATATCCCAATACTTCTCATCGGACATGTAAATAAAGAGGGGAATCTGGCCGGCCCGCAGGTACTCACCCACTTAGTTGACACCGTTTTATTTCTGGAAGGGGATCGTTTCCATCAGTTCCGGATACTCAGAGCTACCAAAAACCGCTTCGGGGCCGTGGATGAGGTGGGTGTTTTTAAGATGGAGTCCGAGGGTTTAACTGAGGTGAAGAACCCTTCAGCCCTTTTTCTCGAAGGACGAGCTGAGAATCCCATTGGTTCAGTGATTGTGCCGGTGATTGAAGGCACACGAGCTTTTTTGGTCGAAGTTCAGGCACTTACTTCTTATACCAATTTTGGCTACCCCAAGCGCACGGCCAGCGGGGTGGATATGAACCGTCTCAATATCATTATCGCTGTCTTGGAACGCTATGCCAAAATCAAACTCGATTCATCCGATGTATTTGTAAATGTGGTCGGAGGTTTAAAATTAAGCGAACCAGCCATTGATTTAGCAGTGGCTATGGCAATTGCCAGTTCCAAGTCAAAAAAGCCGATTCCAGCTGATATGATCGTCCTTGGCGAGGTTGGTTTATCCGGAGAAGTCCGAAATGTATCTCAAATTGAAAAGCGCCTAAAGGAGGCTGACAAGCTAGGTTTCAAATCAGTAATGTCACCGAAGGAGGTGAAATCTGTAGAGAGAGCGGTGAAGAAATTGTTTGGGTAAAATTATTGTAGGGGGCGCAGATCTGCGCCCCCTACAATAATAATTTAAATCCCAAAAAATCTCTCCGCATTCTCCGTCGTAAATTCCAAAACCTCCCCTACCTTCATCTCTTTCACCTCAGCAATCGTTTTAGCGACTTCAGTCACAAAAGCAGGCTCATTCTTTTTACCTTTATGTTTTTTAGGAGGCAAAAAAGGAGCATCGGTTTCGATCATTATGCGCTCGAGTGGCATTTTATTGATGATTTTACGAAGCTCTTCATTTCGATCGTAAGTAATAATTCCAGTGAATGAGAGCATAAGCCCCATCTCTAAAAATAAATCAGCCTCCGATTGACTGCCGCTAAAACAATGCATCACAGCTTTCGAACAACCTGCCCTTTTCAGAACATCAGCCATATCCGGAAATACCGTGGCATTCTCACCTGCAAATTTACCGGCACGGGAATGTAAGATGGCTGGAAGACCGAGTTCCTTGGCTATGTTGAGCTGACCTGCCATATAGGCCATTTGCAGGTCATGAGGGAATTTATCATGATAGTAATCAAGTCCAATTTCTCCAATAGCTACTACCTTAGGCTCATTTTTGGCATAGTGAAATACTTTTTCTAGATCTTTATCAATCTGCTCACCACATTCAGTTGGGTGAACTCCGGCAGTGGTGTAAATAAAATCGTATTCATCTGCAATCGGTAAATTGAGGCCAATTTCCTCAAGGTTGCAGGCCACCGTGATCATCTTTTTTACATTTGCCTTAAGCGCTCGCTCAACAACCCCTTTCCGATCGGCTTTTGGGATAAATGATAAATGACAGTGTGTGTCGATGGCGTAACTCATAGTTAAATAATGTCCGGGATCCCGACAAGTCGGGGCTCGTCCTTTCCGATCAGTGTTAACTCTCTAATGTGGTGCCCGGGAAAGGACTCGAACCTTCACGCCTTACGGCACTGGTTCCTAAGACCAGCGTGTCTACCAGTTCCACCACCCGGGCACATTTGCTTAGTGCCTCGGTATTCTAATGGAGAATGGATGAATTTGTAAATATAAAGTTATAATCGCTCAGTTTCAGGTTGATGCATTACATTTAGTAGGCTTTCTTCAGCATTCAGATAATCAGTAAAAAGAATACCATCCAAATGGTCGATTTCATGCTGAACCACACGGGCATTGAAGTCTTCAAGCTTTACATGCTTCATACCCCCCCTTTCGTCTAAATATTTCACATTTATCGCTTGATAACGCTTTACCTGGCCCCATTTTCCCGGCAGGCTCAAGCAACCCTCTTCACCAAGAGCAATTTCATCACTATAGCTGGTGATTTCAGGGTTTATCATCGGAACCACCTTTTTATTATCGAGGAGCACTACGATGATCCGTTGGTTCAGTCCAACCTGAGGGGCGGCGAGTCCCACCCCCTTTTCCTTTTTCACGGCAACTTCCATCTCCTTAATAAACTTGAGGAGTTTTTTGTCCACAGATTGCACTGGCTTTGATTTTTTCCGGAGAATTTCATTATCTTCCCCAGTTTCTAATGATAATGCCATATTTAGATTTTAGAGCTTAGAATTTTGAGTTTCAAGATTTAATTTTTCACAGCATTATTCAGCAAATACGCTTCAATAAACGGGTCAATATCCCCATCCATTACTTTATCTATTTGACTGGTTTCTTCATTCGTTCGGTGATCTTTAACCATAGTGTAAGGCTGAAAGACATAGGAGCGAATCTGATTGCCCCACGCAGCCTCTTTATATCCCCCTTTTAGCTCTTCCACTTTTGCCGCCTTTTCTTCAGCCATTTTCTGAATGAGACGAGCCTTTAATTCCTGCATCGCTTGAGCCTTATTTTGAGCTTGCGAGCGCTCACTTTGACAGCTAACCACAAGATTGGTCGGAAGATGGGTGATCCGAACTGCGCTGTCCGTGGTATTCACGTGCTGTCCTCCCGCGCCACTGGCTCTGAAGGTATCCACTCTTAAATCTTTCTCATCAATCGTGACGCCCTCATCATCCGTCAAAACCGGAAGTACTTCTACTAGGGCAAATGAGGTTTGGCGTAAATTTTTCGAATTAAAGGGGGAAAGCCTGACCAGTCGATGAACCCCATGTTCAGCCTTTAAGTAGCCGTAAGCCATCATTCCATTGATTTCCATAGTAGCACTCTTAATTCCAGCCTCTGAAGCCATGTTTTTCTCGCGGACCGTCGCTTTGAAATCATGGTTTTCAGCGTATCTCAAATACATTCGCATTAGCATTTCAGCCCAATCCTGCGCATCAGTACCACCCGTTCCGGCAGAAATCACTAAAATAGCATCATTTTGGTCGTGAGGCCCATTTAAAAACAGCTCAATATGGGCCGCCTTATGAAGACTGGATATCGTCTCAAGTTCCCTCTCAAATCCTTCAAGTTCGGCACTGTTTTCATCTTCAATCAAGGCAGCTAGCTCTTCAAGGTCATTCCGCTTAGCTCTAATATCATTCCAGCGCTCTGACAGAGTCGTCCAGTATTTAAGCTCTTTGAGGACTCGCTCTGCACGACTACGGTCATCCCAAAAGCCTTCCTGATTCGAAATATCAGAGGCATTTTTGGCTTTTTTTTCAATCTCCAGACCGTCAAAGATACTGAAGATCTTTATCAATGGTGGAAATGAGTTGTTTTGCCTCAGTAGGAAGTTCCATCGTCGAATCTTCAGGGTTAAAAAATGACTTCTTAAACTTATCACAACCATTTCTATTTTCCAAGTACAGGCCTCCGAAAGGAAATCGGCTTATATATCATTGACTTTTACTCTGAAATTTGATAGAATAATATGATAACTTTCTTAATCCAACACAAACAATAATCATGGCTGACGAACTAAAAACCGAAAACAAGGTTTCTGCCGAAAAAATTGATCCCGCAAAGATCAAGGCGCTTGAAGTCGATCTAAAGACTGCCTTCAAAGAGGGTAAATTTGATGATCTTAAGCGTTTAGCAGAGGACTTGAAAAAACTCGATCCAGAAAATCGTCTGACGACGAGGCTGATCGAAAAGGCTGAAAAAGCCAAAGCAGCAAAACTTAAAAAAGCGAATGCCCAAAAAATCAAGCAACTTGAAAAGCAAATGAAGACCGCCTTCAAGGCTGGTCAGCTAATGGATATCGCAAAGCTTGCTGGAGAGATCAAAAAGCTCGAGCCTGAGAACAAAGCGGTTAAAAAAATCGAAATTCGGATCGATAAAGCCAAAGCCGCTATGGACGCTCAGCTCAACAGTGAGAAAGTTAAAGTGCTAGCCGAAGCCGCAAAGGGGCTATTAAGCGCCGGAAGATTAGACGATGCAGCCAAAAAAGCCAATGAAATCCTTGAAGTAGAATGGGAGAATTCAATCGCCACCAAAATTCTAAACAAAGTAGCTAAAGAAAAGAGCGTTGAAGCCAAAACCCTCATCACGGTTTCACCCCCTAAAAAAGAGGAAGAAAAAGGAGTTGAGAAAAAGGAAGGTTTTTTCTCAAGATTGTTCAAAAAGAAGTCAAAGGCTGAGGCAGTTGAACCAGAAATGAAAAAACCTGAGGAGACTAAGCCTGTTCATGCTGGCATGGCAGCTCTAAGTGAAATAAAAAAACCAGCCGAAGGCAGTGAGCTCGCTGAAAGCAGTGAGCCTGCCGAATCTGCCGAATCTGCCGAGGATAACAAAGGGAAAATAAAGACACTTGAAGTAAAGCTAAAGGAGGCTCAAAAGGATAGTTTGATCCCAGCGATCAAGTCAGCCATTGAAGAGCTGAAGAAAGTCGAACCGGAAAATAAAGCAGCTCTAAAGGCGGAATCTAAGCTGGAGAAGGAAAGGGCTGTCCTAGAAAAAAAGGCAAACAAAGAAAAGGTCAACGGATTGACCAAGGAGATCAAAGAATTTATGAAGGATAAGGAATGGCAGAAGGCAAAAGACAAAATCACTGCTTTGTTCGAAGTCGAAAAAGAGAGTAAATTTGGGCAAAAAATGCTCAAGAAGATTGAGAAGGCTTCTCAGGTCAATGAGCCCGCGAAGGCTGAGGCACCAGTCAAGGCTGAAGAAAAGCATGCCCCGGACAACGATCCAGGGAAAGAAAACGTATTTAGCTTGCTGTTCAAAAAGTCTGACGATAAAAAAGGGCCCGAAGTTAAGCCGATTGCTAAAGAGGTGGTGAAAGCCGCACCAGTTAAATCAGAACCAGTTCAAAGCAGTGAGTCTGCTGAAAGCTCTGAGCCAACCGAAGCAGTCGAAGCTGCTAAGCCAGCTATGCCCATCGCCCCAGCGCCCACGGTACAGAAGGCTGAGGCAAAGCCACCAGTTCAACCACTGAAGCCGGTGGTTCCAGTGGTTCCTGCTATCAAGCCTGCTCCAGCTAAGCCTGTGGGTGAGCCTGTTCTCTCAGTGCCATTAACAACCAAAAAACCAGAACCCATAAAACCTGCTCCTGTCACAAAGACAGGTGAAACTACTAAGGGAAATATATTCACTAAGCTCTTTAAAACGGGAGAGAAAGGAAAGAAATCAAGTGAATCAATCATCGAAACAATTGTCGCCCAAACCGATGAGGTAAAAAAAGAAAAAAAGGTAAAACGGGAAGCTAAGAAAAAAGAGGAAATTCCCGGCCAGGGCTTCATGAAAATGTCCAGCGGCTTCCTCAAGTTCGCAGTCGCCTTCATTCTAATTACAGCTGGCTTCTTTTACGTCACCAATATCGATAAAGAAAATAAGGTGATGGCGATGTTCGGCGGGAGCGAAAACAATGCACTTCAGCTAAAATTAGCCGCCGAAGAAGTAGAGGCTAAAAAAGACGAAGAGAAAAAAGTAAAAAAAGAAATCAAGCGCTACAGCGAAGGATATGAAAACGAGCACAAAAAAACCATCGAAAAAATCGTAAATAACCGTTTAAACTGGCCCGAGCTCATCAAAAAGCTGAACGAAGTCACCGAGTCCGTTTACGAAAAAAATGCCCTAGCACAATACGTACAGTACAACAATTATTCGTACGACGTGAGTGCAGGGCAGCTAACAGTAAGTGGAACACTAAGTGACCCGCAGGGGAGAAACCTGACTAAGTTGGCTGAGTTGGAGGAGGCTTTCATGTTCTATCCAAAGGCCAAAAATGACCCCGAGGATGAAACATTGCCGTATTTTTACAATTTACAAGGCTTCAATAGCTACGCTAAATCTTTCAATAAAACCACGGGACGATTTACTTCAAACTTCTCTCTTTCGTTAGCCACTAAAGAGAGAGAAAAAAAATAATATGTAAAGACACAAAATCTTGTGTCCAAACCTAACAAAATAAATATGAAAGCTGCAAATCCTCAAAACCTTAATCCTGCCACTGCACCGGTCACCCCGGCGTCCGATGCAACAAGGGCAGAAAATGACCCAGGTGGAAAGCAAAACATTTTTGCGATGACGTTCGAAAAACAAAAGCGTGGTCAGGAGGAGCTGAAAAAGCAAAATATGAAAAAAGGAGGTATATTCCTCGGAATTGCCGCTCTGATATTAATCTCTTATTCCATAATGTTTTTAT
>JAJDCE010000102.1 GCA_029260985.1 Patescibacteria group bacterium | reverse complement strand
TACCATTTTCTTCATCAGATGAAAACTTGGTGACTTTCTTCTTTGAATGATTGCATCCAGCGAGAAGGGTAAGGCTTGCCAGTACAACAATAAAAATAGCTAATTTTTTCATGGTAAATAGAATTAAGTGAAGAAATAATTAACTTTTGTTTTTGTTGTTCTATTTTTTAGCTTCTTTGTAGTAGTTGACTATTGAGTCTTCAGTTCCGAAGGAGACGTTATTACCTTTGCATTCGGTACAGCTGAATTTAAACTTCTTTCCGATTCGTTTTGGCTTTACCACTTTATTACACTCTTTACATAGATAGATAATCTTGGCTGGCAATCCGGATTCATCGATGAATTTTTTATCAATTTCGCTGTTAGACCGGATAATTTCAACGTAATCTTCTGAATGAGGCTTAGGTTCACCTGCAATGGGATCAGTAGAGGCCATAGGAGAGTTATTTTAAATTGAATAAAGAAAAATGCAAGAGCATTTTAGCCTAAAGTCTTCAGTTTAAGACCACTGGCTTGGTTTTAAGGTGAATTTTACAGGTCGTCGTAAAATCCCATATTCTCATTGGCGGGTTGAGGCGTTTCTTCTTTTTCTTTGGCTTTCTCAACCTTATTAATAGATTCTAAATTTACCTTAACAGATGATTTTCCGACGCCCGCTTCCCGCATGAAGTGGCCAGCCTGCTCTTCATCGCCCTCTGCAACCTCAGTATTTTCTTCCTGAGGCACCTCATGAGGTGCTTCTACGGCATCACCTTGCGTTTCTGCCGTATCTTCTGGTTCATCAATGGGTTCTTCCTCCTGAATGATTTCAGTTTTAGCCTCATTGATTTCCACTTCAGGCTCAATTTCTTCATTTTTAAGGGCTTCTTCTTCGTAGAAAAAACTTTTTTGTTCCGTTGATGGGTCCTCTTTCTTGATCGTTTCAGGTTTTGAAGTTTCAGGAAGCTCCGTTATAACTTCTGCCTCTGCCATTTCTTCTGAATGATCGAAGATGGCGTCCGTTTCAGATTTCTGTCTTTTCTGAATTTGCGCGAAGGCGGCAAATGCAGCCAGGGCAGCTCCAGCTAAACTCAGCCATAGTCCGAAGCGAATGCCAGCACTGGTGTACAAAAATGATCGTTTGGTGTAAATGGCAACGCTTAATAGGAGTAAAAAAGCACTTTGAGCGGTTAAAAACATCATGATTTGCTCTTTTTTGTAGCCGAATTTAGGCATCTTAAAACCCGTATGCTCTGAAAGTAAGTGAGTGATTGCAAGACCCGTTAAAAGGAAAACAACAAAACCAACCACTCCGAGATCCCCGGTGAAGCCAGATTCGGTTTGGGCGGTTTCGTTGAAGTTGAAGGCGACTGAGTACCATGGCAAGAAAGCGCCTATTAAGATTAACAGGCTTCCTGCGCCTAGTAATTTTTCTTCCGCACTGAGTCGGAGAAGTACGTGTTTAATTCGTCTGAGTTTCATGTGAATGGATTACTGAAATAAATCCTTGAAATTGTTGGCTTTACATTAGCATAATCGGCTTATTAGTCTCAAGTGCGAGTCTCAAGTCTTAAGTTCTAAGTCTTAAGCTTTAAGCTGTAACTCCTAACTCCTAAACTCCAAGTCTCAAGTGTTTTTCGATTCTGTTCAGAGCTCTTGGCGAGTGTGAGCTACAATAATTGGTCACTTAGTATATAATAGGTTCGTTCAATATTAAAATACAATGAGAATAGCGTTTGACATCAGAGGGGTTTACGGGGATCGTGGGGGCAAAGGGGTTTGGACGGCGAATGTACTTAAAAGTATTCTCAATCAGGATCGGGAGAATGAATACTTCCTATACACTAACAAAGAGGATGAGACGGAGTATCACTTTTTCCCGAATGTTCATGTGGTTCGAATCGCTGGGGCCGGTTTTTTGTGGCATTGGCGTTTTTATAAGGCGATGCTGGAAGATAAAGTGGACACGTTGATTGCTACTGAGAGTTACATCGTTCCTTTTTTACATGATCCCAAAAAACTCGATGTGGCTTTAGTGGTTCATGATCTTGTGGCTTTTAAGTCACCTGCCAGACATCAGCGCAGAGCGACTTTTATCGAACGGATGACTCTTAAGACAGCTGTGAAAAAAGTGAAGTGGATTTTTACGGTATCTGCTTATACTAAAAAGGATCTGGTAGGCCGCTTCCCTCATATCGGATTGGGGAATAAAATTCAGGTGGTTTATGCCGGAGTTCGGGACATTTTTTCACGCAAGATGGATGCCAATAAGATTGTTAGTGTTCAGCGGCGTTATAATTTAGACCCGGATTATGTGATGATGGCGGGAACGCTTGAGCCCCGAAAGAATATTATTGGGGCAATCAAAGCCTACAGTTTGCTCAGCCCTAAAAACCAGCAGCAATACCGCTTTGTGGTGGTTGGGAAGAAGGGGTGGTATTACAAGCAAATTTTTCAGAAAGTTAAAGATCTTGATCTTTCTATGAGGGTTAAGTTTCTGGAATTTATTCCTGATGAAGACCTGGTTACCCTGATGCAAGGGGCAAAACTTTTTTTATTCCCCTCTTATTACGAAGGTTTTGGTCTACCGATTCTTGAGGCGATGCAATCGGGTGTGCCGGTGTTGGCATCACGAGTCACTTCTATTCCTGAGTTGGGTGTAGACGCGGTTCATTATGCAGATCCGACAGATGTGGTTGATATTGCCGATGGCATTACTCAGCTATTGGAAAATGAAGATTACCATAAGCACTTGCGTGGCAAAGGCCTTGCACAGGTTAAGAACTTTAGTTGGGGCAAAACAGCGAACGCTATTTTAAAAAATATTCAAATGTAATTATGGACAAAATTGGATTAACCGCAAAGCGACATAATGTGGAGCAGTATGCCCCTGTTTTTAAGCGAGTGTATGATTACCTGACCAAGTTGAAGAAAGAGGTGTATGTGGAAAAGCATGTGGCGGAACTTATTGGGCTCAAAAATTACATGCCTTTTAATCGAGGTAAAACACCTGTGGATTTATTGTTGGTAATGGGGGGAGATGGAACGATTTTGAGTGTGGTCCGAACGATGCGTAAATTTAACACAAAGATTTTTGGCATCAATATGGGGAATCTTGGTTTTCTTTCTGAAATTCCTCCTGTTCAAATCAACAAAACACTCGCAAAAATCTTTGCAGGGGATTATACGATCGACAAGCGTTTGATGCTCCATGTGGAAGTTATTCGGAAGGGTAAAAAGGTTGAGCAGTTCCATGCGCTCAATGAGGCGGCAATTTCAAAAGGAACTATTTCTCGTTTGGTTAATCTGAAAGCAAAAGTGAATGGGCGGAAGCTGACCACTTATCACGCGGATGGTCTTATTGTGGCTACGCCAACAGGGTCAACTGCTTATAGTTTGTCAGCGGGTGGGCCGATTTTGTATCCCAGCATCGGTGCATTCGTCTTAACGCCTATTGCTCCGCACAGTTTTACCCAAAAACCGATCATTATTCCTGATGAAAAGAAGATAGAAATTGTGGTGGACAGTAAAAACAGGCATATTTTTCTTTCCATTGATGGGCAAGAAAGTACGTCGCTCGATTATGGAGATATTATCCGGATCAAGCGGGATGGGGATGCAAATTTTGTTCGACTTCCTACTGAAAGTTTCTTTAAAACACTTCGGGAGAAGTTGGATTGGGGAAAAAAACTCGAGAAATAAATAATTTTAATTTAAACTGTAAGCTGTTAACTAAAATAATATGGAAATTGATGAATTGTTATCACGAGGGGTGCAGGATGTGGTGCCCAAGAAGGGGTTGATGGAGAAACTCCATAAGGGCGATAAGCTCAGGGTTTATTTGGGAATTGATCCTACGTCGACCCATATCAGCTTGGGGAATGCGGTACCGCTTCGGAAGCTTCGGGATTTTCAGAATGCGGGGCATGAAGTGATATTTTTGGTGGGCAGTTTTACGGCACTGATAGGGGATACGTCCGATAAAGACGCGATGCGAAAGCCCATGACTCCGCAAGAAATAGAACACAACTTTCATACTTACAAAGAGCAGGCCAGTAAAATTCTTGATTTCAGCCGGGCGAAGATCATGTACAACGGGGATTGGCTTTCTGACCTCACTTTTCAAAATATAGTGGAGCTGGCTCAGCAGTTTACGGTTCAGCAGATGATTGAGCGGGATATGTATCAGCAACGATTAAAGGCTGGAAAGCCCATTGGCTTACATGAGTTTATGTATCCGCTCATGCAGGGGTACGATAGCGTGCATATGGAGGTGGATTTGGAAATTGGGGGCAACGATCAGCTTTTTAATATGCTGGCCGGCAGAACCCTTTTAAATGCCTACAAGCAAAAGGAGAAATTTGTGCTCACTACACCGCTTATTGAAGGTCTGGATGGGCGGAAGATGAGTAAAAGTTATGGGAATACGATCGATATTATGGATGAACCCAGTGATATGTTCGGTAAGGTTATGTCGATGACGGATGATCTGATCATCAAGTACTTCCTTTTATGCACTGATGTTTCTCTAAAAGAGATCGATGAGATTGATAAAGGGTTGAAAGCAGGGGATAATCCACGGGATTCTAAGGTGCGGTTGGCGCGTGAGGTTGTTTCGCTCTATCACAGTAGACAATCTGCAGATACTGCTGAACAGGAGTTTGTGAATGTGTTTAAAAAAGGTGGAATCCCGGAGGACATTCCGACCTTTAAGCTGAATGGTGAGCGTAATATTATTGATTTATTGGAGCTTTGCAAATTGATTGACTCCCGTGCGGAGGCGAAACGGTTGATTCAGCAGGGGGGTGTTAAAATAAATGACGAAAAAGTGGATGATTTGAATAAGGCCATTCATTTAGAAGGGGGGATGATCGTACAAGTGGGTAAACGGAAGTTTGCCAAGATTGTATAGATAATTTTATCCTTTTTTTGGCTGGAACTGTATCCTCATTAGCGGTGGTATGCTGAATTTCTTTGCAAATTTAGCATTCTCTTTGTGAAAATTTGTCTTATTGGAGATAGAATAGTTAAAGTCAGATGAGAATATAAGTGACATTCTTTCTCGAGCTATTTTTTCACCCACTTCATAAATTTTTTCTGCGAGAGTGGGGTTATCCAGAATTATTGGGTCAATTTTGAATATATATATTCCTGATGAAGTTACTACTCGAAAGTCAATTTTTCCAAGAAGGTTCAGAGCTTCCCTTTTAACGATTCGCATTGCGTTAACGAAGCCTTCGATATCAATGCGTGAGGGTGTTTGCGATGTGTCCGTCCTTAACCTACTTATTGGGTGGTGATGATAAAGAGAGATTTCTGAAATTTCTGATGATTTACCTTTCATTTTTTTAATTGGACTTATGTCTACAGTGGCTCTTCTGCTTGTTTCATTAATACCACATTCAATCCATCTTCCTTCTGCGCTGTTTTGTTTTACAAATAGCCAACCTTCTTCTAATTTAGCTTTTTCGCAAAGTTCATGCAGATCTTTCTCACCAGCAGTACGTGATTTTTTTCTCTGGTAATGACTTTTGCCTACATTGACGTGCAGCTTTTCACTTTCACTTTCATTTTCTAATTTTTTATTATTGCTTGGTTTTACAGCTTGTACTTCTTTTTCAGCATTTATTTTCTTTCTAGTCCTTACGCAAACAATAGAACGGTTGTCATCGATAATTTCTTCAGAAAATACGGTTTCAACTTCATCCATCTCTGATAATTTGATTCCAGCTCTTACCATTTCTGTTCGATTGCGCTTTTTTAATCTTTCAACGGTTTCTTCCAAGGGGCCAATTTCAAAATTTACCCATGAGTCATCCGGCTGATGAGATTCATCATCAATAGGTGGCGCGTCGGTTTCTCCTGGAAATTTAACGTCATTTAGCAGTTTCAGCTTTGTCTTTTTATCAATTTTGCTGACGTTTTTGGGAACGTTTTTGAGGAGCCCC
>JAJDCE010000101.1 GCA_029260985.1 Patescibacteria group bacterium | reverse complement strand
TCGACAGCAACCAGGACGTCTGAGTCCGGCGGCACTCCCACGCCGCCGTTCTGAGGAAGGTCGATAGGGCGGGCCTGTGGTCAGCGTTACGAGGGCAAGATGACTACGCTTCCCGAGTTGGCGTCGACGCGCAGCCGGTCTCCGCTGCGAATGCGGCGGGTGGCTCCCGCGACCCCAACCACGGCGGGCAGGCCGTATTCACGAGCGACCACCGAGCCGTGCGAGAGCAAGCCGCCGACTTCGACGACGAGAGCCGCAGCGCTGACGAAGAGTGGAGTCCAGCCCGCGTCGGTCACCGGGCACACCAGAATTTCCCCCGGCGCGATGTGGCCGTCTTTTCGCGGGTCGAGCACCACGCGGGCGATACCCTCGGCGCTTCCGGGGCTGACGCCGAGTCCGCGCAGACCACTATCGCTCTCAGGCTCGGCCGTCTCGAGCCAGCGGGCCGTGTCACGTTGAATCCCCGGCAACGAGAGTCGTTCGCTAATGCGATACTCGGCGCGGCGACGCGCGACGCACTCCGCTGCGGTCGCGGCAGACATGGACTTGCGCGCCAGGGCCTCTACCTCGCTCCCGAGTAGGAAGAAGATCGAGTCGTCATCGGCGAGCTGACGGCGTTCCACCAGTCTTATCCGCAGCTCGGTGTAGACACGGCGGGCGCGGTCGGAGCCGAGAACGATCAGATCCTTGAGCTGTTCGCGCTGCGCGAGAAAATGCCTTGTGCGCTCGAGCACGAAGGTCAGTGTCCGGCGACGCGGCGCTGAGAGTCGCGCGCGCGACTCTCGCGTGGCTCGTTCGCGCACTTCCCGCTGGCGGACGCGCAGATCGGATGCGCGAGTGGCGCCCGGTGCCAATACATTTCGCAGCATTCCGATGACCTGCGTCGGGTTCTCACGCCAGCATGGGTTGCGGAACTCGGCCTCACATACTGCGCGGTGGCCGAAGCGATCCAGGAAGACATCGAGCTCCCGGCAGAACGAGTGCCCGGCGGTATCCTGCGAATCGCGCAACCGCGCGAGTAGACGTCGATCCTCCGCTTCGTTGGCGAACGCCGCCATCAACTGCGGTGAGGACCGAACAAGGTCGGCGAGTTCCTCGAGAGCGAAGGCCGGGTCGGCGCTGGGCATACCGCCAATTCCGGTCACCAGCCGTGCCGCCAGCACGGCCTCGTTGTCACCGAGCCAGCGCTCGCAGAGCGCTCTGAGGATGCCAAAGAGCGACACCGCAAAGCTGGACGCCCACACGTGAACGATGGAGGCCTCTGAATTGGCAGCGCTCGGTCGCACGGATTCGAGGAGTGCCTCATCACTCCACGCACGCAACCCTGCGGCCGTGGTGCCTTTCCGTTCTGCGTGCACCGAGGCCTCGAGCTCCGCGGCACGCCCGAGTCGGCTGCGAACGTCGATCATGACTGCCGCCAGGCGAAGCAGACGCCGCGGGTCCAGATCGGCCCAGCCGAAGGCCGGCGTCCGCTGAGGGGGAGGACCGATCAACTCCTCGTAGAGGACATCGGGAGAGACCCCGGGGACCCGACTGGGGAGCTCGGAGAGGAACGAGACACAGAGGTAGGGACGGAAGAAGAAGTACCCGAGCGAGCGAAACTCGCGGCGCGGGTCGTCGGGAACGCCCAGCGCGCGCGCCTGGGCGCGGAAGCTGTGATCGATTGCGGCGCCGACATAACTCCACGACAACGGCGTGATACAGCCCGGCAGCACCTCGCTGATGTTGCCGTTCGAGTAGAGCGGGAACTCCGGATCGATCGGCGTGTCGAGCTCGGGGTGCCAACCCGGCGCCGGTGCATCGTGCGAATCGGCGTCATTTGCGACACGGCAGGTGATCGGTCGCGATTGCAGCAGGTACTCGCGGTCTCCCCGCACCGCCCACTCGTAATCGACGGGGTGCCGCTCTTGCTGTTCGAGCGCAAGGCCCAGTTCGGCCACCGCTTGGATCTGGTCGTCGGTCAGCGACGGCATCTGCCGACGCGAGGTGTCGAGGGGCCGCGGTGCGCAACCGCCGGGAGCGGCGACGACTTCGTGCGACTTGTCGGCAATCGCGCACTCGATGACGGCGAGAGAGGCTTTGTCGACTGCAAACATGTCCGGAGTGACCTTGCCGCCGACGACGGACTCGCCCAGCCCGAAGTTGGAGTTGATGACGATGCGGCTCCCGTCACCGCGCACCGGATCGGCAGTGAACGCGACACCAGCCGACTCCGCATCCACCAGACTTTGAACCACGACGGCGCCGCGAAAATCACACATCTGCCTCACCTGGCGATAACGGACGGCGTGGAGATTCAGGAAGCTCGCCCAGCAAGTGCGCAGGGCGCCAACGATCTGATCGTACCCACGCACCCCGAGCACAGTATCGTGCTGGCCCGCGAAGCTGGCGCGATCCCCGTCCTCGGCAACCGCGGAAGATCGCACTGCCCAGAGCTGCTCGGAGCCGTGCGCTTGCTCCATGTGCGTGACGTAGGCGCGCAACGCTATTGTAACTCCGTCGGGAATCTCGGCTCTGCGGATCTCGTCTCGTAGCGACGCGAGTCTTCCGTCAAAGCAATCACCACCGTCGTCATCCGCAACAAGCGACGCCACTTTGCTTGGCAGGTCGAAGGTTTCGCAGAAGGCAGCGAACGCTTCGGTAGTGACCACGGCGCCCTCCGGCACGGGCAGACCTCGAGTCGCCAAGCGCGCGAGAGCGGCGCCCTTTCCCCCGGCCACGGCGGCGGCCGCCGCGCGGGCGTCGGTGAGCTCCAGCACCAGCCCCAGACCCACCTCGACGTTCATCGCGACGCTCATCTCGGTGATCGTTCTTGCGTCATGGCCACAGGACCCGCTGCCCACGCCGCAATTCGTCGAGCGAGTAGAACGTGCCGCGCCAACGGATCCCACCGTTCCACCATCCGACGAAACCCGACCGCAGATTGAAGAACACGTTGAGAGCTGTGCCGATGGGAAAGAGGAGACCGGAGAGAAGCGGTCGTCCGAGCCACCATGCCCATCCCAGGGATGCTGTCAGGGCGACCGTTACCCCCGCCGCACCAAGCGCCGGTAGCCAGGGCACGCCGACCGGCAGGAAAGCCACGAAGGGTCCGAGCTCAGCCAGAAGCGAAATCGTGCAGAGAGCGAGCAGCCGAGGCAGTCCGTAGCGGCCGATGATACCGATCCCGCCTTTCTCGATGCCGCCGCGCATCTGCTTGAGAGACTCATAGAAGGGCAGCGCCACGTGCTCGAGCGCGGTCACGACCGCCAAGCGCCCCCCGGCCTCCTTCACGACCAAGCCCACGCCGAGGTCGTCGGCGATCTCCATGCGCAGCGCCTCGAAGCCGGCCGAGCCTTCGAAGGCCGAGCGCCGCACCAGGATAAATGCGCCAAACCCAGCGATCTGCCGGGCGTCTGGATCCTCGGCGCGCCACACCTGACCACCACCGAAAATCGAACGAGCCATGGCGGTAACGGCGGCATCGACAAGCGGGCCGACCGGCACGAAATTCGGAATCACCGTGAGCAAGTCGCGTCCCTCGGCTTCGCAGAGGGCGACAGCCTTCTCCAACGTGTCGGCGGCGACGTGAACATCGGCGTCGGTGAACAACACCCACTCGCCTTCAGCGTGCGACCAACCAGCCTCCAACGCATGAACCTTCCCGAGCCACCCTGCCGGGAGGAGACAAACGTGATGTGCGCGAATGCGATTGTCCTGTTGCGCGAGGGTGTCGATGAGCTCGCCGGTTCCGTCCGTGGACCGATCGTCGACCAGGATCAGCTCGAAGTTGGGATACGACGACTCGAGGTGAGCCCGAGCGGCGCCCGGCAGCGTATCGACCTCGTTGCACGCCGGCACGACGACACTGACTCGGGGCCACGTCGGCGGCGCCGGGGACTCGATCCGCGCCAAGTCGCGAAGCCGCCGGGCGCCGACGAGGCCAAAGACGAGGGTTGCGCTCCAGAAAGCGAAACCCATGAACGCGATGCCGACGACCGCGATGCGGGCAAGGTCGAGCATGCCGGTCACTCCGCGTCGGCCGCCGCCCGTATGCCCGAGACCGCCATGGACATCATGGTAGCCGATTCAAGCGCGTCGGCGACCGGGAATCCGGCCGCGCGGACGATTCCTCGGCGTGCGGCCCGGCTTCAGCGCCGGGCCGGTTGCTTCAGCTCTGCGGATACAACATCGAACCAGGGCCGCGCTTGCGGGGAAGCGCGGCCCTGAATCCGCCCGATTCCGTGATTGTCACGGGCACGCTAGCAAACCGTCGCACAGATTGGTTCCAATCTGCGCCGGGCCGCTGTTCACGGTTCCGCCGGTGTTGTCATACATCACGTTCTGGCCGTACCCAGACGTGTTCGAAAGGTCGAGACCTCTCCCGGTGTTGCCGCTTACGGTGTTGCCGATCACGGTGTTGCCGCTGAACGCGCAGATCCCGCGCGAACCATTACCGCTCGAAGAGTTGTTCGCGATCGTGCAACCATCTTGGACGCGGATACCGTCTTCCGTGTTGTTCGATGAGGTATTGCTCTCTACCGTCGAACCGCTGTCGGCTCTGATACCGTTCTTCATGTTGTTGGACACCGTGTTGCGCGCCACGGTGCAGCGGGTTCCGCACTCGATGCCTTCTCCCTGGTTCCCTGTGGCCACACTGTCGAGGATGCTGCTCTGCGCTCCGGCGCGAATTCCAGAGCCGAGATTGAGAGCCGCGCCGCACTTCTTCACCAGACTGGCGGGAGAGCCGACATCGATTCCAATCCCTGCATTGTTGATGGCTCGGACGTCCTCGATCACCGCTCCTCCAGTGATGTTGATTCCATCGCCGGGGAAGTTCTTGACGGAGCCGTTGAGGATCCGAATGTTTCCCTGAGTCGAGTTGATTCCATGTGCCGAGCCGAGGTGCCCCGGGCCGGAGATGCTGAATCCGTTGAGGTCGAAGGTGACCTCGCCGCTGCCGATCTCGATGGCATTGACCCCAGTGTCGCTCGACGTAAGGTTTCCGGTCAGCCGGTAGCTTCCCTGCTCCGTGATCGTCACCGGGAACCCGGGACCATCGAAGAAAGAGACTCCGCCGGCGTCGACCTTGTCCTGGTTGATCTCGATCACTCCGTCGACCGCATTAGCCGGACCGGTACTGACGAATACGAGTGCAACGATCGAGGCGAGGGCTACAATGTTTCCGTATCGCTTCATGATTTTCCTCCGTTACGTGTTTGCTTGTCGTCGTTGGTGGTTGATGGTCAGGAGCAGCGGCCCAGACTGTCGGCCACGGCTCGGATGAGTTCGTTGATCGTGATGCTGCCGTTGCCGTCGAGGTCGGCGGCGGGACAGGCGTCGACGCCCTGGCGCCCGAGCGCGATATTGACGGCGCGCACCAGCTCGTTGATGGAGACGGTCCCGTTCCCATCGCAATCGCTCGCGCAGGGCTGACCCGTCGGCGTGGCAGTGGGAGTCGGCACCGTGCCGGTACTGGTCGCCGTGGCGGTTGCGGTGTTGGTCGCGGTCGTCGGCACCGGCGTCGGTACCGTGCCAGTGTTGGTCGCGGTCGCCGTTGCAGTGCTGGTCGCGGTCATTGTCACGGTTTCGCTCCGGGTGGCGGTGTGAGTCGGGGTCGCCGTCGGAGTGCTCGTCACAGTCGTCGTCACCGTTCCGCTACGAGTCGCTGTGTGGGTTGGAGTCGCGGTCGCCGTGGCTGTCGCGGTGCTCGTCACGGACATCGTTACCGTACCGGTCGTGGTTTGCGTCGGAGTGGCGGTGGGAGTGGAGGACGGGGTTGAAGTCGGCGTCGACGTCAAAGTTGCAGAGCTGGTGGCCGTTGGCGTCGCCGCGGGCGGAGCCGCAAATTGAACGGAGAATGCGTCGAGATCGGCACCGGCCCAGCTGTTGTTGACGAATGTGCCCCAGGGGCTCACTCCCGGTATACTCAGCCCTCCGAAGGAGCGTTGCAGGACGTCCTCGTCGTCATAGAAAGTCCCGTCGACCGTTCCGGAAGTCGTGAACGAGACGTACCAGCTGTGGTTGAACAGCGAGCCTCCGTGATCCGCGTGGTCGGCGGCATCGATATCGGAACCGAATGGCGCGCCGCCGGCGGCGCCATCGAAACAGATCCAGTACTTCGAGGCGTCGTCGACATCCACGCAGAGCATCGAGCGTGGTTCGACCAGCAGGTGCGTCGAAGGATTTCCACTGCGCGCGAAGACCGGAACGTCGAATGACACGGCAACCGCCGTCAGGCCTTGGAACGAGTCTACAACCCATGCCACCGCGTCGACGTTCGCGCCGAGAGGAACGCTGTAGTCGGTGGAGCGAAAGACGATCCCGGTATAGTTGCCGTCGCCGTCGAGCCCGACGACATCCCCGGGCTGGACAAGCACCGAGAAGGGACCAATCGAGATCGAAACCGACGAGTCGAACGAGACAATCGCTCCCTTGCTAGGATGGTCATCGTACCCATCGACACCGACACCGTTGGGCAGACCGTCGAAGACAATGCCGGAGGCAGTGCCGTTGTCGAGTACCTGGGCAACCTCGCCGTCGTCGACGGTCAGGTTCCCGAGTTTCTTCGTGATGTCGCTGCTCAAGAACAAGCTCGGCGCCACTCCGGCTTTCACCGAGGTCGCGGCGGCGATCAGCATCAGTGCGAGCAACGCGCATCCGATGAATGCTACATGAAATCGATGATGGTCGGCTCGGCTCATTGCCACACCCCTTGGTCGCTGCGGTTGGTATTCCGGTCGGTCGCTCTCGAAAGAGAGAACGGCACTCTCTGTCCTACGACTGCGGGGCGTTCATTCCGGTTGAACAACGTTCACCGGCGCTCACGGCCTATCGAGAGGCATGGCATCTAGCCTGTCGAAGGGCTGAGTCGGCTGGGCCTGTCCAAGAATGCGCGAGGCTGATCCGAGCGGCGAGAACCCGACAAGCGGCTGATTTCTTTGACTGTTGTGCCTACCGGGCCTACGCTCGCGGCCTAGTGTCGCAGTCGTGCGCGATAGCCGATAGGGCTGGAGCAGTTATGGATGTTGAACGCAGGCGCGTGCTCTGTACGGAGCCACCGTGCTGAGCCGTACGCTAGGGCTGCTGTTGGTCGCGCTCGCGTTCTACGTGGCGGCCGTTTGGTTCGGGTTGCTCGGACGCAGCCGGCACGCGGGAGAGGTGTCAGAGACCAAGGTCCCCGCCGTTGTCGTCGATCGGCGCGCCGAAGTGCGGGCGCGGGCCGCGAGTATTCTCGGGGCGCCATCCGAGTCACAGCTTCTTTTCGGCGACCTACACGTACACACGACCTTCTCGTCCGACGCGTTCCTGTGGAGCCTGCCTCTCATGCAAGGCGAAGGGGCGCACCCGCCCGCGG
>JAJDCE010000011.1 GCA_029260985.1 Patescibacteria group bacterium | reverse complement strand
ACAACCTCATACTCTCGCTTCTCACCCCCCACAACATCCAAAAACTCCTTATGAGTCGTTGTGATAAACGTCTGAGTATTTTTGATGATGTTAAAAAGAACCCGTTGCCGCTGATCATCTAGTTCCGAAAAGACATCATCTAAAAGTAGAATGGGATAATGCCCTTTCTTCATTTTAAGGAGTTCGATTTCAGCTAATTTAAGCGCCAAAATAAGACTCCGCCACTCCCCTCTTGAGGCAAAGGCCTTCATATCATGTCCATTGCAAAGAAAAACAAGGTCATCCCGATGCGGCCCCAGATGAGTTGAACCTGTTAAAATATCACGCTTATGGGATGAAGTCAGATGTTCCAAATAGCTCTTCTCATCGTCAGAGTCGATAGAAAGCTCATATTTAAGTTTTAATTCATCCTTTTCATCGGACACCTTGTTGTATAAGTCTGAAGCAATTTCATTGAGCTCATTAATCACCTTTCGACGAGCCTGGATAATTCTTACACCCAATGCCGATAATTGATCGTCCCAGAACTTAAGCTCTTCGGGGTTAGCCATACCCTGGTCAATCTGCTTCAAAAGTGCATTTCGCTGCTTAACAACTTGCTGATACTTAAGGCTATCCTGCAAATAGTCCCGGTCAATTTGTGACAAAAGCAAGTCCAGATACCGTCGTCTTACATTGGGCGAAAGGTGAATCATACCCATATCATCAGGGGAAAAGAAGACCACATTCAAATGCCCCATAAAGTCAACTGCCTTTTTCTGAACTCCGTTCACCTTGAGTACTTTTTTCGAAGGATTCCGAGTCACAATCATTTCCAGATCGACAACATCTTCACCTTTTTCAAGCTTTAGCTTTAAAGTGGCATAATCTTCATCAAAATGAATAAAATCCTCATTCTCATTGGTTCGGAATGACTTACTGATAGCCAGAAGAAAAATCGACTCAAGGATATTAGTCTTTCCCTGCCCATTTGGACCAATAAAACTCATAATTTGCGCTTCATTGTCTATGCTAAGAGAATTCTTTTTCAGATTTCGAAAGCCCTGTAATGTGATGGATTTAATACGCATAAAACAAAGTTACTATAAGAGTTTATCATAAACACTTTCTTGAGACTCGCACTTGCCTTCGGCTCTGAGACCGCTCAGGCTCGATGAGAGACTCGCACTTGAGACTCGCACTCATCTATGCTATAATAATAGGATTTTTAGATAAAAAGATAAAAATGGCCGTTAAAAGAAAAAGATCACAGAGAGGGAAGAAGGCGGTAAAAAGCTTTTTGACCTCAAAAGTCATCAAAATACTAAAATGGACTGGGCTTACAGTGCTTACCTTAGCGCTAATGACAATGGTCTATTTTGGTGAACAGGCAGGAGTGTGGTTTAAAGCGAGTGTCTTAGACGCGCCACAGCCATTTAACGGAACCGTTTATCCCGTTGCCAAGGTACCCAATTGGACCCATTGGCACACTCAGAACAACACGCGTTTTGAAAATATTCCCAAAAGCGATCTCATCGACTTACCAAAATATGATCTCAGCAAAATGCAATTCCCGGATGATCAGTTAGTATGGGGCGATACATCACAAGATAGCATTAGAAATGTAAAAATCATCTATTCAGTCGTTTACCTCGGGAATTACAAATACGATCACACAGAAGATGTGGGAAGTCACTTGGCCGTTGATATTAAATTGCCAATTGGCACTCCTCTTCACGCCATCGCCAATGGAAAAGTGATAAAAACCTCCACTCAAGGAACAGGTTTTGGTCATCATGTAGTTATCAAGCACCCAAATGTGCCGGATCCGGACAACCCTGGCAAACTCACCACCCTTTACTCCGGGTATAATCACATGGATCGTGTGGACGTTCAGGAGGGTCAGAATATATTAAAAGGTCAGATTGTCGGAACCAGTGGCAACACAGGAACCTCAACCACACCTCACTTGCATTTCCAATTAGATAAGGACTCAGCGCCCTGGCACCCCTACTGGCCCTTCAGCTGGAAGGAAGCACAGGAGGCTGGGCTTAGCTTCTTTGAAGCGGTAAATGCTGGCCTCGGTCTTTCCAAAGGCCGTATTCACACAGCAAGCCCGATGAAATTTGTGGCGGAAAACATAAGCCACTCATCCGTTGTAAGCACCAATAATGATAATCCCACACCTACACCTGATCCAACCCCAACACCTACACCGGATCCGGATCCTCAACCAGATCCAATTCCAACGCCGACACCTGAACCTACGCCGGATCCTCAGCCGACTTTCAGAGAAACGGGCAAGGAACATCTGTTTGAATTCAAAATCAGTGGAGAGCGGGTGAGCTTAGTTGGAAATGGAATTAATCTAGTGATAACCGACGAGTTAGGTCAAATAGCCAATATGTCGGATGACGATCGAATCAGAATTGAACATTCAGGCGCCGGACAATTACTGAGGGACAGTTTAAGCAAGGCAGATTTTAATAACGGTTCAGCTAAGGTAGTCATTCGTTCAACAGAAGTTGGATCCGCTACGATCACCGTCGGCAAAAGCGGCTACCAAGTAAGCTTTATAAACGAAGTAAAGCTTGCTGCCAAACTTCACATCGAGCACGATGGTCACTATCAGGAAAACATAGTAGAAAAAATGCAGGTAATTGCTTTGGATGAAAATGGAAATATATCTCCAGCTGTTAACTTCACAGGGTTAGTAAATGTGAGAGCAGATCGAGGACAAGTCCGGATCATGCCGGAAAACCTAAGCAGTACAGATTTTAAAAGCGGAGTGGCAGAAGTAAGAGTTGTGATCGGTGGCGACGAACCAGTGAATTTCAAAGCTCAAAACGGTGCACTACTCGGCGATAGTTCATCCATGCTCAGGGAAGAAAAAGAAGTATTCGCTGACGTCAAAAGAAATCATCCTAACTACAATGCAATCAAATACTTGAAAGATAAGGATATTGTAAGTGGATACTCAGACGGATCATTCCAGCCCAATAAAACAGTGAATCGTGCAGAGGCATTAAAAATGCTGATGCTTGCCTTTAATGTGGATGTCGGTGGTCCTTTTGACCTTCATTTCAATGATGTAGACAAATCAGCTTGGTACGCATCGACACTGTCTACGGCCGTTGCCCGTGGAATCGTAAATGGTTACAACGATGGAAGCTTTAAGCCAGCGAACACAGTGAATCGTGCCGAGTATTTAAAAGTGCTTTTTGCAACCAACAATATCAAACCATCTGAAGACATCACAAAACCATACGATGATGTGAGCCTGGACGATTGGTTCGCAGGCTATGCCTTCCTGGCAAACAAAATGAATATCATCGATGGCGGCAGCACCTTCCAGGCTGGCAAAGGGATGACAAGAGCCATGGTCGCAGAGACTATATATAGAATGAAAACCATTCAGGAAAATAATTTGATGGTGTATTCAGACTAGCGATAGAACGATATGCTACTTCGTAATTTCGTTATTTCGCTGTAGTCAATTTCATTGTACCCAAATAAAAAAGGTGATATATTTTTAAGCGAAATCTAATATAAAAAATATGCTTAAAAAACTACTCAAACGGATCGGCCGTAAAAAGGAATTGGTTCTCTGGTTCGACGAACTTGGAATTAAAGATGTTCCGCTTGTTGGAGGTAAAAATGCCTCTTTAGGGGAAATGTACAGAGAATTGACTCCAAAAGGAGTAGCAATCCCGAACGGATACGCGGTAACGGCATTTGCCTACCATCACTTGCTTAAGTCAGCAGGCATTCAGGATGACATAAAAAGGATTTTAAAAGGCCTGGACGCTAAAAATATGGATAATCTGGAAGAACGCGGACGTAAAGTGCGGAACACAATATTAAGAGCGGAATTTCCTGAAGATCTGAATAAGGCAATCCTGGATTCATACCGGAAAATGGAACGAATGTACGGAAAAAACTGTGATGTTGCGGTCCGATCCTCAGCTACTGCCGAGGATTTACCAGACGCCTCTTTTGCGGGCCAACAAGAGACTTTCTTAAACATTCGCGGAGATCATGAATTACTCGATGCATGCAAGCGGTGCTTCGCCTCCCTTTTTACAAACCGCGCGATTGCTTATCGTGAAGAAAAGAAATTCGATCACTTTCAAATAGGCCTTTCCATTGCGGTGCAGAAAATGGTCCGTTCAGACATGGCATCATCCGGTGTTATGTTCAGCATTGATACAGAAACCGGCTTCAAAAATGCAGTGCTTATAAATGCGGCCTACGGATTAGGAGAAAACGTGGTACAGGGCGCCGTAAATCCCGATGAATTTTATGTCTTTAAACCCACGCTGAAAGAAGGCTATAAGCCCATTCTCACCAAAAGAATTGGAGCAAAGCAGATCAAAATGATCTATTCCCCCAATGGCACTAAATCCCCTGTTAAAAATATTCCTGTTAAACAAAGCGATAGAGACAAATTCTGCATCACCGACAAAGAAGTGCTCAAGCTAGCGGAGTGGGCAGCCACTATAGAAGACCATTACAGCAAAGAAGCCGGTTATTTTAAACCTATGGACATGGAATGGGCAAAAGACGGAAAAACAGGTGAATTATTCATCGTTCAGGCTCGTCCTGAAACCGTTCAGTCCAGAAAAGACACCAGTATATTAGAAGATTATTCGCTAACCGAAAAAGGCACTATCATTTCCAGTGGCTCCCCTGTTGGCGCAAAGGTAGCATCCGGAACAGCCCGCGTAATAGAAAGTGCGAACCAGATAAAACAGTTCCAAAAAGGTGAAATTCTGGTCACTACAATGACTGACCCGGATTGGGTGCCTATTATGAAAATTGCCTCAGCCATTGTGACCAATCGTGGAGGGAGAACCTGTCACGCCGCCATTGTATCCCGCGAACTGGGTATACCTTGCGTAGTAGGAACCGAAAATGCGACTCAGGTGATTAAAACCGGAGATAAAATAACGGTAGCCTGTGAAGGTGAGCTCGGAAATATCTACAAGGGTGCACTTAAATTCAGAGTCAAAAAAACAAGTCTGAAAAACCTGAAAATGCCCAAATCCAAGATCATGATGAATCTAGGAAATCCGGATATTGCCTTTGAAAGCTCATTCATTCCCAACGCAGGTGTCGGACTGGCCCGACTGGAATTCATTATCAATTCTTACATCAAAATTCACCCGCTTGCGCTAATTAATTTCAGAAAAATAAAAGACGCGAAAGTAAAGCAAAAAATCAACGACATTACAGCCGGCTATAAGAATAAGACGGACTTTTTTGTAGATAAATTAGCTGAAGGGGTTGCCACTATCGCTGCAGCCTTTTGGCCAAATGATGTGATTGTGCGTATGAGCGACTTTAAATCCAATGAATATGCGAATCTGATAGGAGGCGCCCCATACGAACCAAAAGAAGATAATCCAATGATCGGATGGAGAGGCGCAAGTCGATACTACGATCCAAAATACAGGGATGCTTTTGCTCTGGAATGCAAGGCCATGAAAAAAGTACGTAATGAAATGGGCCTGACCAATCTTAAGCTGATGATCCCCTTCTGCCGAACAATTACAGAAGGTAAAAAAGTACTCGCTGAAATGCGTAAAAACGGCCTGCAGCGAGGAAAAGACGGCTTGGAAGTATATGTAATGTGCGAGATTCCAAGCAATGTAATTCTAGGAGAACAATTCGCTGAAATATTCGACGGATTTTCTATTGGCTCAAACGACTTAACTCAGCTAACTTTAGGTGTTGATCGTGACTCCGAACTCGTTCGCCATGTATTTGATGAACGAAACGAAGCCGTTAAAACGCTCGTTCGTCAAATCATCAAAATCAGCAAAAAGAAGAAGGTTAAGGTCGGCATCTGCGGCCAGGCTCCAAGTGATTACCCGGAATTCGCCCGCTTTTTAGCCAAAGAAGGAATCAATACCATGTCCCTCAATCCGGATACCGTAGTGAAGACTATGATTGATCTAAATAAACGATAATTCCAAATTGGAACTCAGATCGGGGCTCAGATTGGGGTTAAATTTTAATTTTATGCTTCTTTTTAAGAAAGTTGATATAGTTAAGAATTTTTATAGACAAATTTTTATACCGATTAGAAAAAGTATTAAAATCAGCTAGAGATAAATACTCCTTATCAAAAAGAGATTTGATATGCACTTGAGTTTCATCACTTGAACCGAGTGCAATTATAAGATATCTGATAAAATCTCTAGCATAAAAACGTCTAGAATATCCCTCGGCAATATTAGCTGGAACGGAAGCGGAAGATCTTCTGATTTGATCAACATCCCTATTCTTCCAATAATATGGGATCTTTTTAGTGATCCAGAAAATCTCCTTAGATAATTCTTGGGAAATATTATAAATCCTCAGCTCCGTATAAAGCATAAAATTAGTTTAAATTCAAAAAAGAAAACAAATACTACGATAGCTTTGGGTTATTTGCAAGCTATCCCCAATTTGAGCCCCGTGACGAAGGAGCTGAGCGGCCATTTGGAATTACATAAAAACCAATTTACTTGACAATTAGCATTTTTAAGTTATTATAGACGAAATGCTGTGGGCTAGTTACTCTCAATGAAGCGACCCGGCATAATCCCGAGAAATCGGGAACATAGAACATCCAATTAGACGTCTGGAGAGTTTGCTGTACGTGCAGTCATTTATCTCTGGAAAACTGGTCCGTTTTATGGTATAATAATTAGATAAATTTATGTCTCAATGATTTTTGGAAAAAACACGAAAGGGAATCAATTTCAAATCGGTGAAAAAAGACTGGTATTTTTCGCGCAAAACTCAGCGGCTGAAAACGTCGAATCCAAAGACTGGCTGCCTGATGAATATGCTATCGGTCAGAATGTTCTGCAAAATCATGTCAGTGAAATTGATGATCAGATAAGAAAAAGGGAGACACGTAGTAAGACCAGGAAAGTACTGGCAAAGTTGACTGGACGAGGCAAGACTACAACTGAAGACCTTAAACTCAAAAAAGTAGCCTGCGAAACATACATTGAATCCGCTAAAGCGCCAGTTGAGAACCAGCGAAATTTTGACACTGCCCTTAGAGACATTGATGAGTTCAATGAAAATATTGATCTGTTAAGAGGTTCAAATATCAATCAGGTCAGGATTGATGACCTGCTTAATTCAGATCTTCATGTTTTCTTCAGTTCAAAACTTCAGCGTCAGCTAGAAGCATCCCGTGGTGCAATGACCCTTCACGAAAAAGCAACAAATCTCTTAAGGTCATTGGGCACCGATCATCCAGAACTGACCAAACAAGCAACTGCTGAATGGGGAGAAAGAGAAGAAGCATTAAATGGGGAATATGAAAAAGTTAGTCAAGGCGAAACAATCGATCTAAATAAAGCACGGGAAATTAAAGCGGATCTGAAAGGTAAAACCAACTGGATCAATCGTCGAGTGGCAGAGCTGCAAGCTGAGGCAAAACTTAAAGAAGAAAATGCGGATAATGCTAGGTTTGTTTACACAAAAGAAGCTGCTGGACTTAATGACGATGTCATTCATCTGATTCAGAAGCAGGTTAAAGAAGGAGGCAAATCCCGGCTGCACAGCCTAACAGAACAAATCGAAGGTGAATCGATACGCTCCGTTGATAAAATGCTCGGTTATGAACAGCGCCTGGAATTGACTAATTTATTATTAGAGGCCAGGGAAATTAAACGTGAGCAAATTAAAGCTTATTTGACTCAGCAATTCAAAAAAGTAGAACAAAAATTTGAAGCGCTTAAGAAACGAGATGTAAAAGTCATAAGCTTAGATCAAGTCAGAGGTATTGATCAGAAAATAAAAGCTTATCAGTCTGGAGTGTTAACAAATCCGGATGCCTTAAAAGTAGATCGTGAAACCATCAGCCAATATTTGGTTAAGCTTGAACATATCGAAAGGAATCTGGATAAAACCAGTAGAGAATTAGAAATACCAGAATCTCTACAGCAAAATCCTGATAGCATGA
>JAJDCE010000002.1 GCA_029260985.1 Patescibacteria group bacterium | reverse complement strand
TTGTTGACCACCCCACTGAATGCGGTTTCAAACGTGCGGGTGTGTCCATAGCTGTTGGTATAAGGGAAAGACACTTTCTCGCCACCTGTGCCGTAGAGCAACAATTCCACATGCTTTTTTGAAAGCTTTTCGACGGGTTTGTCGAGGTCAATTTTATAGGTCTTAGAAATTCCTTCAAAAATACCTTTAAGCCATTTGCTTTGCGAAGATGCCCAGGGAATCAGTGCGCCTTCGGACACTGACAAGCGAGGATCAAGCACCAGTTCAGGATCAATTTCCAGTTTATAGCCCAAACCATCACAACTGGAACAGGCTCCAAACGGGCTGTTGAAACTGAACATACGCGGGGCCAACGCTTCAAAGCTGATACCGCAATGGGCGCAGGCCAGATGTTCACTGAACAAAAGCTCTTCGCCGTCAATGAGGTCGATAACCACCATGCCTTCAGCGCGCTTCAAAGCTGTTTCGACGGAGTCAGCCAAGCGATTTTGGATATTTGGTTTAACGATGAGTCGATCCACAACAGCTTCGATGGAGTGTTTTTTGTTCTTTTCCAAACTGATGTCTTCGGTGGTTTCGCGAAGTTCCCCATTAACGCGAGCACGGACAAAGCCTTCCTGACCCAGTTCTGTAAATAATTTTTTATATTCACCTTTGCGTCCGCGAACGATAGGGGCCAGCACTTGAATCTTGGTGCCTTCAGGCAAGGTCAGGATCTGGTCCACAATTTGCGTGGCGCTTTGCTGGGCAATGGGCTTGCTGCACTGCGGACAATGGGGTTTACCGATGCGGGCATACAATAATCTCAAATAATCATAAATTTCAGTGACAGTGCCGACGGTGGAACGGGGGTTTCGATGTACCGTTTTCTGGTCAATGGAAATGGCAGGCGAAAGTCCTTCGATGAAGTCCACATCCGGCTTGTCCATCTGACCCAGGAACTGACGCGCATACGAGCTCAAGCTTTCCACATAACGACGCTGCCCTTCGGCATATAACGTGTCGAATGCCAGTGACGATTTGCCACTGCCTGAAATGCCAGTAAAAACAATAAACTTTTCCCGTGGAATTTCCAGACTGATGTTTTTCAGATTGTGAACCCGCGCCCCTTGAACGACAATGGTGTCCCTACTCACAGCGTTCCCCCAGTATTCTAAATTAAAATATAGATGTGCAGAAGCCTCTTTTTTGCTTCTACAACTGTATCGTCCCAAAACAAGAAATGCCAGTGTAGCGTATTAAGTTTTTTATGTCAACCATATACTTCACATTAAGGATGTAACTCCATACAAAACTTGCAAAATATCAAAGTTATGAAAGAAGTTAGTTTGTGTTAGCTGATTGAACCCCTAAAGCAATGCTCAGATCGTTGACAATGTCAGGGATGATTTCGTCCAGGATGGAGAAGGAATTTGGGTTGACTTGCGTGTCGTACTTGCCGGACCAAATGTGAAGGCCGTCGACAGCGTTGATGAGTTGGAAGGTCACGCGCAGTTGGTTGCCACTTTTGCGGATGCTGCCTTCCAGCAGCGTGCCAACGCCCAGGATTTCACTGATGGTTGAAATAGGTAAATTGCTGTTTTGTAATGCAAAGGTTGAAGTGCTGGCAGCGACACGAAGCCCCTTGACCTGGCTCAGCATATTGGTCAGTTCAACCGTCAAACTGTTGGCAAAATCCTCGGTGGTGAACCAGTAAGAAAACGCGTCATTGGTATCGATGCTGACAAACGGCAGCACAGCCACGGATGGAATTTCAACGGATGCGGACAGTGAATTCATCGTCCACCAGCCAGCCACAGACAACATTATTGTTATGACAATGGCGACTGTTGTTACGGCCTGAAGCTTGCCAAATCTGAAGCCGGATCTTCGTTTTGGCATTTCAAGTGTGTCATCTATAGGCGTTTCTAGCGCTGTTAAATTTTCAGTTTTAATTGGATCAGGTTTCGGGGGTTGAGGTTTTTGCTGTTGCAAAATTTGTTGATAGATTTCTTGGGTGTTGCTGCTGGGATTTACCTCAAGCAAGGTGTTGAGTGCGGTCACACACGATTGATAAATATGAAGGGCTTTGGTTTCATCCCCCATTTTAGCCGCATAGCGCATCTGCTGTTGATACGCCTTTTCATAAACGGGTTCATCGTCAATCACTTGCTGGCAGCAGTCGATGGCCAATTCATATCGTTGCAAATGAGCATGGCACGTGGCCATTTCCAGCAATACTTGATGATAAATATTGCGCCAGTGTTGGCGGGCTTCCAGCGCCCATTCTTCATAGCGGTCTTCACTTAGATATTCACCCTGATACAGGTCAGCAGCTTGGCGAAACTCATGAACGGCTTCGGCCCAGTGTTCTGACTGCTCAAAATCGCGGGCGGTTTCAAGATGAGTTTTGAAAATTTCCGTGTCGATCCAACAATCGATGTCTTTGTTGAACGCATAACTGCCTTTACCCACACGGAGCACAAACGTGGAATGATTGCCCCTGCTCAGGTCCGGTTCGAGCAGATGACGCAATTCGCTGATGCGGTTGTAAAGTGATTTGGCTGCTTTGTCCACATCCAATTCGGGAAACAGCAAATCCACCAATTGATCCTGAGTGAACGTTCGTCCACGTTCTGACACAAGCACCTTTAACAATGCTTTGGTTTTACGCTGAGGCCAGCGATCGGCGGGCAAAGATTCCCCATCTTGAATGACCTCAAACTGGCCAAACTGACGAATCTTTAACATGATTTTCTGACTGACACTCATATCGCCTCCTAAATGTCCCCTGCCGGTCATTTTGCCCCTATCTTCAATCGTCAAATTCGGGCATGGAAGCGTGGCCTCAGGTTCAACTTGAGCCAATTCTAAAAAACTGCTTAAAATTACCTGTATATAAGAATATATCGTGCAATTCGATCCCTGACAACCTCGTTTAGTAGATTTTTAGGGAA
>JAJDCE010000001.1 GCA_029260985.1 Patescibacteria group bacterium | reverse complement strand
ACTAAATATTTGATTTTACCTGCATTCTGAAGTGGCTCAAGCATTTCTGGCACTTGATTTTCTTCTTCGGTTTGGGGGGCAGCTTTATCCATGGTTTCTGGATCATTCATATGATTTTATTAATGGATAAAAGGGGTAAATGATAAGACAACAGTGTGTTGTTGGCAAGACAAAAAGTTGACAGGTTGTCCAAAATAGATTTAAATGACCTACTATGAGTCTACACGCCTATACACCAATGAATGAAAGGATGATTCGGCAAACCGTGCATAACACAAAAGGTGTTCGGGTTATTGTTTATGACCGTAAAAATGGGCATGAGGCGGCCCTTGAAGTGATGGGCTATAGAGACCACATCCTAATGACGATTGAGCCTGACCATGAGAATGCGGGAAATAAGTGCAGTTTTTCTACCCCTTATCAACCATGCCTGGAAGAAGAAATGGATAAATACCCAGGCCTTGGACAGATTATTAGGTCGCTTATTTTTAGGTTAATTGACGATGAAGTTTTAAATGATGAAGGTAAGCCTTACGTAGGACACTACAATTAAACCCCCTCCCGGCAAAGCTATGCCGGACTTTAAATTAAAACATTGGTTTTTGATTCATCTGACCTTACTTGGACTGATGATTTTAGCTATATTTCAATTTTTTGCCGTGAGCCAGTCCTTATCGGTGACGGTTCTGGATGTTGGGCAAGGGGATTCGATCCTAATTCAAACCCCTGAATATCATAATGTGCTGATTGATGCTGGAGAGGGCAGCAAAGTGGTGGATGAACTTGGTAAGCAACTTAGTTTTTTCGATAAAACAATTGACCTCTTTATCCTTACACACCCTCATCGGGATCACTACGGGGGCTTATTAGATGTGATGCAGAAATATGATGTAGAAGGGGTGGTTATAACTGGAGTGCCCTCAAAAGACCCTGTTTATTTGGAGCTGGTCAGGCAAGTAAAAGAGCGCAATATTCCGATTGTATTCCCGAACAGTGATCAGGATATTCAGATTGGGCAAAATCTATTTCTGGATATTTTGTACCCGCTTGTAGATCACAGTTTGATTGGCCAAGAGGTGCGTAATAAAAATAATACATCGGTGGTCACTCAGCTAGTGCGACGTCAATCGGATGGTTGGGAGTCGTTGGTAATGCTGACAGGTGATGCGGAAATTGGAGAAGAGCGAGAAATATTGCTTTCCGGTCAATCGGTAGGCGCTGAGATTTTGAAGGTGGGACATCATGGGAGCCGAACGGCGACCTCTGATGCATTCTTAAGCGCGGTGAATCCGAAAACCGCTGTTATTTCGTTAGGAGAGGATAATTCGTATGAACATCCTCATCCAGAAACATTGGAGAAATTGAGAGGTTTAGAGGTGAGGCAGACGATGGTGGAAGGTAGTATTGTGTGGTTATGGCGATAGGGGTGGTAGGGGTCGCAGATCTGCGACCCCTACCACAATCCCGCAATCACAATATGTAATTTATTATGTTAAAATGGTCACGATTTAACCATCATTATCATGCAAGTCATCTTGTTAGCAGCGGGTCAAAGCACTCGATTGGAGCCTATTGAAGATAAGAATTTGCTTCAATTTGGCGGTAAGACCTTGATTGAACATCGGGTAGCAGCCCTTAAAAAGGCTAAAATTAGAGACATTGTGGTAGTGGGTGGCGCTCATAATTTGGGCCGATTAAAGAAGGTGCTTAGAGGCTTTAAAAATGTTGTGGTGGCCGAGCAAAAAAAACTGGAGGATGGGATGGCGGGTGGAGTTCTTGCTGGCGCTGATGTGGTGAAGCATAAAAATATTATGGTGCTCAGTACGAACGATGTTTTTGAGGATGTTCTTTTCGAAAAAGCGCTTCAGGCAGCAAAGGCTGCGGAGGATGGGGTCATTGTGGGCAAGCGGATGATGAGCTACTTCCCGGGTGGGTATTTATCGGTTGATAAAAAAGGTAATTTAACAGGTGTTGTGGAAAAACCTGGGGCGGGCAAGGAACCTAGTGATATGGTGAATATGGTACTGCACATCTACAACGATTTCCCTTCTTTTATCTCTCAATTAAAGGCCGTGAAAGGTAAGGCTGATGGGCGGTACGAAAAGGCTTTGGATCAGTATATTAAAAAGGGGAAGGCTAGGCTAAAAGTATTAAAATACAATGGATACTGGCAGCCCATTAAGTTTCCTTGGCATATATTGAGGGTGATGGAACACTTTTTGGATCGGCAAGAGGCCAAAATTGACCGTTCAGCCAAAATCAGCAAAACGGCTGTTGTGGGAGACAATGTTTATATCGGCAAAGGCGTGAAGGTGATGGAACATGCTGTGATTCACGGACCCGCTTATATTGGCGATGGCTGTGTGATTGCTAACAATTCATTGGTTCGTGGCAGTATGTTGGGAGATAATTCGGTGGTTGGTTTTTCGACTGAAGTGGCCCGGAGCTACTTGAATCACGATGTGTGGACGCACACTAATTATGTGGGTGACAGTGTTGTGGATCATAATGTTTCTTTTGGAGCCGGAACGGTGTTGGGGAATTTGAGATTTGATGAAGAAAACGTGAAGGTAAACATTAAGAATGCAAAGGAGGACACGGGCACTCCTAAGTTTGGTGCGATCATCGGTAGTGGGGTGCGGTTTGGGATTAATGCCAGCACGAATCCAGGGGTGAAGATCGGGCGAAATAGTTTTGTGGGTGGCAATGTGCTCGTCGAAAAGGATCTTCCGGGAGATAAGATGGTGTTGTTGGATCAAAAACTAAAAATTGTCAGCAATAAAAAGGCGGCTGATGTGAAGAAAAGGGCTTAACCATCTGGCTTGATCAGGATAGAGCATTGCTTTTTTGGGTTATTTGTTGTATAATATATAGATAATATAACAAATAAAGATGGCTGAAAGTCCTCAAGATAACAACGCAGACAAATCAGACAAAAAAGAAATTGTGGCTTCTGTTGAGAAAATAGAGCCGCTAAAACTTGGTGCTATCAATGGTTTCCGCGTTCGATTAAAACGTCTTTTGAAAAAATGGGGCGGGATCGCAGCTCTCAGCACTGTGGTTGGTGGTTACGCTGGACACAGTGTGCAGGAAAATTATCGTGAAACCACTGGTTACAATCCGAACAAACCTGTTCCTGCTGCCGTTACCCCGAAAGACAAAGAGCCAATCACTCCTAAACCGGAAAAGGGCGACAAACCTAAAAGGCTTAGAGATCGTGCGAGAAGCTGGCTTAAAAAGGCGAAGGAATACGCAGGCAAAAAATTTGATAATGCCAAAGAGCGTTCGAAACTTGTTAAGAAATATAAAGAGACTAAACAGGGGCTTAAAAAAACCTATGATGGGATGCTGGAATTTGGAGATAAGTCGGCTTTTTGGGGTCCGTTCTTGATTATGTTTCTTGCCACTCTTATTTTGACCAATAAGATGGTGGAAATTAAAAAAGGGCTTACTCAAAATGTTGATCCAGCAGTTGAAACAAGTCTGAAATCGATTGCATCAAAAGTGAATGAGTTGATTACTGCCCATAACGCAGGTGGTGCAGTTTCTGAGGGCGAAATAATGAATCTGATGGACACCTTTAATAAAGATAGTGCTGAGATAGAGGATGATTTGGTTCAGGATTAATCCTTGGTTTTGTCGACTGGTTGGATTTGACAAAAAGGCCTTTGTCCCAAGGTGTAGGTGACCTCAACTGGGGGAACCATCTTGCTTCGGGATTCTTCAGCTAGCATTTTAAGAATTAATCTTCGGATTATAAGGGGTATTTTTGAAAATTTTTCTCTTCTTTTGGTTGTGTCCATTTTTTTTATTTCTGTTCATTTCACTTATCTCAACTTTTCCGGCTTTTTTTTCTAATTGATCGTTTAGCTCTTGCAGTGCTGTAATGCTGGAATTGTGGGTATCATCGTCCGCCACAGGCATTACCAAAGTGCTATCTCTCTTTCTTCTATCAGTAGAGGGTTCAATTTGAACAGGCCTGTCATCATCAAGATAGTCACGAATGATGTCATCAACACTTCTGGGGCTGTTTCGCACCTTGAGCTTCTTTACCCTGCTTGCGACTGCTGCCCTCTGTCGCATTCGCTTGTTTGATTCTCCAAGGCAAGTTAAGAGCGTAACCCCATCATCTGCGGAATTATCACCTTCTTTTTGCCCTCGTTGTCTGGCGACAACCTCACGATGGATTTTACCGAGCTCATCAATTAAAAAGGGGTGTGCTTTTTTTGCTTCATCGATTGTTCTGGCAACTCCGTCATCAGGCCTTACTGCAGGCAAACCTTTACTTGTTAGGCTTGGACCATTGAATTCAGTATTTGTTTTGGTGGGTGCAGGGGAAGTTTTGAGGTGGTCAATGGGTTTCTTCATGACAACTTATTTATAAGATCGAACTATAACATAAATGGGGGAAAGGGCAAGTAACTTTTGTCACCTCAGTTCCTTATTGGTTCTTCCACTCTAGATGTTGACAAATATTTAAAAATATGTACAATAAACACCCTAAACCCCTATGAATATTTTTGGTTTTGTAAAAAAATTGGCGTTTCTGATGCTAGCACTTATGGTGCCTATGGCAACGTATGCCCAGGTTTTTACGGATGTTCCCCCTTACCACAAGTATTCAGATGCTATTGAGAGCCTATCCAACGAGGGGGTTGTTGGGGGTTATTCGGACGGTTCATTTAAGCCAGAAACAACAATCAACCGGGCTGAATTCACCAAGATTGTTGTTGAATCTCTGTTTACTGATTCCGAAATTAATAATTGTCTGACAGAGCATACGATGCCAACATGGTCGTATATTTACTTCCCCGATGTTCCTTATAGCTCCTGGTTTGCTAAGTATGTGTGTGTCGCAGCTATAAATGGAGTTATTAAGGGTTATCCTGATGGAAACTTTAAGCCTTCTCAGAATATTAATCTGGCTGAGGGGCTAAAGGTGGTTCTGGAAGCCTCCGGCACTGATACAACAAGAACCCGATTTTCAGAACATCCGCTACTTTATGTGAAAAGTTCAGACTGGTTTTCGCGCTACTTTGCCTATGCGAGGGGTAAAAAAATCATTAATCCTGATAAATTTTATCACCCCGGACAATTGATGGCTCGAGGAGAAATGGCAGATTTATTGTACAGACTGGGTATCGTAATGGATGGCTATGAACCAATCACCCCTGATCAGCCTTATTCTGCTGAATACACCCTCACCATTCCTAAGTTGAACATTGTGAACCTGAATGTTTCGTTTGCCGATCCTTACAACGCCAAAAGCGCCCTTGAGGTTTTAAAGTATGGCTTGGGGCATTATCTTTCTCCCCCTGGTGAAGGTCAGAAGCTGGTTATTTTTGGCCATTCTTCCGGTTATAATTGGGATAGCTCTGCTTACAAACAGGTGTTAAGGCAAATCGATAAGCTTAGTGCAGGAGATCGGATTTATATCAACTATCATGAAAAAGGGCACGCGTATCAAATTCATAACAAGGAAATAATGCCCGCAAACAACCTGGGCATAGTCATGAATGATCATGGTTACGAAGAATTAGCGCTCTACACCTGCTGGCCACCTGACAGCATTAGTCATCGCTATGTGATTTATGCCACCCCTGTGTCTACTTAGGTTCATAACTCATTTCATCATGTTGATAACAGAAATAATGTTGATAACTCTATGTGGAGTTTTGTGGTGTTTATAATATTTATACACAAGGTTGGTTGTTTTTTGTTTTATCTAAGCGTTTTCTGACGGTTTGGCTTTATAGCTTATGCTTTATGATTTTATACACAGGTTATCAACAAGTTATGCACATTTTATTAACAATTTTGTCTATCTCACTTGTCTATCATTTGTATTCAGGTTTCTTGGCAAGCTGTCCAATAAAAACCAATACTTGATGATCTTTTTTTAAATATAAATGTACTACAGAAAGCCATTTTTTAATCTTAACACCTTGTATTTATTAAAAATTGATTACCTTAAGAGATAAATGTTACAACTTTTTATTGAATACTATCTTATTTCAAACTATCTAGTTTTTGGCTAACTACTGCCTAAATCGTTTAATTATTTCATAAAAACACAATTAACATTTTAGACAATAGTCCTTTATGACTACGAGTTATAATAAATTATTAAAATATTCTTTATTAATAAGAGGAAAACAATTTGCATTGAATAAGAAAAAACAATAAAATATAAATGTTTTCTTGAAGTTTTTTAAAACTTGCTTTAATATTTTTGTCTAACAATAATACAGACAATGCGTTTAACTTGTTCTCAGAAAGATTTGGCCAATGCTCTTAGTATCACCAATAAGGCGGTGGGGGTTAATAATACCCTCCCTGTTCTTAATAATGTTTTGATTAAGGCGGAGGCAAAGAAACTCTTTTTCACCACAACTAATCTGGAAATCGCTATCAGCTATTTGATTGATGCTGATATTAAAAACGAGGGTGAAATGACCATTCCGTCTAAACTTTTAACAAATTATGTTGGATATTTAAAAGATAGCGAGGTAAACATTGCTGTTGAGGAGGGTGATAGTGTGCTTGTTGAAACTAATGATTCAAAGACTAAGATTAAGGGTATTCCAGCGAGCGAGTTTCCTTCAATTCCAGTGGTGGAAAAGGAGGGTGGGTTTAAGGTTTCTGTTAAAGACTTAGCCCAGGCTATTCACCAGGTTGTATTTGCGGCTGCTTATAATACCACTCGGCCTATTTTAACAGGTGTATATTTCAAGATAGAGAAAGATGAACTGAAGATGGTGGCTACTGATAGTTATCGGTTGGCCGAAAAAACACTTAAAGTGACGGATTCTTCAGGTGATATCTCATGTATTGTGCCTGGTAAAACTATATTGGAACTTGGTAATATACTTGGTCTTGTGAAACAGGATGGTGATGTTGAGATTATTGTTTCAAAGAATCAGATTTTCTTTGGAGTGGATAAAATTAAGGTAACGTCTCGTTTGATTGAGGGGCAGTTTCCTAATTATGAACAAGTTATCCCAAAGGAGGTGAAAACCAAAACTACACTAAAGGCTTCTGAGCTTAGTTTGGTTTTAAAACGAATTAACCTGTTTGCAAAAGAGAATAACAATAAGGTTTTGTTTAAGGTTGATAGTGAAGGTTTGATGATCACTACAGATACAACACAGTATGGTGTGGGTGAAATTAAGATAAAGTCTGAAGTTGAGGGTGATCCAAGTGAAATTGCGCTTAATTCTCAATTTGTTCTGGATGTTTTAGGTAACATTGGGGGTGATCAGGTGACATTGGAGCTGGGTGATAAAACAAATCCGGCGATGATTAAGTCAAGCGGGAGGTCAGACTATATCCATATTGTGATGCCGTTAAAGATTTAAATTTATTCTTAATTTTTTACTAAAACAAAATTAATCACCCTAGTGAATGTAGATTCATTAGCCTTTTAATCCCTTGTTTTTTTGTTGTCTTATAAGTGAATATTTACTCTTATTTCCCTAAAGAGGTTCATAAAGAAATTTTTGATGCGTGCCGGCGTGATGAGCCACTCGTTATTTCGGGTGTGGGGAATATTACAGCTAAAAGTTATATGATTGCTGACTTTGTTCAGCGTAGAAAATTTAAAAATATCGTTTGGTTGGTCAATGATAATAAGGAGATATATGAGGTAAGAAACAACCTCCCTTTTTGGACTGATCACCCCATTCATTGCTTAGATCATTTATTAGAGGGGAATAGGGATGATTATCGAGTTACTGAAACGATTATCGGACTTCATGATTCTAAGTCTCAGTTTTATCTTCTTGATCAAAAGGATGCCGCTTTGCCTCTGCCTACTTATCAAGAGTTGGTTGAGCGGGGGGTTGTGATTTCAATAAATCAAGAGGTTCATGTGGTTGAGTTTTTCAATCATTTGATCCAGATGGGGTATCAGCCCAGCGCTGATGTTGTGTTGGGTAAGGGTGAATATCGACGCTCAGGCGGGGTTGTTAATGTGTTTCCACCCAATATGGAGTACCCTGTGAAAATTGAGGTGGATTATGAGAAGGTGGCTGGTATCTGGGAGTATAATCAAGAGACAAAGCTGTTGGGTGAGAAGCTTGAGCGAATTGATTTTCTACCCATTAATGTTGAGGGGGGTAAAACTGCGTTTTTGCAGCATTTGACTGAGGATGATTTGGTGGTGATTGATGATGTGGACGAGCAATCTGAGGAATTTATGAAGGCTCTTGATGCAAATCCTTCTCAAAAGCTTTATTTTACTTCTTTTCCTAAAAATGATGAGAAGTATTTTCATCTTCGGTATTTGTCCGTGCTTAAATATTACAATGTTTTTGATCTTTTAAATGACTTAAGAGACAAGGTTCAGCGTGGCTGGAAAATTAACATTCTCACCAAGCGAACCAAGGAGCTCACTGCTATTTTTAATGAGGAGAATATTCGGTTTGCAACTAAGCAGTCAAAAGACGCCAAGATTGTGATGTTGGATGCTGCTGATCTTGAGAACGTGCCGTCGTCCTTCCAAAATCCGGAGTTTAATATTCAGCTTTTAACGGATAAGGAGATTTTTAATTTAAAGCGCACTTCTCAGTCGAGAGTGGGGCAGAAGATAAATTTAGATTTTTTGACGGGGTTGCGAGTGGGTGATTTAGTGGTTCATCTGGATCATGGCATTGGTCGTTTTTTAGGAGTAGTCACTCGATCTATTGACGAGATTAATCGTGAGTATCTTGAAATTGGCTATGCTGAGAATGATCGTTTGTTTGTTCCTATCGATCAGGCTGATAAGATCAGCAAGTATGTTGGCGGAGAAGAGAATGAGCCTCAGCTCACGCGGTTGGGGTCAGTTGAATGGAAAAATGTAAGCCAAAAAGTAAAAAAAGAGACCCAAAGGGTGGCTAAGGAGTTACTTGATTTATATGCCAAGCGGGCTCAGATGAAAGGACATAATTACGGGCCTGATACAGATGATCAGAGAGGTTTTGAATCCCAATTTCCTTATGAAGAGACTCCCGGGCAGATGAAGGCGATTATGGATGTTAAGTCTGATATGGAATCTGATGAGCCGATGGATCGCTTGATTTGCGGGGATGTTGGATTTGGGAAAACAGAAGTGGCTATGCGTGCCGCCTTTAAGGCTGTTCAGGGCGGTAAGCAGGTGGCGTTTGTTTCTCCTATTACTATTTTGGCTGATCAGCACTATAAGACATTTGAGCGTCGCGCTAAGGATTTTTCTGTTCGCATTGAAATGCTGAGTCGGTTTAAAAGCCCAAAAGAACAAAGGGATATTTTAGCGCGTCTTAGAAAAGGGGATGTTGATATTGTGATTGGGACTCACCGGCTTTTTCAGCCTGATGTAGAGTTTCTTGATCTTGGTTTGGTGATTATTGATGAGGAGCAGCGGTTTGGTGTTAAACAAAAGGAGAGGTTTAAGGAGATGCGAAGGCAGGTCGATATTCTGACTTTAACGGCTACGCCTATTCCTCGTACACTTAATTTGAGTTTGAATAAATTGAGAGATATTTCGACTATTACCACACCTCCTCCAGGTCGACTGCCGATTATTACGGAAGTGAGACGCTATGGTGATCAATTGATTATTGAGGCTATTAAAAGAGAGGTGGCTCGTGGGGGGCAGGTTTATTTTCTGCATAATCGAGTTGAGACTATTGAGAGTATCGCCGAAAAGCTTAGGAAGCTACTGCCTAATGTGAGTTTTCTCGTGGCGCATGGGCAATTACACCCGTCTGATTTGGAGGCGAGGATATTACAGTTTAAAGAAGCTAAGGCTGACGTTTTGGTCTCCTCGACGATTATTGAAAATGGAATTGATTTGCCCAATGCCAATACTCTTCTTGTCGATGATGCTGAAAATTTTGGTTTGTCTCAGATGTACCAGCTTCGAGGTCGTATTGGACGTGGTAAAACACAGGCATTTGCCTACTTTTTGTATCAGGCAAGGCAGTTACGATTGGATGCCAAGAAGCGATTGAGAGCCATTGTGGATGCTAGTGAATTGGGGTCAGGGTTCCAGATTGCAATGCGGGATTTAGAAATCAGAGGGGCTGGGGATATCTTGGGGATTAATCAGAGTGGATCTATTCGGGTGGTGGGGGTGAACCACTTTCTGAGGATGCTTAATAAAACGATTGAAGAAATAAAGGCTGGTGGCAGTTCTGCGGCAAAGGTGGAGAAATCGGATGTGTCTATTGAGCTTCCACTGGAGGCCTATATACCCGATAAGTATATTCCTGATACGAAAGATAAAATTAATGTTTATCAGAAGCTTTCATCTGTTGACAGTCTTGAGCTTCTCGAAGAGTTCAGAGAGGATTTAATCGCGGAGTATGGTCATTTTTATAAACAGGTGAGCAATTTGTTCCAGGTGCTTCAAATCAAAATACTTGCTAAAGCAGCTGGTATTATTAATGTAAAAGCGGTTACTATGGGGAATGCAGGAAAACAAATTGTTTTGCATCTTGGCCCCTCTGTAACAGCGGAGCCTATTGTCCATCTGCTCAAATACAACCCTAAGTGGCTGATTAGTGGGGATAAACTTAAAATTGATATGAAACTTTTAGGGTTTAATTGGACCGAGGGGTTAAAAGAAAATATTAAGCAGTTAATTATTTCGGTAAAGAAGTCTTAATATTTACTATTTTCTAATTATTATTTTCTATTGAAGAAGAAAGATTTAGTCAAATTGTGGCTTAAGGTACGGTTAGAGAAGCTAGCTGCGGCTAGGCATAAGCCGAAATTTGCTCTTCGCCTTGTTAAGTGGCTTTTTCTTTTGGGGGTGATTTTTGTTTCTTTGATTGCTGGCCTTTTGGTACTGCTTGTTTTTCCTAAGCTTCCCAATATTGATAATATTGAGAATTTACGGGCGGCTCAATCAAGCGCTATTTATGATAAAGAGGGTGGTTTGCTTTATACAATTCATGGTGAAGAAAATCGCGAAAATATAGCTTTGGATGATGTTCCTGATTATGCCGCTCAGGCAGTGATGGCTATTGAGGATGATCAATTTTATAATCATGGAGGTGTTGATTATTTGGCGATCTTAAAGGCAGTTTGTGGTGAGCTTCGGGTCTGTTCCCAGGCTCGAGGGGGTTCAACGATTACTCAGCAGTTCATCAAGAATGCTTTTCTTAGCCCTGAGCGTACCTATACACGTAAGTTAAAGGAAATTATCTTAGCGCTTCAGCTTGAAGGGCGATTTACGAAAGATGAAATTCTAGAAATGTATTTGAATCGTATTCCCTATGGTTCCAGTATTTATGGGATTGAGCGTGCGTCGAATACTTTCTTTGGAAAGCCTGCCGCAGAATTAACTTTGGCCGAAGGGGCTGTGCTTGCCGCCATTCCTAAAGCTCCTACTTTCTATAGTCCTTATGGGAACAATAAATACGCGACGATCAATTTGGATGAGGAAGAAATACTCAAAATGGATATTGCTTCTGAGCAAGAATTGGTAGCCATTAATCCTGAATTTCTCAGTAAGGGTTTGTTGGGAAAAACCTATTTATTTGGGGTTGATGAGCCTGAGGAGGATGAAGCGGTTGAAGAAGGGGTTGATGACACTGAAGAGGCTGAGCCGATTGAACTGCCTGAGGGGGCGAAACAGATTTATGTTAAGGGTCGTGCAGATTTTGTTTTGGGGCGTATGAGAGATCTAGGCTATATTTCTGAACTTGAGTATGATGCTGCTATAAAGGAGGCTGAAAAGATTGAATTTAAGCCTTATATTGAGGAAATTAAGGCGCCTCATTTTGTGATGTATATTCGACAGATACTGGAGGAGCAATATGGCAAGGAGCAAGTAGAAAAAGGAGGTCTTAAGGTCACAACTACCCTTGATCCTGTGCTCCAAGAGGCTGCCGAAACTGCAGTGACCACTTACGCTGAGGCCAACTTAGAACGATACAAGGCGAGCAATGCCAGTTTGGTGGCTACCGATCCGGAAAATGGGCAGATTTTGGCTATGGTGGGCTCTGTGGATTATTGGAATGATGAAATTGATGGGAAGGTGAATGTGTCACTTCGGCCTCGCCTTCCAGGCTCATCTTTTAAGCCTATTGTTTATGCGGCTGCTTTTTTACAGGGTTATGCGCCCAGTACCGTTCTTTATGATGTGAAGACGAAATTTGGGGCGTGGTACGAACCTGAGAATTATGATGGTGAGTTTCGTGGGCCGGTGACCATGCGTCAATCTTTGGCTCATTCTTTAAATGTTCCAGCGGTGAAGTCTGGTTATTTAGCAGGCATCCCCAATGTGCTCGATTTAGCTAAGAAAATGGGTATTCAGCTCAATCAGCCGGATGATTGGTATGGGCTTTCACTGGCTCTTGGTGCAGGTGAAGCTAGGCTTATGGACATGGTGGGGGCGTTCGGCATTTTCTCGAATGGTGGTTATAAAATGGATCCTGTGGGGATTTTGAAAATTGAAGATCGGAACGGAAATATTTTGGAAGAATATCAAGGCCCTCAAAATCGAACTCTTATTCTTGATCCTCAGGTGGCGTATTTAGTGAATAGTATTTTGACGGATGTGGACGCACGGCCTGAGGGTTGGTGGCGTCAGACCCTCAGTATTCCCGGGCAAGTAAATGGGGCAAAAACGGGTACGTCGAATAAAGAAAAGGGTGAGATTAACTATCCATTTGATACCTGGACGATCGGTTACACGAAGAAAATCGCTGCGGGCGTGTGGGCAGGCAATAATAATGGTGATTATCTGGGGCTAAAGGCGAGTGGTTTGGATACGGCGGGGCGTATGTGGCACGATTTTATGGCTGAAGCGACCAAGGATCATTCTCGTACTCCTTTTGAAAAACCTGAAGGGATAAAGTGGGTTAAAGTTTCTGAGAAGACGGGGAAGCTTCCCTCTGAACACACTCCTGAAGAAGTGACTAAAACGGATATTTTTGCCAGTTTTTCAGTTCCACGAGAATACGATACTTCTTATCAATTAGTAGAGATTGATAAGGTTTCCGGTTTACTTGCGACCGAATTTACTCCAAAGGCAGCGGTTGAGGAAAAAGCTTTCTTTGAGCATCATGCGATATTGCCTGATAATGCGAATTGGGAAGTGGCGGTTCGTAAGTGGGCTAAAGATAATGACCAGGATGAGCCTGTGCCGACTGAATACGATGATGTTCACACGGCTAAAACGATGAAAACGAAGCCTAAAATATTAATTTCATCACCCACGTCTCTTTCGACGGTCAGTGCGCCGATTGTAGGGGTTTGGCCCGAAATCAGCTCTAAATCAGGCGTGAGTCATGTTGAATATTATTGGGATGGTGAGCTCAAAGACACTGCCACTAATCCGCCTTTTAAGGGCACTATTCAACTTTCCAAAAAAGGAAATAAAAAAGGCTCAAAACACACCATTAAGGCTATTGTTTTTGATGATCTTTACCGCTCCAGTCAGTCATCTGTAAAAGTCAAAATTGGTGAGGACAAAACCAAGCCTGTGATTAATTTTACTTATCCGGGTGATGGTGTTCGGCTGAGCGCCGGGAGTTCTATGTCAACTCAGGTAGAAGCATACGATCCTAATGGTGATATCTTTAAGGTTGAATTCTATATGGATGGAAAGCTGAAGCACACGGTTAAGCAGCCGCCCTTTGTGTGGCAGTTTGCAGTGCCTAGCCAGCTTGGAAGTCATGATTTGGAGGCTGTGGCTTATGATTATTCAAAGAACGAAGCTAAGGCCATAATTGAGGTGAACACAAAAGAGTCTAGTACGAATGTTTTGTCGGGTCAGTCTCGTATTCTCGAGCCATCAAAAAATGAATCATTTGATGAAGGGGGACGCATTGTGATTGAAGCAGCTCTTAATTCAGAGGCTCAGAAAAACCTAAAAGAGCTCACTGTTTTGGCTAAGCAAAAAGGTAAGAAATCAATCGAAGTGGCTAAGGTGAAAGGCGATGAGGGAACTGGAGGAGCCTACGTGTATAAGTTTATTTGGGATTCTGTGCCAGCGGGTACTTATGAGATTTCGATGAAAATTGTGTTACAGGATGGCAAGCTTCGCTTCAGCGGTCGGGTGCCGATTGTGGTTCGGTAATCATTTCTTATCCTGAAGTCAGCGCTTTCAACACTCTTTTTCGACGGTCCCTTAGGCCCTGAATAACTTTTTCAACGTCAATAGCTCCTCTCTCCCTTGATGAATACACAACTCTTGTGATTACATTGTCTACAGTGTCGTCAGCGTTTGGTAGGTTTAATACAGCTATAACAGCTTTAACGGCTTGTGATACATCACTGATTTCTGATAGCCTTGTTCGTAGCTCAGCAATATCATTTTCATTTATTTCAACTTTTTCCAAAAAAGCGCTATCGTTGACTTGCTCTTTCATTGGTGTTGTACGATCAGTATCACCCATAATGTAATAATTAGTTAAATGTTAAGGTGTATTATTATAGTGATGGGGGGTGGTTTGTAAAGGGTGTGCTTTTTGAGTTGTGTTCTGCGTGTGTAGGTTGACATTTTTTTAGAAGTATATTAGTATATCCTCCTTATTTCTCCTTTTATGAAGAAGGGTTCGAATTCATTGAGTGCCAGGATGGGCCAAAGAGCTGTTTCTCCTGAAGGAATAGTTCGGGAGTGTATGCTTGTATTGCCCGATGAACAAAAGAAGCAATTATGTCATTTCTTATCTACTCCTGAGGGTAAGCAGGCTATTGCTGATATTCGCGCAAGTTTTGCGGAGATGGAATTTGGTGAATTCTGTAATGAAGATACTGCTGAAATCGAAATTCCAAGGCGGATTTCATTTGATGCAGAACGTCAATATTTTATGTTTATGAATGTGCTGGGTGCTTTTGGGTTTGATGAATCTATTTCTCCTTTGCCTACTATCGAGGAAGTTGAGGGTAGTGTGACTTTGGATAAATTGGTTCAGATTGATATGTTGGAGCAACCAGCCATGCTCTTTATTCCTCCATGTTCCGTTAGGGATAAAATAAGTGCGATTCAAAATCGGCAGCATTCTACTGCAAGCAATACCCCTGTCGCCTTTCACCCTTTTGCCAATAGTCGAAAATGGGCAACGGCAGATTCATTTTGGAGAGTTGAGGTGATTGATGGTGTGGCGAGTATGCCCTTATTAGGTAATGATGACACTCTTAGCGCTGTTGGTGATCGCCTTAATGCTCTTAACTCAGCTTCTTTGGCAGATCTTGATGCTTATTTGATGTTGTTTATGAATGCGGAGGTTGCAGGTGTTCCTATTGATAAAGATTATGGTACCTTGTTGCCACATAAAGATTCTCAGAATGGGGCAAGAACTTATTTGGCGACTCGACTTAGCGGACAGTTTATTTTGAAGGAAATTTCACTGCCCTCTTGCGTGCATCATGGGCGTTTCCGCCGAGTTGTTTCGCTTATTTAGCTTGTGGTTTATAATGGATTGTATGAAGTTAATTAAGCCCACTAAACAGTATGTTGAAAGTTGGTCAGACCTTATAAAAGAGCTTGAGGAGGCGGGTGGTAGGGGGTTTTGGCTTATCCCAGAAAAGTCGGAATCAATTGACGAATATCTTCAAACTGTGCGAGAGCATGAGCAAGGTAAGAATTTACCTGATTTTTGGGTTCCAGCTACTACTTATTGGTTGGTTGATGGTGATAAGATTGTAGGTCATTGCAATATTCGTCATCAGCTTACTGAAAAGCTCAAACAAATCGGGGGTCATATTGGGTATCATATCCGGCCGTCCGAAAGGAGAAAGGGTTATGGCTCTAATATTCTTGAATTGAGTCTTAAAAAGGCTAAGGCTTTGGGGCTTGATAAGGTTCTTGTTACTTGTGATGACAGTAATGTTGCTTCTATTAAGATTATTGAAAAAAATGGCGGTCTTTTGAAAGAGAAAGGCGTTGTCGACAAAAAGCTGGTCCGTCGATATTGGATTGATTTTGCCTAGTTAGATTCTTTCTTCAGCGATCAGCGGTAGTCCAAATCGGTTTGCAAGCACTTTGAGAGCATCCGTTCGTTGTTTTGAGGCAATGGCTTCAGCGGTTCGTTTTTTTAGGTTGAGATCAACATCTACTTCAGCTTCCCTAAAAAAGGCTCTGATTGTTTCCTGAGACCCAATAAACGCATCCGGGAGTTCGAATGTGACAGTTCTAAAGTTACCCATAATTTTACATAAGTCCTAAGTACCATCCTATTATATCATGACCCCAGAAAAGGGCGATATAGGCGCCGCTAAACAGGAAGGGGCCGAAAGGAATTGGGGTCTTGCGATTGAGCTTCCCTGATATGAGTCCGATGGCGCTGTAAATGGAGCCAAGTAAATAGCCAAAGAATAAGCCTGTGATTATATTGGGCCATCCGAGCAAGAAGCCCATAATGGCTCCAATTCTAACATCGCCACCGCCAAGCCACCGCCCACCAGATCCTACAAATAAGAGACCGAAGAAGAGGACTGGAATTAAAAAGCCAATCAATAGGCTTTTGGGTTCATGTAAGTGTCCAAAGTAAGCAACGACTCCAGTTAAAATGATGGTTGGAACAGAGATTTCATCGGGAATTTCCTGAAAAAAGATGTCGTAAAATGAAAGGAGAACAAATACAAAAGTAATAATTAGGTAATAGAGCAATAGCCATAAGCTATCGAAGCTTACTAGGATTGATGTAGCTAAAAATCCACTTCCCATTACGAGCTCAAGAATTGGATAGTGAAGAGAGATCTTCTTTTTGCAATATTTGCATTTGAATTTATTGATGATGGCACCAAATACTGGGATTAGGTCGATAGCATCTAACTTATGTTTGCATTTGGGGCATTTTGAACGACCCAGAAAAATACCTTTTTGACGAGTATGGAGACGGTGAATCACCACGCTGGCGAAACTACCGAAGCCGAGGCCGATGAAAAACAGGATTAAATGAAATAGTTGCATTTTGTTTTAGTCAGA